>CALXIP010000035.1 GCA_944388395.1 uncultured Ruthenibacterium sp.
GATTTTCACGCCTATATGGTGGTGAAATATCCCGACTTGGAGCGTGGGGAGAGTGCCAGCAAGACAGGCCGGAAGCATATCCCCACCCGGCTTTTCAAACAGGCGGTTTCCCTCTCCAAACAGGCCATTGCCAATGAATACGCCCCTAAAGATACTTCCAAAGTTGTCGCGCTGAAAAAGCTGGACCGAAAGGCCAAAAGCCAAGCCAACATCTTCGCCTACACCTTCGGTGTTGGGATGACCCTGATTCTGGGCCTTGGAATGTGCCTTTCCATGCGAGTAGTGGGAAGTGGCAGCGTCGTTATGACAGGCATCGGGATTGTTTTGGGGATTCTGGGATTCGTCGGCGTAGGTATGAATTACCCGATTTACAAAAAACTTCTTCTTGCGGGCAAGGAAAAGTACGCTTTTGAAATTATCCAGCTGGCCCGAGAGATCAGCGAATCAGCCGAATAAGAAAGGAAGGCAGGCCGCAGATGAATAAATCGCAGAGCAAATACTTCAATACCGCCCTGCGCATGGACGAAGCACTGATTACACTGCTGGAAAAGAAAGAACTGGAATACATCACGGTGAAAGAAATTTGCGAAACAGCCGGGGTGAACCGTTCTACCTTTTACCTGCACTACGAAACCATCTCCGACCTGCTGGAGGAGACCGTGGCGATGATCAACGAACGCTTTCTGTCTTATTTTCCTCAGACAGAAGAGGCGGTTCTCGGCGGCATGGAACACCGGGAACTGAAAGATCTCGTTCTGGTTTCCCGTGAATACCTGCTTCCATACCTTCGCTTTATTCGGGACAACAAAAAAATTTACCGCGCGGCGTTTCGAAACCCCACCGATATGCAGGCAGATGCGCGATATGGTGATTTGAAAAAGCACATTTTGGGCCCGATTCTGGAACGCTTTCAAATCCCAGCGGCGCATCGCCCGTATTATATCGCCTATTATATAGAAGGGATTATTGCCATTGTCAAAGAGTGGCTGCGGCAGGGCTGCGCCGATGACCCGGAAATCCTGGCGGATATTATTGAAAAATGCGTGCACGCGGACAGCGGAAAATAACGCGGCAAATGCACTTTGCAAAAATGCAGGTATGGAGGTACTCAATGAAACGAATTTTACCGTTTGCAATCTTGTTCTTGCTGCTTGTCGGCTGCGGTGGAAGCGGAGCCGGCAGTTCCTATCAGCAGATCACACAGGAAGAGGCCAAGGAGATGATGGATACGCAGGAGGTCATTGTCCTGGATGTACGGGAGCAGGACGAATACGGCAGCGGCCATATCCCCGGGGCAGTTCTTCTTCCGGTTGGCACCATTGAAGAAGATACTGCCGCCCAAGTGATTCCCGAAAAGGATTCCACTGTTCTGGTCTACTGCCGAAGCGGAAACCGCAGCAAGACGGCATCCGCCGCGCTGGCAGAACTGGGCTACACCAGCATCTACGAATTCGGCGGCATCAACACCTGGCCCTACGAGATCGAGTCATGATTTTTCCGGCAAAAATGCGGAGTACCCCGCTCATGGGGTACTCCGCATTTTTGTTTCTCTCGAAGGAAGGCCAAATCGTTTCCGACCCATTCTCACTCTGGATGCACGTTGTTCATTGCCGATGCTTGCGCAGCAAAAGACTGCGTTACCTTTTTTCGTACACCAGCTCTACAATCCCGTTGGAGTGGCTGGTCGCCACCAGTGCCAGCGGACACGCCTGCGGCAATTCCGGAAAAAGCCGCACGCCTTTGCCCAGCACGGTGGGGATCACTGAAAGCCAGAGCCGGTCAATGCGCTCCTCTTTCAAAAGCTGCCCGGCCACAGACGCGCCGCCGCAAATCCAGATCGTTCCTTCCCGCTCAGTCTTCAGTTTATCCACCAGTGCGGCTGGCTCTCCATTCCACATGCGGATTCCGTCCCGCTCTTGTTCCCGCCGGTGAGTCACCACATAGCAAGGGCGGCCCGGGTAAGGCCAGTTGCCCGGGGCAAGCTCTGTGGTAATTTGACGGTATGTGGCCCGGCCCATGACAATGGTATCTACCGTTTCGTAAAAAGAAGGATAACTGCCGGGTGCGGCCGGCTCACTGCCGTCGCCTCTCAGCCAGTCCACGCCGCCCTGGTCATCTGCAATATATCCGTCTACACTGACGGCGAGATACAAAACTACTTTTCCCATAACCGTCCTCCTTTGCTCTTATTGTATCCAACGCTCTTTCAAAACACAACACGGAGAAACATGACAGACTGTTGTCCGGTTTCTGTGCTATAATGCAAATGAAGACGCGAAGGGCGGTGGAACGGCATGAAACTGGATCGGTTGATCGGCATTCTCTCTCTTTTGCTTCAGAAAGAACGGGTCACTGCCCCGGAACTGGCAGAGCAGTTTGAGGTTTCCCGGCGAACCATTCAGCGGGACATTGAATCTCTGTGCCGGGCCGGGATTCCCATCTCCACCTCGCAGGGTACGGGCGGCGGCATTTCCATTATGGAGGGATACCGGGTCGACCGCACACTTCTCACCGCTCCGGAGATGCAGGCCATTCTGGCGGGCTTGCGAAGTCTGGACAGCGTCAGCGGCACCCGCCGCTATGCCCAGCTGATGGAAAAACTGTCTGCAGGAAACGGCGGACTGGTAGCCGGCGGCGCCCACATGCTCATCGATCTCTCTTCCTGGTACAAAACCAGCCTTTCACCGAAAATTGAGCTGATCCAAAACGCTATCGAGCAGCATTGTACCATCCGCTTTTCCTACTTTTCCCCCAGGGAAGAATCGGTGCGGACCGTCGAGCCCTACTACTTGATTTTCCACTGGTCCACCTGGTATGTCTGGGGCTGGTGCCAGACCCGGCAGGATTTTCGTCTGTTCAAGCTCAACCGGATGACGGAGCTTTGTGCCGGAGAGGTGTTCTCCCTGCGCCCCGCACCTGTGCCCGACCTGAACCCGGAACGGGTTTTCCCGGTCAAGTATCAGGTCACTGTTCTCTTCGATCCTGCTTGCCGCTGGCGGCTGGTGGAAGAGTACGGTGCGGACAGCTTTACTCAGGCAGCGGACGGCCGGCTGCGATTCACCGGCGGATTTCCCGACGCAGACAGTGTGCTCAGCTGGGTTTTGACTTTTGGGGAGAGTGCGGAATTGCTGGAGCCGGCGGAACTGCGTGCTCGGCTGGGAGCTTTGGCCCAAACGCTGGCCGACCGCTATACAGGGAGGGAATGAGTATGGCATCCCATCAGGATTTTGTGGACTATGTGGCCGAACAGCTGCGGGCGGCCGGCATGATCCGCAGCCGGAAAATGTTCGGTGAATACGGCCTTTACTGCGACGGCGTGTTTTTCGCCGTCATCTGCGATGACCAGTTTTTTGTAAAGATCACCCCGCAGGGCGAAGCGGCGTTCCCCGACCTTCCCAGAGCTCCGGCTTACGAGGGGGCCAGAGACTCCTTTCTGGTAGAAGACGTGGAAGACCGGGAATTGATGACAGAGCTGGTTCGCATTACCTGTGAAGCGCTGCGAAGCACACCCCAAAAGAAAGCGAGGAAGTAGCCATGCCCTTTGATTACAAGAAAGAGTATCGGGAATTTTACCTGCCGCCCAAAACGCCGGGCATCGTCCGGGTTCCCGCCATGCATTTTCTGGCGGTACGCGGCCAGGGCGACCCCAACGAAGAAGGAGGCGCCTACAAACAGGCCATTGGACTTCTGTACGCCGTGGCCTTCACCATTAAAATGAGCAAACTGGGCAGCCACAAGCTGGACGGTTATTTTGATTATGTGGTGCCGCCGCTGGAAGGCCTTTGGTGGCAGGAAGGCGTTTACGGTGTGGATTATGCCCGCAAAGAGGCATTCCATTGGATCTCCCTCATCCGCCTTCCGGAATTCGTCACAAAAGAAGCCTTTGACTGGGCTGTGCGCCAAGCCACGGAAAAGAAGCAGCAGGATTTTTCCCCGGTGGAATTTTTCGTCTGGGAGGAAGGGTTGTGCGTTCAGTGCATGCACATCGGCCCTTACGACGATGAGCCTGCCACGGTGTCTGCCATGGATGCATACGCCCAGGCACAGGGTTATACGGCCGACTTCGGGGAAGGACGGTTCCACCATGAAATTTATTTGAGCGATGTGCGCCGCTGTAAGCCGGAACGGCTGAAAGCCGTGATCCGCCATCCAGTAAGGAGCGTTTTATGAAGGGTTTTACACGAGAAGAACTTCGTTTTTCCCTGTGCGGACTGAACTGCATTCTGTGCAGTATGAATGTGGGCGGCCACTGTCCCGGCTGCGGCGGCGGGGCAGGCAACCAGAGCTGTGCCATTGCCCGGTGCTCTCTGGAACACGGCGGCTTCTCCTTTTGCTGGGAGTGCCCCCAATACCCCTGTTCCCGTTACCAGCACTTTGATGACGGAGATTCCTTTGTGCCCCACCGAACCCGAAAACAGGACGTCGCCTCGGTTCGTGAACAGGGGCTGGACGCACACCTTGCCCAGCTGCAGGAAAAGCGTTTTATTTTGGAGGAACTTCTCGCCTGTTACAACGACGGACGGCACAAAACACTCTTTTTGACTGCGGTCTATCTTCTCCCCCTGGAGGAAGTGCGAAACGTCATGGCGGAGCTGGGCCGTCGGCCGGAACTGGCGCAGCAGTCCGCAAAAGAACGGGCGCTTGCTGCATCCGACCTGCTTCAAAAGGCGGCAGACCGCCGGGACATTTGCCTGAAACTGACTAAAAAGCCAAAGGAGCAGTGAATATGGCCCTTTCCAAAGCGACGGTTTTCTTTGCCTGCCCGGTGGAACAGGTGTGGCGCACGGTAACCGATCTTTCCCGCACCGCCTGGCGAAGCGATCTTGTAAAAGTGGAAATTTTGGACGAGTGCCACTTTGCCGAGCATGACAAAAGCGGTCACGTCACCCGCTTTGCGGTGACTGCTCGGGAGCCGCTCCGGGTCTGGGCCTTCACCATGGAAAACGAGAACATGACCGGCTCATGGGAGGGTGTCTTTGAGGCAGCGGCAGACGGCACGCGCCTGCACTGCACCGAATGCATCAGGGCCAAACACTGGTGGATGCGCCCCCTGGTTCCCGCTTATTTGAAGCACCAGCAGCGGCTGTATCTGGATGACCTGAAAAAAGAACTTCTGAAATAAGCGTGCCTTTCCCGGCCCCGCTGTGTTATAATGCCGGTGAGCCGCGGCTTGAGGCGACCGTTTTTTCGAAAGGAGTTTCCTATTTTGTATACGCAGGAAGAACTGACCGAGGCCAAACGCCAGATCGACTCCACGCTGCACGAATTGCGGGAGGTGGTCCAGACGCTGGAAAGCAAGAACGAACCCGCCCGGTATAAGTCTCAGATCACGCTGGCCAAACGCCGCATCCAAGCATTTACCATTGCGAATGAACTGATCGAGCGGGAACTAGATAGATAAACACCGGAGAGGAGGACCGCCATGCGCATTCTGATGCTTGGCAACAGCCTTACGACTGCCAACAACATGCCCCGGATGCTGGCCTCCTTGACCGGCGCAGAAGTGACCGTGCATGCCCGGGGCGGAGCGCGGCTGGCGGAACAGCTGAATCCCCGCACCCGATTGGGCGCCCGGACCCAGGCGGCGCTGTGCAGCGAATGCTGGGACTATGTGGTGCTTCAGGAGATGAGCCACGGTCCTCTGACTTGCCCTGAAAAATTCTTTTCCAGCGTAGAGCAACTGTGCGGGCAGATCCGGCGCAGCGGGGCAGTTCCCCTTCTCTACGCGACCTGGGCCTACCGGAAGGGCTGTGCCAAACTGACGGCCAAAGGCTGGGATTATGCGGAAATGGCCCGAGGACTCTCGGCGGCTTATGGCAGAGCAGCTGAGCCGCAGCACACCCTCATCGCCGATGTTGGCCGGTCTTTTTACGAACTGGCGGACGTTGAACCTCTTTACGCCGCAGACGGCGTTCATCCCAGCGAAGCGGGGTCCCGCATTGCCGCCTCTCTCATCGCCGCGGCGATTCAACAACACAAGGAGAACCTGTTATGATTCGAGAAATCTGCAAAGACGAAGCATTTTTGGCGCAGAAAGCGGAACCTGCCACACCGGATGATCTTTCCGTTGCCGCCGACTTACTGGAAACACTGGAACATCATCAGGACGGCTGTGTCGGCATGGCAGCCAATATGATTGGTGTGAACAAGCGCATCATTGCCTTCGACAACGACGGCACCTACCTGCTTATGTTCAACCCGGAGATTCTCAAACGTTCCGGGCCTTATGAAGCACAGGAAGGCTGTCTTTCTCTCAGCGGCGTTCGGCCCGCCAAGCGGTGGAAGTCCATCAAGGTTCGCTGGCAGAACGAAGCCTTCCAGGAGCGGCAGAAAACGTTCACCGGCTGGACCGCGCAGATCATCCAGCACGAAATCGATCACTGCGAGGGCATCATTATATGAAAAAATGCAGAATTACCGTGATGCGCATCACGCAATACACAGACCTGATGGCCCAATATGAAAACCCGATCTCGCATGCCTGCGACATGGAAGAGGGGCAGGTCTTCATCGCCAACGGCTGGCAAAAGCCCGCGGGCTTTTGCCAGAGCGCCTGGGACACCCTCTCGCCCTTTGTGCTGGCGCTGAGCCACGGCGGAAAAAACTTTTACGACGGCTGGATGAAAAACCCTCGCTCGGCCATGCTCTCCTGCAACGACGGCTTCCGCCCGGTGAGTTTTCTGGTGGAAGCACTGGACGAAGATGCGGACTGAAAATCAAAAAACGCCTGAGCGAATGCTCAGGCGTTTTTTCAGTTTGCCCAATGGGCCACCGCATCCCGCAAAAAGCGGGCACAGCCCGAAACCTGTTTGTCGTAATAGGCAGTAAAGCGCTCATCCATCACATAAAGTTCCGCGATGCCACGGTGCCTGGCCGGGTCGTACCGGGGCCCCACAAGAGTGAGCCATCGGCGATGGAGCTGGGTGATTGCTTTTCCATCCTCCCCTTCCGGCGAGGCGCCCGCCTGCACAGCGGCTTCCAGCCGTCTTTGAATCTCCTGTCCCAGCTCGTTCCATTCCCGGTACTGCGCCTGCGTCAAATTCATCATCGCGGCATTGGCCTCATCCACCTGGGCATCTCCATACCGGGTGCGGATCTCCGCGCCGTAAGTTTTTTCATTTTGTTCTACGGCCTGTTTTTTAAATGCTTCAAACTTTTGTTCGTCGCGCATCTTCTCATTCCTTTCTTCTGCTCCGATGGTATCTTTCACCGACCGGATCAGTTTCTCCAACCGCTCATGCTCTGCCTCCAGAGCAGACAGGTGGCTTCGCAAAGCAGTCAGCCGGTCAAAGGCGGGATCGTCCAGACACTCTTTGATTTTGGCCAGCTCCACCCCAAGGGCCCGATAATATAAAATGTCCTGCAGGCGGTCCACCTCTGCCTCACCGTAGTAGCGGTAGCCGTTCTCCGCCACCCGACCGGGCTTCAGCAGGCCGATCTGGTCGTACCAGCGCAGGGCGCGGGTGGTCACCCCGGACAGGCGCGACAGTTCCTGAATGGAATACTCCATGTCCATCCCTCCTCACAGACAGTGTAACAGTTGACGGTACGTCAATGTCAAGAGAGAAAATGATTTCTTCCTGCAAAGCAAAAAATCTGATATACTGAAAGCACTGCATGCCGAAACGTCCTGTGCAACGTCATGCAGCGGTGCTCCCCGGCGGGAACACCGAACGAGCTTGGAAGGGAGACGCTCTATGAAACTTGCCATCCTCTCTGACACACACGGCCTTCTGCGGCCCGAAGTCACGGAACAGCTGAAAAACGTTGACGCCATCCTGCATGGCGGCGACATCAACAAACAGAGCATCGTGGACGCACTGGAACAGTATGCTCCGCTCTATGTTGTCCGCGGGAACAATGACAAGGAATGGGCCCAGCACATTCCCCACAACCGCACCGTTGCCCTGGGCGGACTTGTCTTCTTTCTGGTACACAACCAAAAGGACGTTCCCGCTGATCTCAGCGGAGTGGATGTGGTGGTATTCGGCCATTCGCACAAATATTCGCAAACAGAAAAAGGCGGCGTTCTCTGGCTCAATCCCGGTTCCTGCGGCCCCCGCCGCTTTCACCAGGAAATCACCATGATGACGGCGGAAATCGCAGACGGAACTCTCCGGGTGGAAAAAGTCGTCATTCCGCATGAGGTGAAGTGATGGAACTGGGCCTGACATTTCCGCTGCAGCGCTTTTTGAAAGTGAAAACACCGCCCTACGGCACAGAACCGGATCCGCGCTTGTGCTGGGATCTGCATGTGATCGATCTGCGCGGACGCAAATGCCTGCTGGCCGTCCATTGCCACAGCCGGTATACCTTTGTACTCTATGACGTAGCCTCCTTCCTTCGGACGGACCTTCCCGGGCTGTTTCGGACGGGGCTGACCGAAAGCCTGAACGAGGCCGGATTTGACTCCTTTTCGTCCGAGTCGTATCTTCGGCGGGCCGGTGCTTTTGAAATCACCCGCACCCATGGCCGCCGGGAAGTGGCATTTTTGAACCGGGCCTGGGAGGATGTGATGGCGCTGGATCTGTGCCTGGACACATCCCGCCGGGCTCAGCCTCTGCTGGACCATGCCGTCAACACCCGGCCCAGCCGCTGCGCAGGCTTTGACGGGCTTGGAACCGCCCTGGAGCGAATCCGCGCAGATTTGAACGAAGGAGAAACAACCCCATGAACATACATCGATTTTCAATCGGCTCTGTCCCCGCTGTCTTGTACGGGGAACCCGCCGAGCAGGGTTATCTGTTTCTGCACGGACAGATGGGCTGCAAGGAAGAAGCAGAACCCTTCGCACAGCTGGTCTGCGCCAGGGGCGGACAGGTGCTGTCCATCGACCTTCCCGGCCACGGCGAGCGCCGCGGCCGCCGCGAGGAGCTGACCCCCTGGGCGGCTGTACCGGACATTCAGGCCGCGCTGGATTTTGCCCAGGCGCGCTGGAAAACGGTTTCTCTCCGGGCGACCAGCATTGGCGCCTACTTTGCCCGCTTGTCTTTCCCGGCACCTGCCCGCGCCCTGCTGGTCTCGCCCGTGCTGGAGATGGAAGACCTGATTTTCAGCATGATGCGCCGGGCCGGCGTGACGCCAGAACAGCTGCAAAAGCAGGGTGAAATCACCACCTCTTTTGGTCAGACCCTGTCCTGGAAATATCTGTGCTGGGTGCGGGAGCATCCGGTGTTCGGCTGGAACTGCCCCACCTGTATTCTCTGCGGAAGTGCCGACCAGATGATCTCCCGCCAAACGGTGGAAGCGTATGCCCGGCGGCACAGCGCCCGGCTTACCGTACTGGAAGGCGGCGAACACTGGTTCCACACGCCGGAGCAACTGGCTGCACTGCACAAATGGGAGGAGACGGAACTTTGAATACAGAAGAATGCCTGATTTGCCAAGCACCTTTGGAATACCTGACACAGGACGAAGTCATGGAATGCGCTGTCTGCCATCGAAGAGAACCCAGCAAGACCCGCTGCAAAAACGGCCATTACGTTTGCAGCGACTGCCATATGCAGGGGATGGACAGCATTTTCGGTCTCTGCCTCTCAGAGACTTCCTCCGACCCGGTGGCCATTGTCCGGCGAATGATGGAACTGCCCTTCTGCCATCCGCAAGGACCGGAACATCATGTGATGGTGGGGGCTGCCCTGCTCACGGCCTACCGGAACGCCGGCGGCCGTCTTGAGCTGGAACCCGCTCTTCGGGAGATGTATAGCCGGGGCCGGTCTGTTCCCGGCGGAGCATGCGGCTTTTGGGGTGCCTGTGGTGCAGGGATCAGCGCCGGGCAGTTTCTGTCCATTGTCACAGCGTCCACTCCCCTGGCCCGGGAACCCTGGGGTCTGAGCAACCGCATGACCGCCTGTGCACTGGAGAGCATTGGAAAAAACGGCGGGCCCCGATGCTGCAAACGGGATTCCTTTCTGTCCATTCTGGCCGCTGTAGATTTTGTCCGGGAGCATCTGGGGGTGGAGATGGAGCGGACCGTGCCCGTCTGTTCCTACAGCAGTCGGAACCCCCAGTGCATCGGCCGTCGCTGCCCTTTCTCGGCGGCCGGACACGCCAAACCCAAGGTGGCCTTTCTCTGTGTGCACAACTCCTGCCGCAGCCAGATGGCCGAGGCCCTGGGCAAAAAACTGGCCGGCGATGTATTCGAAAGCTTTTCCGCCGGCACCGAGCCCGGCGCGCGAATCAATCCGGACGCGGTGCGTCTGATGAAGCAGGTTTACGGCATTTCCATGGAACAGACCCAATACAACAAACCCTTGTCCGACCTGCCCGCTGTGGACATTGTTGTGACCATGGGCTGCAATGTCCAGTGTCCGACCATGCCCTGTTCCCACCGGGAGGACTGGGGGCTGGATGACCCCAGCGGCAAAGCAGACAGCGAATTTCTCCTGGTTATGAAAAAAATTGAAGAAAAAGTGCTGGACCTGAAGCGGCGCATTCAGGCCGGTGAGCTGTAAAAAGGCCGCCCGGTTTCCCGGGCGGCCTTTTATTGTTTGGGTTTTCGGTTTTGAAAATCCGCCTCAATGGCATCCTTCCAATGTTCGCCCAAAGGAGCGCTGCATCGAACAGCCGCCACCGCCTGACTTACCACTTCGTAATTGAGCCGGGTCCCCGCGCTGTCGCAATGATAATTCACCGCCCGGTCGGGGCCGATTCCAAGTTCGCCCGCCGTTTCCACTGCGTCGATGTTGGCTCCCAGAAAGAGGAATTCCCAGCCGTACGTTTCCTGTTGGCGCCGAATCATCTTCCGGATCTGCGCAGCCGAATAGCGGCGGCTGGCATTCTCCATGCCGTCGGTGGTGATCACAAAAAGTGTGTGCTGCGGCACATCCTCGCTTCGGGCGTATTTGTGGATATTTCCAATGTGCCGGACCGTCTCACCGATGGCGTCCAGCAGAGCGGTACAGCCCCGGACACAGTAGTCCTTTTCGGTGATGGGCCTGACTTTTTCCACAGCCACGCGGTCGTGGAGCACTGTAAGGCGGTCGTCAAACAGGACGGTGGAGACAAACGCCTGTCCGGGTTCTTTTTTCTGCTTTTCCAGCATGGAATTGAACCCGCCGATGGTGTCTCCCTCCAGCCCCTGCATGGAACCGCTGCGGTCCAAAAGAAATACCAGTTCCGTCAAATTCTGTTTCATAAGAAAATCCCCCTGTACTGTGTGATTGGTTACAAGCACAGTATAGGGGGATCGCACGTTTCAAAGGTCGCGCAGCAGGCGACAAATTTTTCAATGGCGAGGTGTTTGTCTGAACAGCGTTCTTCGCATGTATTTGGGATTGATGACAAAAATATAAACCAGGCACACGCCCAGCACAGCCAGCGTTCCCGCCATCCCGAGCTGAAAACGGAAGCCGGCCCAGGCGATTACAGCCTGAAGCAGGCAGTAACACAATTCGATCCTGTTGTTTTTCCTGCGCTGAGCCAAGTCTTTCTCGTAGTTCAAATTGAATGCCATCCAGATGGAGCATGCGGCCAGAGGGATCAGTTTGACGGCGAGAATCACAGCGGCAGGCAGTCCGTATTCTGACGGCGGCATCGGCTGAATGCAAACATTCAGCGCCGCGGCCTGGCAGATAATTGCCAGCAGCGTCAGATTTTTGTGCAGAATGGTCCGGTCCTGCTTTTCTTTGGCGCCTGCGCCGGCCAGCTCGTCCAAAGAAACTCCGTAAAGAGATGCGAGCGCCAGCAGATTTTCAGACGAGGGCAAGCTCTTTCCACTTTCCCACTTGGTCACAGCCTGTCGGCTGACTCCCAAAAGCTCCGCAACTTTTTCCTGGGAAAGCCCCTGTCTGAATCGGCACTCCTTCAGTCGTTCGCCCACTGTCATGGTGACCACCTCCTAGGGGCATTGTACCCAAACAACCGGCATTTTTCTACCAACTGCCCGGCAACAATCGGTTGCATGCCCCTCAACAGGCCACAATCTCCCCATGTAACATCCTGTCAGCCTTTTCGCAAAATCTGCTCCATTGCTTTTCCTTTGGCCAGTTCATCCACCAGCTTGTCCAGCCGGCGAATTTCGCGCATCACAGGATCTTCGATCTCCTCCACCCGAACACCGCACACCTTGCCTGTGATATACATACGGTTCGGGTTCATGACCGGCGCGTTGCGAAAGAACTCGCCATAGCTGACAGAGGACTGCTCCAGCCGGGCAAGGTCCTGCGCTGTGTATCCGGTGAGCCACGCGGTCACCTGATCCACTTCCTGCCGGGTACGGCCCTTTTTCTCGGCCTTATTCACAAGCAGCGGATAGAGCTTGGCAAAGGGCATCTGTGTTACATCGGCACGGGGCATCGCGTCAACCTCCCAACAGGCTCTGGTCAAACGCAAACAGAGCCTCGTTGATTTCAAAAATATTGTAATTTTGATGCGTGATAAAATATTCCACA
Organism: uncultured Ruthenibacterium sp.; assembly: GCA_944388395.1. GTDB lineage: Bacteria > Bacillota > Clostridia > Oscillospirales > Ruminococcaceae > Ruthenibacterium > Ruthenibacterium komagatae. The sequence continues at coordinate 12,393 of CALXIP010000035.1, forward strand.
ATGATGTCGAACTTGCTGGCATGAGAAAAGGCAAATCCCGCTTTTTCCAGCAGTTCCCGGGCTTCTTCCAGCGGCAGTTCCAGAGCAACGGCAAAGGTCATGGCAGTGGGTTTGGATGGCTTGTAATGAACATCGGACCGAATTTTTGAAAAGAGTTTTCGGTCAATATTGGCCCGTTTGTAGCACTGAACATCGGTGATACCGCATTCGTCGATCTTGCGCAGCAGCATCTGGGAAAAGCTCTCGTCCAGCCGGTCCAGCGCTTCAGCCAGAGATTCGGGCGCAGCTGCGGCAGGTGAAGCGGCAAGCACCATGGCCTGCCGGCTGTGCTCCGCATGGAGATCCGTATGTTCTTCCACATAGCGGTCATCAATGTAGGCGGTGATGTCGTCAAAAAGCTTTTCGCCAATGGCACAGGCGGCCCGGTCGAAGATGACCAGATAAACCGTCATTTCATGGGAAAGCAGAAAATCGCCAATGGTGTCCACCGCAACCTGGAAGGCCTGCTCTCTGGGATAGCCGTACACCCCGGAAGAAATCAGGGGAAAAGCCACGGTCCGGAAGGAATGGGCCGCCGCCAATTCCAGAGAGTTCCGGTAGGCAGAAACCAGCAGCTGCCGTTCTCCCGCACCGCCGCCGCGCCAGACAGGGCCCACGGTGTGGATGACGTAATCGGCAGGCAGCCGATAGCCTTTTGTTATTTTGGCCTGGCCGGTCCTGCATCCATCCAAAGTCCGGCACTCTTTCAGCAGATCCGGCCCGGCGGCGCGGTGAATGGCGCCGTCCACACCCCCGCCGCCCAGCAGGCTTTCGTTGGCAGCGTTCACAATGGCATCCACTTTCATTGTCGTAATATCATTTCGCACAATGTGCAGCGGCATAGCGGTTCCCCCTTTGGCTTGGCACAATCAAAAATCCACGTGATAGTTTTCGTCGATCAGAATGTACTCTGCACCGTATTTACGGCACATCTCCAGCGTTTCGGCATTGTCACGCAACAGCGTTTCCATGGTACAGGACGAATCGTCCAGTCGATGCTCCACCACCCCGGCGTATTGTTGAATATCCCGGTAATGGCGGCGGATGTACCCCTCGCTCATCACCAGGCAGCGGTACCGGATCTGCTCGCGGTACTCCGCCGGAAAATCTTTTTCCCAATCAAAGGGGATGTAGCATCCCTCCACAATAAGGTTTTGTTTGTTTTCGATGGCGGTTTTGATGATCTCCCTCACCACCGGCCACAGATAATCTGTCAATTCCCGGTCGCTGCTCGCAGGGGTAAGCGATGTATATCCGCTTCGGATCAGGCCCATTTTCAAATGGTCAATGGAAAGATAAGGATATCTGTATTTTTCCAGAAGCTTTTGCGCAAGGGCGGTTTTCCCCGTATGCGATGCTCCCGCAATCAAAAAAATCATCTTGCTTCCCCTCTCTGCATCGATGTGACAGGCTTATCATAGCATGGGCAGTCTCATCTGGCAATGCACGCAACGCATCTAAAAAAAGGCCTTCCGCTGCGGAAGGCCTTTCGGTCTGCATCTCTGTCAGGTGGAAAGGTTTACATCATCCCATTCAACGGCACCATCACAGCCCGCCACCCAAAACAAACCCCGGTGGCGTTCCATCACAACGCCTGCATCCAGGCTCTGCGGCGCGGTGCCCTGCAACCGGGCCTGATTGCAGCACCAGTGAAGGCGATAAATCAAATCCGCCGCATCCAGCAGCTCTGACTGCGGACGAAGGCGGGCAGCCTGCATCAGCTGCTCCAGCCCATAATGCTCGCGCATGATGCCGGCAGCGCGCGGCACATCACAGATGCGGTCGGGCCAGGGCAGTTCATCGGTCAGGCCCAAGGCCCATTCCATCACCCACACATTTTCATACTGCCACGCAAACTGGATCTGTTCCATCCTGCTGGAAGCCGGATTTTCCAGATACGCCCATTCCTTCGGAGAAAAGAAATCCTCCGCCTGATAGGTCTCAAGAATGGGCTGCACATATGCTCTGGCCTGCTCGTGGTCCAGCGGGTCTTCCTCGTCCAGCCGACATTCGGAGTACAGCGCTACCACCAGCAAAGCCACCGCACGGCGGCACACCGCCTCAACCGTGCGTGCGCTGCCCGGCCAGATGACCGGCAGCTCCTCGTTCACCGGCAACTGCCGTGCACGCAAAATTTCCATCGAACGTTTTTTCCGCAGCAGCAGTTCCGCCGGTGTCTCGTTCCAGACAGGCTGCGGGCATAGGTCCATGGGTGGAAGGGTTGCCTGCGGGTCAGCAGCCCCATTCCAATCCAGCAGCAGGCGAAAGTTTTCGTCGTACACACTGCCTGAGAGGTCCGTCACCAATCCCCGCACCGCTCTTGCGCATTCGCACGCCACACCCGTAACGGACTCACTCATCCGGGGAAGGTCCCGCCCGACGCAGGATGCATCCATCCGGACCACCCCGCCACAGGAATACAGCCTGTCCAGCAGGGCCTGCGCTCTCGGCCCCGGGCTTTGAACCTTGCCGTACCGTACAACAAGCTTCCGAATCCATGCCGCGGTCTGCCTTTCCTGCTCATCCCATCCTGCACAGGAAAGGCAGGTGAATGTAATTTCTGTCTGCGCATTGCGGAGAACCAGGCGGCGGGTGTCGGTCCGCTTTCCGCTGGGGAAAGCCAGTTCCAGCAGGTTCATCATCGGTTCGCATTGTTCCACCGGGCACAAGATCAAAAAAGTGCGATCCAGAGTTCTTTTAACAAAAGGAAGCCGCATAGGGTTCTCTCCTCTCACCGTGCCGTTTCTGCCCCGTACGTACGGCGCAGCTTTTCCAGAATGACTTCGTCGGCAGGGCAGAACGGATACTGGTCGATCTCTTCCACCGTGATCCAGCGCAAATCGTTGTGCTCCAGCTTTTGAAGCTCTCCCTGCAGGATTTTGGCATGGAACAGCGTCAGATGCACGGTCAAGTCCGGATAGGCATGGGTCACTTCCATAAAGATGTCGTCCACCGCCACGGTCACCGCCAATTCCTCGCGGCACTCACGCGCCAGTGCCTGCTCCTTGGTTTCCCCCGGTTCAACCTTGCCGCCCACAAACTCCCACAGCAAACCCCGTGCCTTGTGTGCCGGGCGCTGGCAGATCAAAAAGCGGTCGCCCTGCCAAAGCAGAGCTGCCACTACCTCCACCGCTTTTCCGGTGACCGGGCGGCACAGCGGCAGCACATAAATGACCGGCTCTTCGTATGGGTGAACCGCGCGAACAGCTGCCAGCGTCTCTTCCAATCGATCGGCACGGCATACGGTCTCCAATTTCCGTTCCGGTGCACAGCACATTTCGCCCACACGCCCCGTGTGCGGCTGTGCGCCCTCCACAGGTCTCCAGCAGCCGGTAACCGGGCTGCTGGACATGCAGCCCTCGTAATTGCCGATGCGGCCCGCACCCGCCTTTTGCAAAGCGGCCTGCACGGGCTTTAAATGGCTTTCCGGCAAAAAAATTTCCAGCTTGTATTCCTCCGCACACATGGCTTGTTCTCTCCCCTTTTGAATTCTGGCCCGGATCCGGTTTTATTTCAGCCGCGCTCCGTCCCGAAACGCATTGCCCACTTTTTCGCCCAACTTGCGATACGTGTTATTGACCGGGTCAAAGGTGATGGGCGCCAAACGGTCCGGGTCGATTTTCCCGTCCGGTCCCAGAATGCGCTCGTCGGCACTGACGTTCACGATCTCGCCCACCAGGCGCCCTGTCTGCGGGTCATAGCTGCGCAGCCGGCATTCCACCGCCATGGGCAATTCATCGATCAGCGGCGCATCCACAAATTCCGAAGCGCTGGTGTGGAGCCCGGCTTTTGCCAGTTTGTCCGGCACATCGTTTCCGGAAACGATGCCCACATAATCACACTCCGTCACATGTGCCGCATCGGCCATGCTCACTGTAAAGGCCTTCCGCGCCAAAATATTCCGGGTGGTTTTATGCCCTGCACTGATGCACAGTGAAAGTTCCTGATTGTCACTGATTCCGCCCCATGCGGCATTCATGGCGTCGGGAACACCATTCTCGTCATAAGTACCCAGGATAAATACCGGCTGCGGATAGGTCCAGGCCTTTGCTCCAAAATTCTTTCTCATGTCAATCGCTCCTTTTCTTTCATCGGTTACTCGTTTCGATGCCGCCGTACACTCCAATACAGCAGTGCGGCCGCGCCAACCCCGGCCAGAGCCAGCGCGGGAAAATAAAAATTCTGCGGCAGCCGCGCCTGCGCCGGATGGCTGAAAAAGCACACGGCCACACTGCACAAAAGAAGCAGTCCGGAGACCGCCATTCCCGCAGCGGAAGGATCTTCTCGCTGCTCCAGCTGGTTTTCCCAGCCTCTCCTCCGCTCCAGTTCCCGAATGAGCCAGTCCTCATCCTCGTACCCCTTCAAAACGGTACAGCCGGACCGGAACACGCGGCCGTTTTTCCGCACCTGGCAGATCAGCGCGTAGTCATGGGGATTTTCGCGCATACGCTCTACTTTCAGCACTTCCATCGCACCCGGCGGCACGGTCTGCCGATTGCGGATGCGTTCCAGCCAGCGCTGTGCATCGGCCGCATGCCGGGTGGCGCCCGTCACACTTCTGCCACGACACAAGGTCCGTGTGTCTGCCCAAAACAAATGGTCCTGTTCGTCCAGGAAGAAAACAATGGCGTCTCTTGCAGACCGGCGCCCCAGCCGTACTGCCAGTCCGATGAGCAGAGCCGTCACCGCTACGCACAAAAACAGCGACCAGGTGCGCATGGACATGCCCCGGCGAATCATGCAGACCGAACCGCCTGCCGCCAGCAGAACGCCCAAAAGCGCAATTCCCAGGCTGCCGCCCATGGTGTGAAGAAAATGATTTCTGCCCGCCTGAATCTGCGGGGACATCCAAATCTTCATAAAAGCCCCTCCTGCTCTCTTTCATCATACCCCGGAAAAAGCACGGATGCAATCTTCCCACTGTAAAACTTTTCAAAACAGATTTCTCTTTGAAAAGCAGCCGCGGTGTGCTATCATAAGGACAAATCGATGTGCTCTTCAAGCACATGCGCAAACAGTTTGCTTCACTGGAGGGGTTGGATGATCGTCTATTTTTCAGGCACCGGAAACAGCCGGTACTGTGCTCAATGCCTGGCGGAACACTTAAACGATACCACACTGGACGCATTTTCTTTTCTTCGGGACCAGATTGCCGCTGAACTGGCCAGCGAAAAGCCCTGGGTCTTTGTGTGCCCCACATATGCCTGGCAGATGCCCCGCGTGTTCGCGGACTTCATTCGCGCGGGCCGCTTTTCCGGCAGCCGGGATGCTTATTTCGTTCTGACCTGCGGCGGTGAAACGGGCAACGCCGTGCAAAGCATTGCCGCGCTGTGCAATGAAAAAGGCTTCTCCTTTAAAGGCCTTCTGCCCGTAGTGATGCCCGACAATTACCTGGTTTTGTTTCCTGCGCCGAAACCTGGCGAAGCGGAAGAAAAAATTGCCGCCGCGCTGCCGGTGCTTCAGCAGGCAGCCCAACAAATTGCCGCGGGAGAAACGCTTTCTTCTCCCCGTGCCGGAATTCTGGATAAATTGAAATCCGGCCCGGTCAACCAGGGAATGTACCGCTTTTTCATTAAAACCAAGCCCTTCCGAACCACCGATGCCTGTGTGAGCTGCGGCAAGTGTGCCTCGCTTTGTCCGCTGGGGAATATCACCCTGCAGGACGGACGGCCCGTCTGGGGCGAACGGTGCACGCATTGCATGGCCTGTCTGTGCGGCTGCCCCGCCGGCGCCATTGAATACGGAAAGGCCACGGACGGAAAACGCCGGTATCAATGCCCGCCGTACAAAAACTGAGCGTTTTTCATGCAAATGCGCTCCCCGAGTGATTGCCAAAAGAGCGGAACCTGACGGTTCCGCTCTTTTTTATCGCTCCTGTCCGGACGCGCTTACATGCACCGGCACCGGATGACGCGCGTAATGATCCTGCGCATAGCGCAGCACCTGTGCCGGCAGGGATTCATCCGCGCAATAAAGCGGCACACACCCGTACAGATATCCCGCACAGGGCAATTCCAGCCGCCGGATGCGGATATCCGGATTGGTCACCCGCAGCGCCATGGCAGAATTCAGCGTCGCGATACCCATGTCTTCGTGCATGGTATTGACCACGTCCAGATTGTGGCTGGACGCAAGACGCACATGCGGGTGGATCTGCGCCAGCGCACAGCAATAGTCAAAAAACTGCCGCAGGGCATTCTCCGGGGAGCCCGTGAGCAAAATTTTTCGGTCCAGCGCACGGAAGTCCAGCGGCCCTGCCTCAGCCGCCAAAGGGTGCGTCTTGTGCATGGCCGCGTACATGTAGTCCCCCGTGACCCGGCAGGTGCGGAACAGATTTTCCGGGAATGGATTGATGAGAAACGCCACATCCAGCTGGTTGTGCAGCAGTTTCCGAATGCATTCCGCTTTGCTCCACTCCTGAATTTCCACCAATACGCCCGGGTGCTGTCTTTGAAACTCCATCAAAAAATCCGGATCGCCTGCGCTGGAGATTCCAAAGGCAAATCCCACCCGCAGCAGCGACCGGCGCTCCGCCGGAACCAGCAGCGCTTCCGACGCCCGGTAAATCTCCGCGATCTGCTGGTAATACGGGTACAGCAAATGAGCTGTCTCCGTGGGCTCCACGCCCAGGTGGCTGCGCTCAAACAGACGGTTGCCCAGCTCTTTTTCCAAGGCTTGAATCTGACGGCTCAATCCCTGCTGGGTGATAAACAGCCGGCGGCTTGCCTTGGAAAAGCTGCGGTCTTCGTACAACGCCAGGAAAGACTCGATGGCACGCATCTGCATAAGATCCCCTCCGTCGCTCTTTGTTTTTATCATACAATAAATCGTTGTATGGTTCAACGCAAAGTTGTTGTTTTACACCCAACCGGGCAAATGATACAATTACCATAGAAAAAAGCGTAAATTCTTGTGGAAAATGGAGGAGAGAACCATGGCTTTCCAGGTAATTGAAATCAAAAAAAGTGTGCTGGACAGCAACGACCGGGAAGCGGCCGTGCTGCGCGGCCAGCTGAAGGAAAAGGGCGTGTTCCTTCTGAATCTGATGTCCAGCCCGGGAAGCGGCAAAACCACCACTCTGATGAAAACCATCCCGGAGCTGGCCAAAAAATGGCGTGTGGGTGTGATGGAAGCGGACATTGACTCGGATGTGGACGCGCACACCATCAGCGCCACCGGCGCCCGTGTCATTCAGCTTCACACCGGCGGAATGTGTCACCTTGATGCCGCCATGACCAGGCAGGGTCTGGATGCACTGGGGACGGACGGACTGGATCTGGTGATTTTGGAAAACGTGGGCAATCTGGTATGCCCTGCGGAGTTCGACACCGGCGCATCCAAAAGCGTAATGATCCTCAGCGTGCCCGAGGGTGATGATAAGCCGCTGAAATATCCTCTGATGTTCTCGGTGTGCGACGCGCTTCTGGTCAATAAAATCGACGCTTTGCCGATGTTCGACTTTGACATGGATGCAGTGCGCCAGCGCGCCCTGCAGAGAAACCCGGACATTCAGGTACTCCCCCTGTCCGCCAAAACCGGCGAGGGCATGGATGCCTGGTATCAATGGCTGGACAACGAAATCCGCGCATGGAAAAATCTTTAATCCACAAGGAGGCAGAGACAATGGCTGTGCGAAAAAACATTCTGAAGCTGGCAAAGAAAATCAGCGGCTCGGTAGCAATGCTGGTCAAGCTGGATGAAAACGCCCCTGAGTACAAGGTTCTGAACTGCGTCGTGACCGACGAAATGGCCGAGGTTGCCCTTGCACTGGAACTGCGCAAACCGCTTCCGCTGGAGACCATTGCCAAACGTTGCGGCAAAACCCTGGAAGAGACCAAAAAGCAGATGGACCGGCTCACGGAGGTGGGCGTGGTTATTTTCCACTCGGAAAACGGTGTGGATGTGTTCGAGCTGCCGGTATTCGTGCCCGGCGTCATGGAAAAAATGATGAACAA
>CALXIP010000036.1 GCA_944388395.1 uncultured Ruthenibacterium sp.
CGCCCTCAACTTATCGGAAAGGACGGCGTTGCCCATGTGGCAGGAAGAAAACCGCGCCCTGTTCGCTCAGTGTCTGAACGGGCTGGCCGCGGACCCTTATGTAAAACAGATGCAGCCCATCCGCCAGCACGCGGAAAACGTCAGCTGCTATGACCACTGTCTGTTTGTGTCCTATCTGGCATTCACGCTGTGCCGGAAAACCGGGCTGGATTACCGGGTGGCGGCCCGCGGCGGACTGCTGCACGATCTGTACCTGCAAAACTGGGAAGAGACCGATGTGAACCCGCTGCGCCGGCTGTGGCTTCATCCGCACATGGCCCTGGCCAACGCGCGCCGCTTTGGGCTGAGCCCCAAGGAGGAGAACATCATCCAGAGCCATATGTGGCCCGTGGGCCGCACGCTGCCCCGAAGTTGGGAGAGCGTGATGGTCAACCTGGCCGACAAGGCCGCCGCAACGGTGGAGATGCTGCATCTGGTGCGTCTGCTGGGCGTACAGAGAAATCTGGAGCTGCTGAAGCAGGCGTAAACATTCGGATCAACAAAACAAAAAAGGGGCCGGTCCGGCATTCTGCCGGGCCGGCCCCTTCGTATTGGGAGCATTTTTACTATTCGTTATAAAAATTGTTTTAATTCCCCAAGGTATTCATTCTCCGCATGCTGCAGACGCTGGGCCAGCGCCACCGCACCGGGGTTTGCGTCCGGGTTTGATTTGATGGCTTTGGTCATATCGGTCACGCCCATCTGCGCGCCCTGAATGAGCATGTCCGCCAGCTTCTGCGAAGAGGGGTCGGCCATGGTCTTCATGGCAATGCCCATGTGCGCGCCCCACTTGGTCAGCTTGCTCTGGGTTTTGGCGGCCTGCCCTTCCACCGCCAGCATGGCGTGCGCCCGCCGGGCCACGTCCTCATAGGTGGCCAGTTCCTTGTGAAGATGGTCCTTCATCTGGTTTTCCTTGGCCACGCTCAGCAGCTGATGGACTGTTGTGCGGCCCATCTCCGCATTTTTCACCACCTGATTCAGCAGGTCAATGGTCTGTTCTTCCATGAAAACAGCTCCTTTCCATACACTTTTCCTTATTCTTCCCGCAAACCGGGCGGATATCCCTTGCGAAGGAAACCATATATTGTTATGATGAAAGAATAGGAGGGATTCCATGCAATTTCGGTACAATCCGGACCAGCGCAACCGGGACGCCCGCGCTCTGGCCGCGCTGGATGAGCAGATGCCCGGCGCGCTGCGTTTTTACCAGAAGCGCAACCGGTTTGCCTGGGCCGCATTTCTTCTGCGCTGCGGGGTGGTGCTTTACACCGCCGTCATGTACATTGTTTTGATGGGCGACTACACCAGGGCCGCCAGCACGCTGCTGGGGCTGGTGGTGGCCGGGCTGCTGTGCATTCTCATCAGCCGGGGCAACTGGGTCTGGTCGCTGTTTCTTCTGCTGTGGGGCGTGATGGGCCTGCGGGACAGCATTCCCATTTTGACCAGCGCCTCCAACTACGTGCTCTCCTTTGTGGGGCTGGCGGCGCTGGAATGCGCGGTATCGCTGGCCTGGCTGGTGCTTTTTGCGCTGCTGCTGACCGGCGGCGGTCTGCGCTTTGCGCCCGCGGTGGCGCAGGCGCTGAAAAACGGCGTGGCCGAGCCTGCCGCGGCGCCTGTGGAAGAGCCGCAGCCCGAACCCAAGCCGGAACCCGCGCAGGTGGAATCCATTGAGCCGGTGGGCCGGCCTTACCCCGCGGGCAGCGCGGAGGGCCGGATCTCTCTTTTGACCGCGCGCTGGAACGGCCACGCGCTGGTGCTGGACCATTGTGCCGCGGAAACACGCCTGGTGGTGGACGGATTTGTGCGGTGCCTGCTGCCCGGAACGCGGCGCACCCAGGGGTTCTGCCTGTGTGCCGAGCTGGACGGCGTCCTTCTCCGGGGCATTGTGCTGCCCCGGCCCGGCGGTTACGCCGCGGCGCTGTACGCGGGCAACGACCAGCTGGCCCGTGCCACGCGGCCCTGATCGCAAAAACAAAAGGAACGGTTCCTGCCACGGAACCGTTCCTTTTTTGTATGCGGAGAAATTATTGCAGCAGGCCCGCCTGTGCCATGCGCTGCTGCAAAAGCCGGCCCAGTACATAGGCGCAGGCCGCCTTGCAGATGTCGGGCAGGATGAAGGGCGTGACACACCATGCCAGGCTCTGAACCAGCGTGGTGCCGGTGACCACCATGAACCAGGCGGTGCCGAACCCGTAGCAAAGCAAAAGGCCCACGGCCATGCCCAGCGCGGTCACCACGGGCTTGTCCAGGCGGCGCGCCGCCGCCGTCACGCCCGCAATGGCGATGTAGCCGATCACGTAGCCGCCGGTTTTGCCGAACAGAGCCGCGGGGCCGGCCATCATGCCGGCAAACACCGGAACACCCACCAGGCCCATGGCCATATACACGGTCAGGGAGATCACCGCCCAGCCGGGCGTCATCAGCATGCCCGCCAGGTAAGCGCCCAGCACCGCCAGATTAAAGGGCACCGGCCCGATGGAAAGCTGAATTTGTGACAGCACCGCCGTCACCGCGGCCAGCAGCGCCGCCTGCACCAGATTTCTCGCTTGACTTTTTCTCACAATGAACCTCCCTGTTTGACGCGGATGCTGACCTCGCCAAAGGACAGCTCCTCGGTTTTCCCTTCGCTGTTTTCGATCAAAAGATGTCCGTCCGGCGTGATGGACAGCGCACGGGCCGGCCGCCGGGTGCCGTTCTGGATCACAAAGATCTCCTTGCCGGGCACCAGGTTGTGGGCGATGTAATCTTCCATAAACGGCGTGGCCGGCAGCTGCTCGGCCATGTCCCACAACTCGTTGACGATTTCGGCGGCGATGCGGCAGCGCTGCACCGGCTCGCCGGGGTCAAAAATGGAGCCGGCCACGTCCCGGATCTCCGGCGGAAAGCCGCCCTCCGGCTCCAGCAGGTTCAGGCCGATGCCCACCACCACATAGTCCACGCCGCCGCTTTCCATATCGGCGGCCGCCTCGGTCAGGATGCCGCAGCATTTTTTTCCGTTCCGGTACAGGTCGTTCACCCATTTGATCTCCAGTTCCCGGCCGCACACCTTT
>CALXIP010000037.1 GCA_944388395.1 uncultured Ruthenibacterium sp.
TAAACAGCAGCTTGAACACGCCCATCTGAGACAGGATCAGGCCGATGACCACGATCACAAAGAACAGGCTGATGGGGCGCGTAAAGGAGGGTGCTACGCTGCCGCCGCTCAGGGTGAGGGCGCGGCGCAGGTTGGAGTCGGCCATGGTTCCCAGTACCAGGCCCAGCATGAAGGGCGCGGCGGGGAAGCGCATCTTCGCAAGGAAGTAGCCCACGATGCCGAAGATGAACATGCACGTTATGTCGAACATATAGTTGCGGACCACGTAGCTACCCACGACGCACAGCGCCAGAATAATGGGCATGAGGATCTCGCGCTTGATGCTCAGAACGCGCACCGTAAATTTGGCAATGAGCATGGCCAGCAGCCACATGGCAAAGCTGGCGAACGTCATGTACACGCACAGCTTATACAGCAGCTCGGGCGTCTCGCTCATCAGCATGGGGCCGGGACGGTAGCCGTGCAGCTGGAAGGCCGCCAGCAGCACCGCGGCGCTGGTGGAGCCGGGAACAGCCAAACTCAGCACAGGAATAATTGCACCACCAATGCAGGAGTTGTTGCCCGTCTCGCAGGAGATCACGCCGTTGGGGTTGCCCTTGCCGAAGGTCTCTTTTTCGGCCTTATCCTTGGTGGAAGCTTTTTCCGCCCAGTAGGACAGCCAGCCGCCGATGTCCTCGCCTACGCCGGGGATGATGCCAACGCCCGCGCCGATCAAAGCAGAGCGCAGAATGTTCAGTTTGTTGCGCATGAGAATTTTAAAACCGGTTTTCATCTCAAAGCCGCTCATCTTGGAGACTTTCTGCTCGGAATCCAGGTTGAACATGTTCAACAATTCGGGGAAGCCGAACAGGCCGATCATGACAGGGATCAGCTGGATGCCGCCGCGCAGCGAAGTGCTGCCGAAGGCAAACCGCGGATATGCATTGATGGGATCCAGGCCGATCATGGCGACCATCAGGCCCAGGATGCCCGAGATCCAGCCGCGCAGAGGATGGCCGTTGGAAGTGATGTTGCCGCAGATGATAATGCCGAACAATGCCAGCATGAAGTATTCATACGTACCGAATTTCAGCGCCAGAGAGCTGAGCAGCGGCGTCAGGAACAGAAGCAGAACCACGCTGATGAGCGTGCCCAGGAACGACGCGGAAGTTGCCAGGAAAATGGCCAGGCCGCCCTTGCCTTTGCGGCCCATGGGGAAGCCGTCCATCGCGGTGGCCGCGCTGGCCGGTGTGCCCGGGATGTTCAGAAGAATGGCGGACTGACAGCCGCCGGAAATAGCGCCCACGTACACGGCGATCAGAATGACCAGAGCGGTCTCGGTGGGAAGGCCAAAGGAAAGGCCGGTCAGCAAAGCCACGGCCATGGTGCTGGTCAGACCCGGCAGCATGCCCACGATGAGGCCCAAGAATGTGGCCGCAAACAGACATACAATATTAATCGGCGTTAAAATGAGGGAAAGTGCTTCCAAAAGATATGTACCCATACTCCAATTCCCTCCTTTTAAGGCAGACGAACGTGGAACGCGTACTGGAACACGCCCACGATGCAGGCAACGGTGAGAACCGCAATCAACACAGCCCGAACCGGCTTGGTTGAATGCAGGTAGAAGAACAAGAACAGCAGCATGATCAGCGTAGCCAGCCAATACGGCAGGAACGCCATCAGCACACAGGTGTACACGAACATGATCAGCATGCCCAGCACGGTGTTGCGGGTCTGTTTGCTGTGGAGTGTCTCATGCCACCAGTCTTTCAGCTGGGCCAGCGTGGTTTTCAGGCCGGTCGCCCGCAGGCTTTCAGCCATCAGCAGAAGCGCGCACAAAATCAGTGCACCGCCCAAAAGTCCAGGCAAAAAGCCGGGCGAAACGATAAATGCAGTTCCGGTTTCGATGGTGATGAAAATGCTGTAGGCGAGCACAAACACGCCCAGCACGATCAGGATCAGAGAGACCAGAAAATCGAGGTATTTCTTGTCGTCCATAAGCATTCCTTCCCTCTATGCAAAACTGCACAGAAAATTGCTCAACAAAGGTTCAAAAAGAGCCGCCTTGCCGCGAAGCAGCAAGGCGGCGGTTCATGCAAACATGCAAGCAGACAACGCGGCTGTTATTCCGCAACGCGCTCGATGCCGAACTCCTCAGGGCTCACAGTAACTGTGCCGCCGTCATACAGCGTCCAGTCAACCAGAGAGGCCAGATGTCCAACATACTCCTGGCTGGTGTCGCTGCCGTTGTAGGTAACGACCATGCCTTTGTCCGCGCAGAAGGTCTGGAACGCTTCGCTCTCGGCCACGCCGGGCATCACTTCGTCCAGCTTGTCGATGATAGCCTGATCCACGCCGGAGGGAACGCACAGAGCAATGGTCTCGCCCATGGGAACCACGTTCTCCATATCAGGCACAGCGCTCAGGATGGAGGGGATGGTGATGTCGCCGATGACCAGGTCTTCGTCGCTCAGAACGGCCAGGCACTTCAGATCGCCGGATTTCACATAGTCCACGACCTCGGTGATCAGCTGGCAGTTGGCGTCGACCTCACCGGAGATGGTCGCCACGATGCAGTTGGAACCGGAGTCATAGGGAACATGGTTGTACTCGAAGCCGGCGCCGTTGGCCAGGATCTCGCAGCCGGTGTGTCCGCCGGAGCCAGTGCCCGCAGAACCGAAGGTCAGGGACTCTTCTTTCGCAGCAGCGATCAGATCTTCGATGGTGTTGTAGGGAGAGTTGCCGGGGACCACAACTACGTTGGGCGCGTACGCCATGGTGTAGAAGGTCCAGTCACGGTAAGTCACATCGGTGTAGCCGTAGCAGGGATAAGTAACCATGGCCTGCAGACCGGCGCCCAGCAGGTTGTAGCCGTCTTTCGGGCCGTCCTGCACAGCGATGGTACCCACGGAACCGGCAGCGCCGGCGGTGTTGCCGATGGTGATGTTCACGCCCAGCGCTTTGGCCAGCTCATCGGAGAACGCACGCACGGTCAGGTCGGTCACTCCGCCCGGATTCCAGGGCACCGTCATGGTGATGTCATACTCGGGCCAATCGGTCTCCGTGGTAGCTGCCGCGGACGTGGAGCTGGTCTCAGCCGTGGAAGCTGCCGCGGAACTGCTGGTCGCCTCACTGCCGGAAGAGCAGCTGGCCAGCTGTGCCAGCGCCAGAGACAGCGCCTTTGCGATGGATGCGATTTTTTTCATTCTTTTTCCTCCTTTTTGCCATCCGGATCGTCCGGACGTATGAACTTGATGGAACTGCCTTCCACAAACGTGCCCGGGAACATCCTGCGCACAGTGGACGGCACTGTTTTTCCATTGGTGGCACTGGAAATGCGTTCGAACAAAACCTGCGCCGCTGTCTCTCCAACCTTTGCGGCCGGAAGTTCCATGTGCGCCAGCGGCGGCGAGTAAAGCGAAACCCAGTCCGGGTCACCAATGACAAAAACCGAAAGATCCTCGGGAATGCGGACCCCGTGTTCCCGAAGCACCGGCAGACCGCCCTGGGCATAGAAATGATACCCATATACCACAGCGGTTGCCTGCGGAAGCGTATCGAGCATCCGGCGGGTCATCCGGCATCCTGCCTCCGGGCTGAAGGGCCCCTGCAGCACATATTCCGGACGATACGGGATATCCGCTTCCTGTAAAGCGGCCTGATACCCGCGCAGACGTTCCTGCAAACTGACCACCCGGGCCTCCCAGGTGAGAAAGGCGATGTTTCGGTGTCCCTTCTCGATCAGGTACCTGGTCGACCGATAGGCCAAATCAAAGTTATCGATCAAAATGTAATCGTAGATCTCATATCCATAATCCAGCATGGGGCGCTCAGCGATCACCGTGGGCACTCCGATGCGGCGGATCAGCTCATAATTCTGCGTGCTGCGTTCGCTGGGAATCAGAATAATGCCGTCCACCCGCTGCTGAATCAGGCTCTCCAGCACCTCGCGTTCCCGGTCAGGGTCGTCGAAGGTATTGCACATGGTGACCACATATCCCTGCGCCCGCGCCACCTGTTCCACCGCCAGCACCAACCGGCTGAAGAAAATGTTGGTGAACTGCGGTACTGTGATGGCGATGACGCCGCGGCTCTTTCCTTTCAGGCCGCTGGCCAGCGCACTTTTCACATAGTTCAGTTCCTGTGCCGCCGTCAGAACACGCTGGCGAAGTTCATCGCTCACATAGCGGTCCTGCACACCGTTGAGAATGTATGAAACAGTGGCCGTGGAGGTGTGCGCACGCCGGGCCACATCCTTCAGTGTGGCGTATTGCTTGCCCATTTTTTCCACCCTTGCTCTTTTCTGTGAATCCATGCGAGTCCATATGTAAACGATTACTTATGGAGATGTGTACCCGCGCAGCGTTCTTTCCGCCGCCGGATTTTCGCACATTCATCGGATGAATTCACCCGATTTCCCTCTTGCAAACGCCATAGGGAAACGATTACTTATGAAGGAAAATAAAAGAGACTTCGTATCTTCCTGAGAAGATATCCTGTCCTCCTTGCAGTTTCTATCTTACGAGCGCTTATAACGATTGTCAATAATTTTTTATTTTTTGAAATAAATTTTGTGCACAAAACAGATAGTTTTCGCGCATGATTGTGCATTTCGTTAGAAATTTAGCAAACAAATCCTGTTTTCTTCTCAAAAAGCGCATTGCAGCGCGTACTTTTCTTTCATCCCATCAAATGCCGCACATTCTTTCCGGCATGTGCTTTTGCCGCTTTCCCGAAAAGCCGCTTGTTTTGAGCGTTCAAATGTCGTATAATACCGGCACACATTAATCCTGAAAAGGGCGGATCGGTTTGAAGGAACAGCGAAAAAAAGTCATTTCGTCGGCGGGCCTGTACGCCGGCACTCTTCTGAAATGGGTCGCCCTGGCGGGCCTCATCGGGCTGGTCAGCGGGCTTTTGGGAACCGTTTTCCACGTGGGGGTGGAAATTGCCACTGAGCTGCGCGGCGCCAATGCCTGGCTGCTGTGGCTGCTGCCGGTGGCCGGGCTGGTGATCGTGGCCATTTACCGGCTTACGCACACGGAAGGCCAGGGAACCAATGACATCTTCGACCAGGTCCACCAGGGAAGCCACATCTCGCTTCTTCTGCTGCCCGCCATCTTCTGCGGCACCATTTTAACGCATTTGTGCGGCGGTTCCGCCGGACGCGAAGGCGCTGCGCTGCAGATGGGCGGCGCGATCGGGTTTCACACCGGGCGCCTGTTCCATTTGGATGACCGCGACCTGCGCACCGTCACCATGACCGGAATGGCCGCCTTTTTTTCCGCGCTGTTCGGCACCCCGGTGGCTGCCGCCATCTTTGCCGTCATGGTGGTCAGCGTGGGCCAGATCTACCACGCCAACTATTTCCCCAGCCTGGTGGCCGCCATTGTCGCCTACGGAGTCACCCTGGCGCTGGGGGTGAGCCCCACTTCCTTTTCGGTGCAGGCCCCTGCCTTTGACGTTGTGCTGACGGGCAAAGTGGCGCTGCTGGCCATCGGCTGCGGCCTGGTGTCCATGCTTTTCTGCACGGCGGTGCATCGGGCGGAAGACATTCTGAAAAAGTGGCTGCCCAACGCCTATCTCCGCGCCTTTGCGGGCGGCCTTGTGCTTGTGGCGCTGACTTTTTTGTGCGGCAGCACCCGCTACAACGGCGCCGGTATGGACGTGATCACCGCTGCCATTGAGCAGGGCCGGGCACAGCCGCTGGACTTTGTGTGGAAAATTCTGTTCACAGCCATCACACTGGGCGCCGGTTTCAAAGGCGGCGAGGTGGTGCCCTCCTTCTTCGTGGGTGCGGTGTTCGGCTGCATGGCGGGCCCGCTGCTGGGGATTCCCGCCGGGTTTGCCGCCGCGCTGGGCTTGGTCACCGTGTTCTGCGGTGCAGCCAACTGCCCTCTGGCGGCCACGGCGCTCTCGGTGGAGCTGTTCGGCGCCGACGGGCTGGTGTATTTTGCCCTCTCCTGCGCGGTGGGCAATCTGTTCTCCGGCTACCAGGGGCTTTACTCCAGTCAGACCATTCTTTATTCCAAATGGAAGGCCCGTTACATTCATATTCACGCCAACGACCACGCGAACACGCCGTCATAAAACACATGGGAAAAGCCCGGTGAAGCAAATGCTTCACCGGGCTTTTTTCATCGCCGGCACACCGCCAGCGCCGTGACCAGCGCCAGCATGATCGTGGTGAGGATGGTGGATGCCCAGATAAGCATGTCCCCATCGGAAAGGATCTGCACAATGGACAGCACCGACGCCAGAATGGACACGATGCCGAACAGGGTGATGATGTTGATGACCGTCTCGCTGCGGGCATGCTCGATCTCCTGCTGGTGCGAAGCCAGGATGTTCAGCTTGCTGCTGATGTCGCCGACAGCGGCGGGAATGTCATTGACCTCCAGCAGATTGGCATAGATCCGCTTGACGTTGTGCCAGCGCGAAATGCTTGCGGGCGTCACCGTACCGAACGCCTGAAAATTCAGCATCAGTTCCTTCAGCTCTTTGATCTGGTCTTTTTTCAGATGGGTGATCAGCTCGGTAAAGCGCAGGCAGGTGTACTTTTCGTACAGCGACAGCACCACCATGGGCAGCCCGTCCTCCGCCTGAACGCGCTGCTCGGCCGCCAGGTCCATATCCGCCCGGGCCACCACATAAGAGATGGTCTGCGAGGCCACGCAGCAGCCCCAGCGATACGCCTGTCTGTCCAGATTTTTTGCCGCAAACACATACCGGATGTCCTCTTCCGAAGCGTCCTCCATGGGCGTGTCCGGAGACATCATTTTATGCAGATTGAAGGTGATCCGCCGCATGGGGTCCAACTCCTGGAACCACTGGGGCACCACCGCCAGAATGTAGGCGTAAGCATCCAGCAGGTAGGAGGCGTCGCCGTCGAAAAACTTTCGGATTCCCAGCGGCGCCAGAAACGCAGAGAGCCAGTTTTCCATGGAGAACGTGTGCGCATTTTGCTGCGCGTCCAGCCACTCGAACACCGCGGGATTGTGCGCCCAGCCGGGATTGCAGATCGTCTCCAGCGCCTCGATGCAGGAAAAAGAAAGACTCAGGCACAAAAACGCCACCCGTGTGTGGAAGACATACAAAAAGGAATCATTCACCGAAAAATCGAAAGACTGCCCGCAGTCCGTGACCCGAAAACAGCAGGGGCCGTCCGCACCGGGCTTCGGTTCCAGCGCCGCCGTGAGAAACGAGCGGCTGACTGCGTAGCAGGTTCCCACCGAGGAGCCGGACGCAGGGTCCAGCATGGCCTTGATGTTTTCATTCAGATCCATGGTGGTCATGGGCACGCAGGGCGCTGCCCGCTCCAGCCGCGCGCGGTCCAGCGTATCCGGATCGTATTTCAGCGGAATGACGAGAAAGCTTCCATAAGCCGCCTGAAAGCTTTGCGAACGGTGTTCCATAGCAATTCCTCCCCGGTTATTTGCCCTTATTATAGCAGGCCGCCGCACCGGAAAACAGCCTTTTTTTCTTTTTTCGCGCCCGTTGTACACACAACCGATGCGAAGCCCGAAAAGGGGTATGCTAAAGACAGATGCAGAAGTTTCTTCTGCGGCATTTTAAAAACACAAGGAGGAATCGACATGATCGATTTTGAAAACATGGCTTTCCTGAAACTCCGCCCCGTCACCGACTCCCGTCTTTCCGAACAGGTCGCACCGCTTTTGTGCCCGGGCGAGTCCATTGAACAGCAGTTTCAGGGCATCCGAGACGGCATTGTATTCACCGACCGCCGCGTCATCGCCGTCAACACACAGGGGTTCACCGGCAAGAAAAAAGCCTTTGTGATACTGCCGTACAACCGCATTCAGGCGTATTCCATCGAATCCGCCGGCGTGATGGACTTCGACACCGAAATGAAATTGTGGTTCTCCGGTCTGGGCATCGTCACCTTCGAACTGATCGCCGGCTCGGACCTTTCCTCGCTGGCCCGACTGATCGGGAACGCCATTCTGACGTGACCGCTCTGCCCGCCCGAC
>CALXIP010000038.1 GCA_944388395.1 uncultured Ruthenibacterium sp.
TATGTGCGGCGCATGCCCAACGGCGAGCCCGCCCTGGCCTGCCAGGACTGGCTGTACGACGAAGCGTACCGCCTGGCCGGCCGCAAGCTGGAACAGAGCGAATCCTGAAAAAAGCCCCGGAACGACGGTTCCGGGGCTTTTTGCACTTATTTTGCGTGTTTGCAGATGGCCAGAAGGATCTTGAACGGGAACACGCATAGCACAGGCACAACAGAAGATTCCTGTTTTGTCCTCCCGACCTGTTTTCAGCGATCGTGCCGGATGGCGGCTCATTCGGTAGAGTCCGAGGCTGCGGGCTGGGGCTTTTTCAGCTTTGCAAATCCTATGAAGGACAGGATCATCTGCACGATTACAAAGAAGAAATACATGGGGAAAAGAACCATGGAGACTGCGTACAAAATGGCGCCGGTCAATGCGAAGCCGCGCTTGCACATGGCCCAGCCCAAAATGTTGAAAATGACCGCCAAAAGCACGGCAATCAGATGGGGTGTTACCAAGGCGGTCGCAAGACCTACACCGATGGCTTCTGCACTGTCAGAGGTATTTGCGTTCGCACCGAAAAAGTACGTGAACAAATAAATGACGTAAGCGGCGCCAAGAATCCAGGACACCAACAAACATTTGCTTTTTTTCGTTTTCATCATCAATTCCTCCTTTTTAACCGCAAAGCGGCTGGTTGCTTTATGGGGCGATGGCGAAGGTCTGGCTGCCGTATTCGCTGCCGAGGATGTCCTTTGCAGTCAGCGTGACGGGCGTGATCTCATCGTCCAACTCATAGGCGATGGCGTTGGGGACTGTGCCGCCGACTTTGATGCTCTGCAGCTGGCTGTCCAGATACTGGTCATCTGGCAGCATGCCCACATTCAGGGTGTTCACCACGTTGGGGTCGTTGTCCTGCACGGCTTCAAACACCAGAATCCATGCGGTGGACGCATTCAAATCGGATTCGGCGCCGGTGTTGGTGGTATCGTACCAGAATGCGATCACGGGCTTTTCACCGTATTCATTGCCCTCCTGTCCAGGCTGAATCACTCGATAATCCGTGATGGTGATGGTATAATCCTCACAGGTAAGCACACCGTCCGCAAAGGAAGGCCCGTCGGAAGCCGACTGGCTTTCTTGGAGAACAGCACTCTGAACCGAGGGCGCACTGGACATGGAGTCGGTATCCGACGCTGACGGCCCGCCGCAGGCCGCCAGGGTCAGGCACAAGGATATCGCCAGTGACGAGATCATCCATTTGGGTTTCATTGAAGTTCCTCCTCTTAAATTATATGATATCGAAATGATATCATTATATATCGAAATAATATCACCTGCCTATAATGATTACAAGAGGAAAGGCGGGATTTTGTGGGGGAGACGACCTTTATTGTGAGAATTGACGCAAAAATACTGCGAAAATTAGATTATATTGCCAAGTACGATGACCGAAGCAGAAACGCGGAAGTAAACCGCATGATCCGCAAGCATATCGCTGCGTTTGAACGCGAAAACGGGCCCATCACAGAAGAAGATTTGCAGGCTCCCGAATCCTGAAAAAAGCCCCGGAACGACGGTTCCGGGGCTTTTTGCGCTTATTTTGCGTGTTTGCAGATGGCCAGAAGGATCTGGAACGGGAACACCACCACCAGTAAAACCAGATACAAAAGCAGTTTCATGGGTCAGCCTCCTTATTTTAAAAGGTTGTGACGGACGAACTCCAGCACTTTCTGCTCGGCGGCGGGGCACAGAAGCCGGGGCAGCTGATGAGCGGCCAGCCACGCCAGCGCCGTGGCCACGCCCAGACCGCCCACGGCCAGGCACAGGGTCTTGGCCGGGTCCGGCGAAGTGAGCGCGGCGGCCAGCGCCGCCACCCACACCAGCGCGCCCACAGGGCGCAGAATGTGCACGGTGTGCGGGTCCGGGCCGAATTTGCCCTGAATGATGCAGCCGCCGGCGGTCTCGGTCACCGCGGCGGTCAGGCACAGGCCCCGGGGTTTGTGCGGGCCGGGCGCCCAGGCCAGCACGAAGCCGTCCCGGGTGGGGCGGCTTTCCAGCTCGCCCGCGGCCGGCGCTTTGCGCTGCATTTCCCGGGTGCCGTGGCGCAGGCGCTCCAGCACCTGGCGGCGGGTCAGGGTGCTTTCCAATCGCATGGGGGCACCTCCTCGTTCAAAAACTGTTCCAGAATGTCCGCGGCGCTGCGGGCCAGCTCCGGACAGGGACGCTTGCGGTAATACTCCGGGGTGCGCGCCTCGGGCCGGGGCGTTCCCTCGGGCCGGTCCAGGCCCAGCAGCTCCTTGCAGACGATGCTTCCGTGGCACTGCCGGAACCGGTTTGCCAACGCCTGCACATCGGTGTACACAGCGGTTTTCTGCTGCAGGTCGCCGGGCACGCCGTAGCCCCGCAGGGCGCTGTACACAAAGGTCATGCCGCTGACGCAGCCGCACACTTCCCGCAGGCGGCCGAAGCCCCCGCCGAAACCGCTGACCATCCGGGCCACGGTCTCCAGCGGAAGGCCCAGCTCATCGGCAAAGGCGCCGGCCACGGACTGGGCGCAGTTGTAGCCGCTGCAGAACAGGCGGCAGGCTTCGTCTCCGTGCGCGCTCATGCCTGCTCCTCCTGCACGGGTGCGAAGCGCACCACGTCGAACAGGCCCCGGTCGGTCAGGCGCAGCTCCGGAATGACCGGCAGCGCCAGGAACGACAGGCTGGTGAAGGGGTCCACGTGATAGGGGATGCCCATCTGGGACGCCTGCTTGAGAATGGCCGCGGTGTTGCGCTGCACGTCTTCCCAGGGGTCGGTGCTCATCAGGCCGGCCACGGGCAGGGGCAGCTGGCCCAGCACCTGCCCGCCGGACACCAGCACATAGCCGCCGCCCATGGATTTCAGCTGATTGATGGCCAGGGCCAGGTCTTCGTCGTTGTCGCCGGCGGCGATGACGTTGTGGCTGTCGTGGGCCACGCTGGTGGCGATGGCGCCGCCCCGGATGCCGTAGCCCTTCAGCGGGCACACCGCAATGCCGCCGCTGCGGCCGTGGCGCTCCACCACGCACAGCTTGGCGTAGGTCTCGTTGGGAACAAACAGGCCGTTTTCCGAGGGGACCGGCTCCACCACGTGTTTGGTCACGATCTGATAGGGCACCATCTCGATGCAGTGGGCCGTCTCGCCCACGGGCAGGCGCAGGTCCTGCGCGGTCACGGGGGAGAAGCGCACGGTGTTCAAAAGCGCGTCCGGAACCGGGGCGGGCCGGCAGGCGGCCAGCGCCTCTTCCACGGGAACGCCGTCCTTATAGACCTGCTCCACCTTGACCTTTTTCAGGCTGCTGAGCAGCACCAGGTCCGCCCGGTAGCCCGGCGCCACAGCGCCCAGGTCCCGCAGACCGTAGACCCGGGCCGCGTTGATGGTGGCCATTTTGATGGCGGCCACCGGGTCCATGCCCAGGCGGATGGCCTGGCGCACGTTCCAGCGCACATGGCCTTCCCGGGAGATGTCGTCCAGATGTTTGTCGTCGGTGCAGAACAAGAAACGGTCCGCGGGCAGCTTGGAGTCCAGCAGACCGTTGACCAGCGCGGTCAGGTTTTTGGCGGCGCTGCCCTCGCGCACCAGGACCGCCAGCCCCGCCCGCAGCTTTTCGGCTGCCTCGGCAAAGCTGGTGCACTCGTGCTCGGTGCGTACGCCCGCCGCGGCGTAGGCCTGCAGCTGACGCCCGGTCAGGCCCGGGGCGTGGCCGTCCACCTGTTTGCCCGCGGCTTCGGCCGCGTTCAGTTTTTCCACGATGGCATCGCCGGCGGCCACCACGTCGGGGTAGCACATCACCTCGCCCAGGCCCAGCACCCGGGGATGGTCCCAGAAGGGAGCCATGTCCTGGGCGGTGAAGTCCGCGCCGTTGGTCTCAAAGGCGGTGGCGGGCACGCTGGAAGGCAGCATCAGATACACGTTGACGGGCAGCTGCTCGGTGGCGTCCAGCAGATAGCGCACCGCCGCCGCGCCGCACACGTTCACGATCTCGTGGGGGTCTGCGATCATGGTGGTGGTGCCGCTTTTGGTCACAAGCCGCGCCAGCTCGAAGGGTGTGGCCAGGGTGGACTCCATGTGCAGGTGGGCATCGATGAAGCCCGGGCACAAAAACTTGTCCGTGCCGTCCACTTCCCGCACGCCTTCGTAGGAGCCCAGGCCCACCACGCAGCCGTCGGCCACGGCTACGTCGGTGGTGACCACCTCTTCACTGAACACGTTGACCACATTTACATTTTTAAACACCAGGTCCGCTTTCACGCGGCCCATGGCGGCGTCGATCCTCTTTTTTCGATCCATTTGGGGAGCACCTCCGTTCTTTGACTCTTATTATACCATGATGCGAAAGCAGAATGGCATCATTCGCCCTCTTTTTCGGTTGCCCCTTCGGGGCGAGAAAAAGGGCGATTTAAAATAGAGTATAATGGTCGTTTTGCGGCCATTATACCATATTTTGGCCCGGGGCGGTAGGGAAAAGACGACGGGTGATTTGTGGATAAATTGTAAAAGTTGAAAAATTTTTCGCATTTTGGCCCGCAGCTCTTGACATAATAAAAAAGTGTTGTACAATAATTTTAGCACTCGGGAACATAGAGTGCTAAAACGATGAGAGAGGAAGCGATGCAAATGCCGATCGACGATCGAAAGCAGCGCGTGCTGCGGGCGATTGTATCGCTGTATTCCGACGACGGCGAGCCGGTGGGCTCGGGTCTTCTGGCCGAACATTTCGGCCGGGCGGTCTCATCGGCCACGCTTCGCAATGAGATGGCGGCGCTGACAAAGCTGGGGCTGCTGGAGCAGCCGCACACATCCGCCGGCCGGGTGCCCAGCGCAAAAGGGTACCGGTATTACATCGACAATCTGCTGGACACTTCGCTCAAGCTCAGCGAGAGCGAGAAGCGGGCGGCGGAACAGGCGTTTCGGGAGATGGATTACGACCCCGAGCGGCTGGCCCAAAGCGCGGCCCGGGCGCTGGCGGACTGGACGGGGTACACGGTGGTGGCCACCACGCCCAAAAGCGAGGATATGTGCATTGCGCATTTTGAGGTGATGCAGGTGGGCCGCTACACGGCGGCCGTTCTGGCGGTCACCGGCGCGGGCGGCGTGCGCACGCGCACCGCAAAACTGGACTTTGAGCTGCGGCCCGGCGACGCCGAGCGGCTGGCGCAGACGCTGAACGAGCACCTGACCTTCCGCAGCGCGGCGGACGTGAGCCAGCCGCTGCTGCACGCGGCGGCCGAGGGCATGGGCGCCGGCGGCGCGGTGTTCTATCCGGTGATCAGCGCGGCGTACACCCTGCTGAAGGAAGCGGGGCGCCCCAACGTCTATCTGGAAGGCCAGCAGAACGTGCTGGGATACAGCCCGCAGGAAGAATGCCTGCGCACCCTGATGGAATTTTTCGGGGACGAGGAAGCGGTCAAGCGCTTCATCAGCCCCAAGTCCGAGCGGACCACGGTCCTGCTGGGAGACGAGATGCCCGAGTACCGGATGCCCGGCGTGTGCATCCTGTCCAAGCGGTACGTGGCGGGCGGCGGTCTGACCGGCGCCATCGGCATTGTGGGCCCCACCCGGATGCGGTACCGCGAAGTGATTCCGCGGCTTGAATATTTTGCGTTGCTGCTGGGACAGTGCATGTCGGGCAAGACCGAGCACGGACAGCGACAGGAGGAGTAGCCAACATGGCAGAGAAAGAAAAGAAAGAGAAAAAGGTCTCCGAACAGCCGGAGACGCAGCCCGAGAGCCGGGAGCAGGCGCAGCCGTCCGCGGACTGCGAAGCGGAGCTGGCCGCGGTGAAGGAGCAGCTGGAAAAAGCCGCCAAAGAGCTGGCCGACGCCAAGGAGACGCTGCTGCGCACCGCCGCGGAGTACGACAACTTCCGCAAGCGCAGCGCCAAGGAAAAGGACGCCGCCTTCGGAAACGGCGTGAGCTTCGCCGTGGAAAAGCTGCTGGGCGTTCTGGATACGCTGGCACTGGCTGCCAACGCACAGACCGAAGACGAGAGCTATAAAAAGGGCGTGCTGATGACGCTGGACAAAGCCGGCGCCGCCTTCAGCGCCATGGGCGTTGAGGAGATCGAAGCACAGGACAAACCCTTTGACCCGGAACTGCACGCCGCCGTGATGCAGCAGCAGGCGCCCGAAGGCGTGGAGAGCGGCACGGTGGTACAGGTGCTGCAGAAAGGGTATACGTACAACGGCAAAGTCATCCGCCACGCGGCGGTGGCCGTTGCGCAATAAACCGCCGAAAGCGCACCGCGCTTTTTGCATAGAAACTGAAAACCATTCCAACTTTGAATTGCAATAAAAGAGGAGCGATTATTTATGGGAAAAATCATTGGTATCGACCTGGGCACCACCAACAGCTGCGTGTCCGTCATTGAGGGCGGCGAGCCCGTTGTCATCGCCAACGCCGAGGGCGCGCGCACCACGCCCAGTGTGGTTGGCTTCACCAAAACCGGCGAGCGTCTGGTAGGCCAGGTGGCAAAACGCCAGGCCATCACCAACCCCGACCGCACCATCTCTTCCATCAAGCGCCACATGGGCACCGACTACAAGGTGGAGATCGACGGCAAGAAATACACCCCGCAGGAGATCAGCGCCATGATCCTGTCCAAGCTGAAAGCGGACGCGGAAAGCTACCTGGGCGAGAAGGTCACCGAGGCGGTCATCACCGTGCCGGCCTACTTCAACGACTCGCAGCGTCAGGCCACCAAGGACGCCGGCGCCATTGCGGGCCTGGATGTAAAGCGCATCATCAACGAGCCCACCGCCGCCGCGCTGGCCTACGGTGTGGATAAGGAAGCCGACCAGAAGATCATGGTGTACGACCTGGGCGGCGGCACCTTCGACGTGTCCATCATCGAGATGGGCGACGGCGTGACCGAGGTTCTGTCCACGGCCGGCGACACCCACCTGGGCGGCGACGACTTCGACAAACGCATCATCGACTGGCTGGCCGACGAGTTCAAGAAAGAGAACGGTGTGGACCTGCGCCAGGATAAAATGGCGGCACAGCGCCTGAAAGAGGCGGCCGAGAAAGCCAAGATCGAACTGTCCGGCGTGGCCTCCACGGCCATCAACCTGCCGTTCATCACGGCGGACGCCACCGGCCCGAAACATCTGGACACCACGCTGACCCGGGCGAAATTCAACGAGCTGACCGCGGACCTGGTGGAGCGCACCATGGGGCCTGTGCGCCGCGCTTTGAGCGACGCCGGCCTGCAGCCGGGCGATCTGCACAAGGTGCTGCTTGTGGGCGGTTCCACCCGTATCCCCGCCGTGCAGGAAGCTGTGAAGAACTTCATGCACACCGAGCCTTCCAAGGGCATCAACCCGGATGAGTGCGTGGCCATCGGCGCGGCCATCCAGGGCGGCGTTCTGGGCGGCGACGTGAAGGGCCTGCTGCTGCTGGACGTCACCCCGCTGAGCCTGGGCATTGAGACCATGGGCGGCGTGTGCACCCGCATCATCGAGCGCAACACCACCATCCCCACCAAGAAGAGCCAGATCTTCTCCACCGCGGCCGACAACCAGCCGTCGGTTGAAGTCAACGTGCTGCAGGGCGAGCGTGAGTTTGCCCGCGACAACAAGTCTCTGGGAACCTTCCATCTGGACGGCATCGCCCCGGCTCCCCGCGGCGTGCCTCAGATCGAAGTCACCTTCGACATTGACGCCAACGGCATCGTGAACGTGTCCGCCAAAGACCTGGGCACCGGCAAGGAGCAGCACATCACCATCACCTCTTCCACCAACATGAGCAAGGAAGACGTGGAGAAGGCTGTGAAGGAAGCCGAGCGCTATGCCGCCGAGGACAAACAGAAACGTGAGGAAGTGGACACCCGCAACGCCGCGGACCAGATGGTGTTCACCACCGAAAAAGCCCTGAACGAACTGGGCGACAAAGTGACCGCCGAGGAGAAGGCGGACATCAATGCCAAGCTGGATGCGCTGAAAGAGGCGCTGAAAGGCTCGGACATCAACGCCATCAAGGCAAAACAGGAAGAGCTGCAGAAAGCTTTCTACGCTGTGAGCGAGAAGGTCTATAAAGAGGCCGCGGCGGCCCAGCAGGCTGCGGGCGCCGGGGCCGGCCCGGATATGGGCGGCCAGCAGGCAGGCAGCGGCAACGGCGGCGACGACAACGTGGTGGACGCCGACTACAAAGAAGTTTAAACCAGATCTCTCACAACAAGGGCGGGCGGCGTGGCCGCGCGCCCTTGTGCCGTGAGGACGAGGGAGAGAAAGTATGGCAGAAAAACGCGATTATTATGAGGTGCTGGGCGTGCCCAAGACCGCTTCGGACGACGAGATCAAAAAGGCGTACCGCAAGCTGGCCAAAAAATACCATCCGGACCTGAACCCCGGCGACAAAGTGGCCGAGGAGAAGTTCAAAGAGGTGGGCGAGGCCTACGAGGTGCTCAGCGACAAAGATAAAAAGGCACGGTACGACCAGTTCGGCCATGCGGGCGTGGACCCCAACTACGGCGCGGGCGCCGGGGCCGGCGGCTTCGGCGGCGGGTTCGGCGGATTTGGCGGCGGCATCGATTTGGACGACATTCTGGGCTCCATGTTCGGCGGCGGGTTCGGCGGCTTCGGCGGACAGCGCCGGGCCAACCCCAACCAGCCCCGCCGCGGCGCGGACATCCGCGTCAGCCTGGTGCTGAGCTTTATGGAGGCGGTGCACGGCTGCACCAAGACCGTGACCGTGAACCGCCAGGACGTGTGCCCGGAGTGCGGCGGCACAGGCGCGGCCAAGGGCACCAGCCCCGAGACCTGCCCGGACTGCCGCGGCACGGGTTTTGTCACCGTGCAGCAGCGCACGCCCTTCGGCGTGATGCAGTCCTCGCAGCCGTGCCGTAAGTGCGGCGGCAAGGGAAAGATCATCAAGACGCCCTGCTCCAAGTGCCACGGCGCGGGCAAGGTGTCCAGCACCAAGCGCGTGGAGGTCACGGTGCCGGCGGGCATTGACGACGACCAGAGCCTGCGTTTGGCGGGCCTGGGCGACGCGGGCCAGAACGGCGGCCCCGCCGGCGATCTGATCGTCATCGTCACCGTGCGGCCGGACGCCATGTTTGAGCGCGACCGCTACGACGTACATGTGACCGTGCCCATCACCTACAGCCAGGCGGTGCTGGGGGCGGATGTGGTGGTGCCCACCATCGACGGCAAGGTGCAGTACACCGTGCCCGAAGGCACCCAGTCCGGCACCACGTTCCGGCTGCGGGGCAAGGGCATCCAGTACGTGAACGGACGCGGCCACGGCGACCAGTACGTGCACGTGGTGGTGGAGATCCCCAAAAAGCTGACGCGGACCCAGCGCGAGGCGCTGAAGACCTTTGAGGACAGCCTGAAGGAAGACAACTACGAACAGCGCAAGGGCTTTTTCAAATCCCTGCGCGACATGTTCGGCGGAAAAGAATAAAAAAGGACGCGGCTCCCACCGGAGCCGCGTCCTTTTTTTGTTTACAGCAGCTGTGTGATGCGGGCGCACCCCTCTTCAATGGGGCCGCGCAGGGCCAGCGCCCCGTCGATATCGCCTGCGCGCAGGGCCTCCACCTGCCGGGTCAGCAGCTGATGCAGCTGCGTGAAGGACAGGTTGCCGCACACCCCTTTCAGGCTGTGGGCCGCGGTCAGCGCCGCCGCCCAGTCGCCTTTGTCCAGCGCGGCGGACAGGGCCGCGGGGTTGGGGTCTGCCGGGAACTTGGACAAAAACCGCTCCCACAGGGCCTCGTTGTTCATGAAGCGCTCCAGCCCTTCTTCCACATTGACCCCCGCATCCCGCAGGGCCTGTTTTCTGCTCTCGTCCATGCTCAATTCTCCTTTCGCCGGTACAGACGCCGGATCTCGTGCTCCACAGAGAAGAAGCTGTCCAGCAGCTGCGGGCTGAACACCCCGCAGGCGCCGGTGCGGATCATCTCCAGCGCCTGCTCGACCCCGAAGGCGTCTTTGTAAATGCGCTTGCTGACCAGCGCGTCGTACACGTCCGCAATGGACACCGCCTGCGCCCAGACGGTGATCTCGTCCCCGCGCAGCCCGTCGGGATAGCCCCGGCCGTCCCACCGCTCGTGGTGGTGCCGGGCAATGTCGCAGGCATAGGGGAAAATGGGGTGGCTGCGCATTTGGGGAATGCGCTCCAGCAGGCGGGCGCCCTGCACCGTGTGGGTCTTCATGATCTCGTACTCCTCGGGCGTCAGGCGGCCGGGTTTGTTGAGAATGGCGTCGGCAATGGCGATCTTGCCCACGTCGTGCATGATGGACGCCAGGGCGATGTGCTGGATCTGCTCCTCGCTGAGGCCGTCCCCCAGGCGGGTGCGGCGCAAAAGCAGCCCCGTGATGTCGTGAATGCGGTGGACGTGCTCGCCCGATTCGCTGCTGCGGAACTCGATGGATGTGGCCAGGGCCTCGATCATGCCCCGGTTCAGGTCCACGATGGTCTGGGTCTGGCGGCGGATCTCCTCTTCCTGGCGCTGCACCATGTGGGCCAGTGCCCGCCGGTTCTGGAACAGCTCCACCACCGAGTTCACCCGCCGGGTGACGATGTAGGGAACCACCGGCTTTTCAATCACGTCCATCACGCCCAGGCGGTAGGCCTCCCGGCTGACCTGGGACGCTTCGGCTGTGATGAGAAACACCGGGGGCCGCCGGTCCGGCGCAAAGGACGCGTTGATCCGGCGCAGCATCTCCATGCCGTCCATCACGGGCATCTGCACGTCCAAAAGCACGGCGCACACCTGGCTGCGGTGCTCTTCCAGCAGGCGCAGTCCCTCGGCCCCGTCGCCTGCCTCCAGAATGAAATAGCTCTGTTTGAAAATCTCGGCCAGAATGGCACGGTTCATTTCCGAATCGTCCACGATGAGCAGTGTGTTCAGCATGGAAGACGGTGATTTTGGCTCGTCCATGGGAAATTCCCCCTTTTTCAACTGGAATAATTATACCAAAAAGAAAAGAATTTGTCAGCCGCGCGGGAACATGGTATCATAGGGGTGCGCACATACGCGCGGGAGGATTTATGAACAGGAAACAGAAAAAATGGAAGCACGTTCTGCTGACGCTGGTGCTGGCGATGCTCTGCGTGGCGGGCTTCAATATTTTCAGTATGAACCGCATTCTGCTGGACGAAGCACAGGTGATGGGCACCGAGATCGCCAAGCGGCTGGCCGCCCAGGAGATGCACAACATTGTACAATACCAGTGGGTGCTGGACACGCTGGAGGCCTCCATGCGGCCCCAGAACCGCACCGAGGACACCACCGCCTGGATGCAGGAGTACCTGGTGTACGCCAGGGACCTGACCGGGCTGGATGAAATTGAGATCTACGCCTCGGTGGACGGCAAGATCGTGGCCGCCACCTACTGGGAAGGCGACGAGGACTACGGCCCCACCGCCTCGCAGTGGTATCAGCAGGCCATCGAGGCCGGCGGCGGGATCGTGTACACGGACGCATACATTGACGTGCGGCTGCAAAAGCCCGTGTTCACCATTGCAAAGCAGGTGCGGGGCACCCAGGACGTGGTGGCCATGGACATCTATTCCGACCAGCTGGGCGTCAGCGGCATTCGGGAGGAACTGCCCGAGGAGGGGCACTATTACCTGTGCGATTCCCAGGGGCAGCTGCTGTACTACGTGGCTCACGGCGAGGCGTCCCCCGAGGTGATTCAGGAGCAGATCAGCCAGCTGTTCAACGAGATTCAGGCCGGGGAGCACACGTCCTATCAGTCCTTCACCCAGGGCATTGACGGCCGCAAGCGGGGCGTGTATTATCATCCCATGGAGAACGGATGGTGCTCCATCATCACCATCCCCTATTCCACCCTGCTGGCCCAAAGCGGAAAGGTGTGGCTGCCCTTTGCGGTGCTGCTGGGGCTGTTTGCGGCGGCCTCGGCGGCGTATCTGGTGTCCCAGTGGCGCAGCCGCAAAAGTGCGGCGCTGTACAACTCCATTGTGGGGGTGCTGAGCAACTCCTACTACGCGCTGTATCAGGTGGATTTGAACCAGGGCACCTACGAGATGCTGAAGGGCTCGGACTACGTGCGGGAGAACGCGGGCAACGCCGGCGACTACGCCCTGCTGCTGCAGAAGCTGGCCGAGGTCATTGAGCCGGAGGCCTACGAGGAGTTCAGCGGCTGCTTTGACATTGAGAACATGCGCCAGCTGATGAAAAAGCGGGTGCGCAACTACGGCGGCGACTTCAAGCGGCTGTTCAACGGCCGGTACCGCTGGGTGCACGTGCAGATGCTGTACGACGAATCGCTGCAGCCGGGCAAGGTGGTACTGTGCTTCCGGGACGTGCACGAGGAAAAGGAGCACGATCTGGCCCGGATGGAGCTTTTGCAGAACTCCATCCACTCGGTGACGGAGATGGCCGATTCCAAAAACCGGTTCTTCTCCTGCATGTCCCACGACATGCGCACCCCGCTGAACGCCATTCTGGGCCTGACCAGGCTGGCGGAAGACCAGGTGGACCAGCCGGACAAGATCCGCGCGGCGCTGGGCAAGGTGCGGGCCGCGGGCGAGCAGCTGCTGGGGCTGATCAACGACATTCTGGAGATCTCCAAGCTGGAAGAGGGCAAGCTGGACATTGTGCACCAGCCCTTTGACCTGGCCGAAAACCTGCGCCAGACCGCCGAGCTGTTCAGCCTGCAGGACGGCGGCCAGCGGACCTTCCGCTGGAAGACGGACCTGCGGGACACGGCCGTGGAGGGCGACTGGCGGCGGCTGCAGCAGATTTTGAACAACCTGCTGTCCAACGCCTTCAAGTACACAAAGCCCGGGGACTCCATCGACTTTGAGGTGACGGAGTTCGCCGACACCCAGAGCCGGTACCCCAACTTCCGCTTTGTGGTGCGGGACACGGGCGCCGGCATGAGCAAAGAGTTTCTGGGGCGGCTGTTCGTGCCCTTTGAACGGGAAGTCCGGTTCGGCGCGGCCAACGTGGCGGGCACGGGGCTGGGCATGCCCATCGTGCACGATCTGGTGCGCCAGATGGAGGGCCGCATCGAGGTGGAGAGCGCCCTGGGCAAGGGCACCACGGTGACGGTGACGCTGCCGCTGCGCCTGGCCGAGGAGCGCCGCCCCGAAGAGACGCCCCCTTCCTACGAGCCCGCGGACATGACCGGCAAGCGGGTGCTGCTGGCCGAGGACAACGAGATCAACATGGAGATTGCCTGCGCGGTGCTGGAGATGCACCATCTGGAGGTGACCCAGGCCTGGGACGGCCGCCAGGCGCTGGAGCTGTTTGAAAACAGCGAACCGGGCCATTTTGACGCGGTTTTGATGGATATGCAGATGCCCGTGATGGACGGCTGTGCCGCCGCCCGGGCCATCCGCGCGCTGCACCGGCCCGACGCGGCCACGGTGCCCATCATCGCGGTGACGGCCAACGCCTTTTCCGAGGACATTGCCCGCACCCAGCAGGCGGGCATGAACGCGCACATTTCCAAACCCATCGACTTCAACGTGCTGGAGCAGGTGCTGGGCCGCCTGCTGGCAGCCCCTTCCAACAGACAGGAGAGTGAACCATGAGTTACGCAGACGATTTGTTCCTTGCCAACTGCAGGGATATTCTGGAAAACGGCGTGTGGGACACGCAGCTGGAGGTGCGGCCCCGCTGGGCCGACGGCACCCCCGCCCACACGGTGAAAAAGTTCGGCATTGTGAACCGGTACGACTTGAAAAAGGAGTTTCCGGCGCTGACGGTGCGGCGCACGGCCTTCAAGTCCTGCGTGGACGAGATGCTGTGGATCTGGCAGAAAAAGTCCAACCGCATCGCGGACCTGCACAGCCACATCTGGGACCAGTGGGCCGGCCCGGACGGCACCATCGGCAAGGCCTACGGCTATCAGCTGGGGGTCAAGCACCAGTACCGGGAAGGCATGTTCGACCAGGTGGACCGGATGCTGTACGATTTGAAGCACAACCCGGCCTCCCGGCGCATTATGTCCAACATTTACGTGCACGCGGATTTGCACGAGATGAACCTGTATCCCTGCGCCTACAGCCTGACGCTGAACGTGTCCGGCAACACGCTGAACGCCATTTTGAACCAGCGCTCCCAGGACATGCTCACCGCCAACAACTGGAACGTGTGCCAGTACGCGGTGCTGGTGCACATGTTTGCCCGGGCCAGCGGCCTGGAAGCGGGCGAGCTGGTGCACGTGATCGCGGACGCGCACATCTACGACCGGCACGTGGACATTGTGAAAAAGCTGATGGAGCGCCAGCCGTATCCCGCGCCCCGGCTGTGGATCAACCCGGACGTGACCGATTTCTACGCCTTCACACCGGAGGATTTCAAGCTGGAGGATTACCGCTTCCACCCCCTGGAAGAGAAGATCCCCGTGGCGGAATAAGGAGGAGCCCATGGAACTGATCGTAGCCGTGAGCAAAAACTGGGGCATTGGAAAAAACGGCGATCTGTTGTTTTCCATCCCCGAGGACATGAAGTTTTTCCGCACCAGCACCCAGGGAAAAACCGTGGTGATGGGCCGCAAGACCCTGGCCAGCCTGCCCGGGGGCAGGCCCCTGAAGAACCGGCGCAACATTGTGCTGACCCGGGACGCGGACCTGCAGGTGGAGGGCGCCCTGGTGTGCCATACCCCCGACGAGGTGCGCGCCGCCGTGGCGGATGTGCCCGGCGACCAGGTGATGGTCATGGGCGGCGCCCAGATCTACCGCCTGCTGCTGGACGACTGTGACAAGGCCTATGTGACCCGGGTGGACGCCGAGGCCGAGGCCGACAGCTTCTTCCCCGACCTGGACCGGCGGGAGGACTGGGTGCTGGACAGCCAGAGCGAGGAAAAAGAGCACGAGGGCCTGCGGTATCGTTTCTGCACCTATGTGCGCAAATAAACAGGAGGACCCGGCAGCGGAACCGCTGCCGGGTTTTTTGTGGGAAGAGAACAGGAGGCTTTTGGCCTCCTGTTTCTTTATGCCAAAAAGTAATTTAAACAATAATTAATATGAATGGTTTATTTGTTTTGTTTATATTGCCAACAAGTATTTCCATATGCTATTATGACTACAGGAAACACGGAAAACCAATAACTATTTTACATAGAAAGTAGGGGATCGCGTGAAACTGGGACTGGTGCAGATGATGGCCGCGCCCATGGAAGCGTATGAGGAGACCGCGCAGCGGATTCTTCGGCTGACAGAGCAGGCCTGTGAACAGGGTGCGCAGCTGGTGCTGCTGCCGGAATGCGCCTACCCGGCCTACATGATCGGCCGGGACCCGGAGCGCCGGTTTTTGCAGCGGCTGCCCTCGCTGCTGGAAGAGCTGGGCCAGCTGGCCCGCCGCCGCGGCGTGTACGTGGTGATGGGCGCGGCGCTGCCCGGGGAAGACGGCACGCTGGAAAACGGCGCGGTGGCGCTGGGGCCCGACGGCACGCAGCTGGGCCGGGCGGCCAAGTCCAACCTGTGGCACTTTGACGGAAAGTGGTTCACCGCAGGGCGCACGTCCTTCTTGTTCGACACACCTTACGGCCGCATGGGCGTGATGATCTGTGCGGACGGACGCATTCCCGAAATTGCCCGCATGCTGCGGCTGCAAGGCGCCCAGATGATTTTGGACACGGTGAACCTGGTGGCTTCGGCCGCGGCGCCGGCGCAGCTGTCCAACCAGCAGTATCAGTTTATCCTGCCCATCCGCGCCTGGGAAAACGGTGTGCCCATTGCCGTGTGTGACAAGGCCGGGCTGGAGAGCGGCGCCGTGTGCTGCCTGGGCCGCAGCTTCATCGCTTCGGCCGAAGGCGAGATCGTGGCGCAGTGCTCGCCCGACAAAGAGGAGATCCTGGTGTGGGATGTGGAGCCGGCCGAGCCCCTGCCGTTGCAGGGACGGCGGCCGGAGCTGTACGGCGCGCTGTGCAATGGGCACACGCCCCGCCCGCAGCTGCCCCGGGACCCTGCGGACGCGGAACTGTTCGCGGCGCTGGTCCGCTTTGAGGCGGACACGCCCCGGGAATATGTGGAAAAAGCCTGCGGCGCGCTGGAGCTGTGCCGCATGATGGACGCCCGGCTGATGGTGCTGCCCGCGGCCCGCGGGTTTGCGCTGAGCCCGGAAGACACCGCGGCGCTGTGCGCGGCGCTGGGGGAAGGGGACGTGGCCGTGGCGGACTGGGGCCAGGGACCGGAACGGGGCGCCCATGTGCTGCGGCACACCGGCGAAGCGGACCGGCTGCTGCCCACCCACCTGCCCGGTGCGGATTCGCCCATCCGCACGGCGGAACTGTGGCCCGGATGCCGGGCGGCGGCGGTCTTTGACGGCGAGATGGCGGTGCCCGAGCTGGCCCGGGTGGCCATGCTGGAGGGCGCGGACCTGGTTCTGTGGTTTGACGCCCAGGGCGGCACCCCGGACTTTGCGCTGGCGCAGACCCGGGCGGCCGAAAACAAGATGTTTGTGCTGCGCAGCGGCCCCGCCGGTGAGAAGGGACGCAGCTACGCGGTTTCGCCCGACGGAGCACAGCTGTTCACCACGTTTTTCACCGCCGAGCAGATCGGCGCGGGCATGGTGAACCTGGCTTTGAGCAAATGCAAGACGGTGGTTCCGGGAACGCACATTCTGGACGGAAGAATCCCGGATTTTTACAAATCAATGACAGAGTGAAAAGGAGTTGAAAAGATGGAACGAGGAGATCTGTTGATTCAAAATGCAGTGGTGGTCAGTTCCAAAAACTGTACCCCGGCGGACATTCTCATCCGTGAAGGAAAGGTGCTGGCGCTGCTGGCCCCGGGCAGCGGCGCCGAGGCGGACCAGGTGGTGGACGCGCAGGGCAAGTACGTGATGCCCGGCTGCGTGGACGGCCACACCCACATGATGGACCCCGGCTTTACCGAGCGGGAGGACTTCACCACCGGCACCATGGCGGCGGCGGTGGGCGGCATCACCACAGTGGTGGACCATCACCGCACCACCCCCGCGGTCTATTCGGTGGGACCGCTGCTGGAGAAAATCGATTATCTGAACCAGAAATCCTGCGTGGACTTCGGCCTGAAGGGCGGCATCTCGCCCGACAACGTGGAAGAGCTGGAAGCCATGTGGAACGAGGGCATCACCGGCTTTAAGACCTTCACCTGCAATCTGCACGGCGTGAAGGCCATGCACTCGGCCTTCCTGATGCGCAGCATGACCGAGGTGGCCCGCCTGGGCGGCACGGTGCTGATCCACTGCGAGGACGACGGCATCTGCCAGTACAACGAAGAGACGCTGCGGGCCGCGGGCCGCACGGATTATCACTCCCAGTACGAGTGGCGCTCCAAACTGGCGGAATACGTGGCCGTGCAGACGGTGATCTCGGTGGCAAAGGCCACCCGCTGCCGCACGGTGATCGCCCACGTCAGCCAGCCGGAACTGCTGGAGCAGATCCGGGCCGCGCGGGAAGAGGGCTACGAGATCTACGCCGAGAGCTGCCCCCACTATTTCAACCTGACGGTGGAAGATCTGGAGCAGCTGGGCCCCTGGGCCAAGTTTACCCCGCCCATGAACACCGCCGAAAAACAGGCGCAGCTGTGGAAGCTGTTTGATTTGGGCCTGGTGACCACCATCGGCTCCGACCACTGCCCGTACCCCAAAGAGCAGAAGGAGCCCGGCGAGAAAAACATTTGGGACGCACCCAACGGCATTCCCGGCGTGGAGACCTCGCTGCGGCTGATGCTGGACGGCGCGGCCAAGGGCAAAACCACCATCAACCGGGTGGTGGAATGCATGTGTGAAAACCCGGCCAAAGTGTACGGCCTGTACCCCCGCAAAGGCCATTTGAACCCCGGCGCCGACGCGGACCTGGTCATTGTGGACCTGCAGCGGGAAAAACAGGTGCGCAACGAGGACATTGTGTCCAAGTGCGGCTGGTCCCCCTTCAACGGGCGCGTGCTGAAAGGCGTGCCGGAAAAAGTGTTCGTGCGCGGCACCCTGGTGGCCGAGGACGGCCGCTTTGTGGGCAAACCCGGATACGGCCGGTTTGTGCGGCGCATTCGGTCCTGCCTGAAATAAGTGGAAAGAAGATGTTTGGCATACATACATAATAAGGAGGAAGTATTGTGATGAAAAAGCGTTTGTTGTCCGTTGTGGCCGCACTGGTAACGGCCCTGTCCCTGCTGACTGCCTGCGGCGGCGGCGCCGCATCCACGGCATCCACCGGTGAGACGGCGTCCACGGCCGCCGGGAACACCGGCGATAAGATCGTCATGAAGATCAGCCACGTGTCCTCGCCGGGCAGTGCCCGCGACCTGGCCTGCCAGAAGCTGGCCGAAGTGGTGGAAGAAATGACCGACGGCCAGGTGGAGTGCCAGATCTATCCCTCGTCGCAGCTGGGCGGCCAGCGCGACCAGGTGGAAGGCGCGCAGTTCGGCACCATCGAGTGCGTGGTGGTCCCCACCTCGTATCTGGGCGGCACCGTGCCCATGCTGACTCTGCTGGACACCCCCTATCTGCTGCCGGAAGACCCCGAACAGCTGTTTGAGCTGTATCAGTCCGACGCCATCAAGGCGCTGCTGGACACCACCCAGGAAAAGGGCATTCTGACCCTGGGCCTGTGGCAGACCGGCTACAAACAGTGGTCCGCCAACAAACCCCTGCTGGACCCCTCTGAGATGAACGGCCTGAAGATCCGCGTCATGAACTCTCCCATTCTGTTCAAACAGGCGGAAGTGCTGGGTGCCACCGGCATCACCATGGACTTCGGCGAGACCTACGGCGCACTGCAGAACAAGGCCATCGACGGCCAGGAGAACCCCATCGACACCATTTATGACATGAAGTTCCACGAAGTGCAGACCGACATCACCATCACCAACCACTCCGGCCTGGACCAGGTGGTCATGTTCAACAAAGCCTGGTACGACGGCCTGCCCGCCAACGTGCAGGAAGCCATCAACGAAGGCGTGAAACAGGGCGCCCGCGTATGCCTGGACGAGACCCTGGCCCTGATCGAAAAAGACACCCAGCTGATTCTGGACACCGGCAAGACCCAGATCCACGAGCTGAACGACGAGCAGAAGGCCGCCTGGCGCGAAGCGCTGGTGCCGGTGCAGGAGTTCGCACGTTCCAGCCAGGGCGCTGAGGGCGAAAAAATCTACGACGACATCGTGGCAGCGCGCAAGGAGATCACCGGAGAGGTATAAGCCATGAAAGAGAGAGAGCAAGCGCCGCAAGGCATTTTCGGCAAGATCGATTCCGTCACGGAAAAGGTGGAGAACTGCATCATGAGCATCGGCCTGCTGCTGATCTCCGTCATCGTGTTCGCCAACGTGGTGGCCCGGTACTTCTTTGACCACTCCTTTGCGTGGTCGGAAGAGCTGTCCCGCTACATCATCGTGGGTGACCTTCTTCGGCATCAGCTCCTGCGCCCGGTACGACGGCCATGTGTGCGTGGACCTGCTGCCCAACATGCTCAAGGGCAAGGCCAAACAGGTGCAGCAGCTGGTGGTGTGCCTGATCAGCCTGGCGCTGTCCGTGTACATGACGGTCATCAGCATTCAGTTCACCATCACGCAGTTTGAGGGCGGCAACACCAGCATCGCCATCGCCATTCCCATCTGGGTGATCTATCTGTCCACCTGCATCGGATTCTTTTTGATGAGTTATGTGTATCTGCGCAAACTGGGCAGCCTTTTGAAGAAAAAGGCTGCTCAGGAAACAGGAGAGGAGGAAGCGGCATGTTAGCCATTTGCGGCGTTCTGTTCTTTGTGCTGCTGGTGCTGGGCGTGCCCATCTTCATGTCCATGGTGGTGGCCTGCCTGGTGGCGCTGCCCATGAGTTTCCCCGGCATGGACATGGGCCTTGCCATCCAGCGCATCGTGGGCGGCATTGACACGTTCTCCCTGCTGTCCATCCCGTTTTTCATGTACGCGGCGGACATTATGTCCAAGGGCGACATCGGCCACAAACTGGTGAACTTCGCCAACCGTCTGGTGGGCCATCTGCCCGGCGGCCTGGCCATCACCACCGTTGTGACCTGCACCATCTTCGGCGCCATCTCCGGCGCCGGCCCGGCCGCCATTGTGGCCATCGGCATGATTTTGTACCCGGCGCTGTGCGACCACGGGTATGACTCCTACAAGGCCATCGGCTGCATCACCGCATCCAGCACCCTGGCCATGCTGATTCCCCCGGGCATCGCCATGATCTTGTACGGCGTGTCCTCGGGCGCGTCCGTGGGCAAGCTGTTCATGTCCGGCTTGTCCGTGGGCGTGGTGGTTGCCATTGTGTTCAGCCTGTATGTGTGCGTGGACGCCATCAAAAACAAAATTCCCCGGCAGAAACCCGCCACCTTCCGCGAGGTGCTGGATGCCACCAAAAAGGCCATCTGGGCGCTGGGTCTGCCCCTCATCATCCTGCTGGGCATCTACGCCGGCGTGATGACCCCCACCGAGGCCGCGGCTGTGGCGGTGGCCTATGTTTTGATCGTGGAGCTGTTCATTTACCGGTCCATCACCTTCAAGGAAGTGTTTGAGATCGGCGTGACGTCCGGCCGCATGGTGGCCATGATCTTCATCCTCATCGGCGCGGGAAGCCTGCTGTCCTGGATTCTGACGGCCGCCCAGGTGCCCCAGAGCATCGTGGCGCTGACCAGCGGCACCTCGCCCTATGTGGTCCTGCTCATCATCAACGCCCTGTTCCTGGTGGCGGGCATGTTCATGGACCCCAACTCCATCGTCATCGTGCTGACCCCGCTGGTGCTGCCCATGGCACAGGTCGTCGGCCTGGACATGCTGCACCTGGGCATGATCGTGGTGCTGTGCTGCGCCATCGGCATGCTGACGCCGCCCTTCGGCCTGAACATCTTCGTGTCCGTGGGCACCTTCAAGCAGCCCTTTGAAAAGGTGGTCAAACCGCTGTGGCCCTACATCGTTATGATGCTGGGCGTGCTGGTTCTGGTGAACCTGTTCCCGCAGATCAGCCTGTGGCTGCCAAATCAGATGCCGTAAATTGACTTTTGGCCGCCGTTTGGGTTACGATAAAAGAAAACGGATGGTGGCCGTATGGATATCAAGCAACTGAAGTATTTCATGGCGATCGCGGACGTGCAGAGCTTTTCCGAGGCGTCCAAGCGGCTGTATGTGTCCCAGCCAACGCTGAGCAAATCCATGAAAAACCTGGAGGAAAAGCTGGGTGTGGAGCTGTTCTGCCTGGTGGGCAAAAAAGTGCAGGTGACGGACTACGGCAAACGGCTGTACCAGAAGGCGCAGCTTTTGATCGAGCAGTACGACGCGCTGTACAACGAGATCCGGGACCTGACCACGCTGCAGACCGGGGTGATCCGCATCGGCATCCCGCCCATCATCGGCACCTGTGTGTTTCCGGGGCTCATTGACGGTTTTTTGCAGAAATACCCCGGCGTGGAGCTGGCCATCGACCAGCACGGCGCCAAAAACATTCAGGAGCGTGTGTACCGGGGCAAGCTGGACCTGGGCCTGACCATTCGCCCGGTGATGGCGGACGCCTTTGACGTGATCGACGTGGTATCGGACAAAAACGTGCTGATCGTGCCGCCCAACCACCCGCTGGCCGGCCGGACCAGCGTGCGCTATCAGGAGCTGGAGAGCGAGAAGTTCATCTTCCTGGGCGACGAGTACATGCTCACCAGCAACGTGGTGGCCGGCTGCCGCGAGGCGGGGTTTGAGCCGCGCACGCTGCTGCAGGTGACCCAGTGGGATTTTGCCGTGCAGCTGGTGAAGCTGAACATGGGCATTTCCGTGCTGCCCCGGCGCATTCTGGCCATGTACCCCGAGCCGGGCGTGGTCCAGATCCAGCTGGACCATTCGTCCAGCGCCTGGGATGTGGTGATGGTCACCCAAAAGGGCCAGTATCAGTCCTTTGCGACCCAAGCCTTTATGAAGTACATTCAGGAAAACGCGGGAACGCAGCAATAAGCGCAAAAAAGCCCGGGCACGCTTTCAAAGCGTGTCCGGGCTGTTGTTGTTACAGGGCCAGACGGCTCTCCAGCAGGGCCACCGTGTACTCCAGGCCGTACGCCAGTGCCTCTTCGTCCAGCCGGTAGCGGGGGTTGTGATGGGGCGCGTCGCTGCCCACGGCCGGGTTGGCCGCGCCCAGCTCCACAAAGAAGCCCGGGCACTTCTGGCTGTAATAGCAGAAGTCGTCCCCCGGGGCGATGGGCGACAGGTCCGCCACGTACGCCTCTCCGAAGGTGTCCGCGATCAGGGCCCGGCCCATCCGGGTCAGCTCCGGGTCGTTGACGATGGAGTCGTATCCCCGGGAATAGGCCACCTGCGCCGAGGCCCCGTGGGCGGCCGCGATGCCCTGGGCCAGGGTGCGGATGCGCTGCTCCACTTTGGCGCGCACGCCCTCGTCGTAGGTGCGCACCGAGCCGGTCACTTCGAAGGTGTTGGGAATGACGTTGTAGGCTTCGCCCGCGCGCACCCGGCACACGGACAGCACCGCCGCGTCCGACGGCGCCAGCGAGCGGGACACCACCGTCTGCAGCGCGCTGATGAGCTCGGCCCCGGTCACCACCGGGTCCACGCACTCCTGGGGCATGGAGGAATGGCCGCCCTTGCCCTGCACGGTCACGTCAAAGCGGTCGGTGCTGGAGGTGAGCACCCCCGGGCACACGCCGAAATGGCCCGTGGGCAGAATGCTGGTCAGGTGCAGGCCGTACACTTCGTCCACGCCCTCCAGCACGCCTGCGGCGATGACTTCCACCGCGCCGCCCGGGGGCGTTTCCTCGGCGTGCTGGAAAATAAAGCGCACCTCGCCGCCCAGGCGGGCCGCGTCCTGGCACACAAGGCGCACCGCGTTCAGCAGAATGGCCGCGTGGCCGTCGTGCCCGCAGGCGTGCATGGCGCCGGGATGGATGGAGCGGTATTCCAGCTCGTTTTCCTCGTGGATGGGCAGCGCGTCAATGTCCGCCCGGATGGCCACGGTGCGGCCGGGCCGGCCGGTGCGCAGCACGGCCATCACGCTGGTGGGCGTGGGGCGGGACAGGGTCAGGCCGCCGATCTCGGCCAGCGCGTTCTCCAGATAAGCGGCGGTCTCGGTCTCCTTCCAGGAGAGCTCGGCGTGCCGGTGCAGCCAGCGCCGGTCCTCGATCAGCCGGTCTTTGGCCGCCAGGACCCGATTGTGAAGCTCGCTCATAACAAAACCTCCTTGCAAAAAAAGGCCGCCCCGCCGGGGCGGCCATGGGAATGCATCAGAATACGAAATACAGGACCATCAGAACGCCCAGCACCCAGGCCGGCCACTTGGGCAGGTAGGATGCGTTTTTGCGCAGAATGGCGCGCAGCACGCTGATGACCAGATAGGTGAACATGCCCAGCGCGATGCCGCCCACGTAGTCGAACATGTAGGCGGTGACCAGCAGCATCACGGCCACGGGCAAAAACTCCACGGGCTCAAAGTCGATGCCGCGCAGGGTCTCCAGCATGGAGATGCCCACCACCACCAGGGCCGAGCCGGTGGCCGCGCCCGGGATGATCAGGAACAGGGGGGCAAACAGCATGCACAGCAGGAAGAAGAAGGCGGTGCTCAGGTTGGACAGGCCCGTGCGGCTGCCGGACTCCACGCCGGCGGCGGACTCGGCAAAGCAGCTGATGGTGGTGATGCCGAACAGAGAGCCGGCGATGGTGGCGGAAGCGTCCACCAGGAACACCTTGCCGAAGGCGGGGAAGTTGCCGTCCTCATCCAGCAGGTTGGCCTTGTTGGCCATGGCGAAGCCCGTGCCCATGGTGCCGAAGAAGTCGTTGATCAGCAGCATGATGATGAAGGGCAGGTACTCCAGACGCAGCGCGCCCAGAATGTCCACCTTGAAGGCCATGTCGCCGATGGAGCTGATGGCGCCGGAGGTGAAGATGCTCTCGGGCAGGGTGACCACGCCCATGAAAATGCCGATGATGGTGGTCAGCACGATGGAGATCAGCAGCGCGCCCTTGATTTTCACACGGCGGCCGTGATAGTCAAATTCCACATAGCTCAGGAACAAAGCCAGAACCAGGCCGATGACGCTGAGCTGCACGCTGGGCTGGCTGAAGTCCGCAAAGCCGCTGACTTCCGGAGTGACCAGGCCGCAGGAGTTCAGGCCGATGCGGGCGATCAGCAGGCCGACGGCGCCGCCGATGCCGATTTTGATGTTCTTGGGCAGGCTCTCCGCAAACAGTTCCCGCAGTTTGAACACCGAGATCAGCAAAAAGGCGATGCCGGAGATGGCCACGGTGCCGAAAGCCACGCCGTAGTCGGTGCCTTCGGCGATCATGGCGGCCACCAGGTTGGGGATGACCAGAACCGGCGCCAGCACGATGGGCACGTTGGCGATCAGGCCCATGGCGATGGTGGAAACCGCCGTCAGCAGGCAGGTGCACAGCAGAACGCCCGTCAGGTTGATGCCGGGCGCGGCGGACATGGCCGAGGTCATGTAGGCCAGGATGTACGCCATGGTCGCAAAGGTGGTGGCGCCGCCGATCAGCTCGGTGCTGATGGACGAGCCGCGCTCCTGAATGCGGAACCGGCGCTCAAGCAGATTTTTCATGGATGAGATTCCTCCTCTTTTTATCGGAATCCTCTGAATCAGAGGGATTCGTCCAGATGGAACAGGCGTTTGGCGTTGGCCAGCGCGATGGACGCCACTTCGGCGGCGCTGACGTCGCCCCGCACCCGGGCAATGGTCTCGGCCACTTCGGCCAGCATGTCCGACGTGGCGCGCTGCCCCTCATGGGAGCAGGTGGGCAGAAACGGGCAGTCCGTCTCCAGCAGCAGCCGGTCCAGGGGCATGGCGCGCACCACTTCCACCAGGTGCCCCGCGTTGGGATAGGTGATGGCCGGGCCGATGCCCAGGCTCAGGCCCATGTCCAGAAAGGCAAAGCCGTACTGCGCCTGGCTGAAAAAGCGGTGGATCATGCCCGGCACCGGGTGGCGGCGCAGCATGTCCAGCATGTCCTCGTCGGCGTCCCGGTCGTGGATGACCACGGGCAGGCCCAGCCGCGCGGCCAGCTCCAGCTGGGGTTCAAACCCCCGCTTTTGCGCCTCCCGGTCCGCGTCCGGCAGAAAATAGTCCAGCCCGATCTCGCCGATGGCCACCACCTTCGGGTCCCGGGCCAGGGCTTCG
Source organism: uncultured Ruthenibacterium sp. (assembly GCA_944388395.1). GTDB lineage: Bacteria > Bacillota > Clostridia > Oscillospirales > Ruminococcaceae > Ruthenibacterium > Ruthenibacterium komagatae. The sequence goes on from CALXIP010000038.1 coordinate 25,044, forward strand.
ATCTGCTCCAGCCAGCCCTCCGGCACGGTGTAGGCCTCCAGCGGGAACACCCCCACCGAGGCGCGCATGAAGTCAAAGTCACGGGCCAGCTCCACCGACCGCCGGGACGACGGCACGCTGGAACCGGAATTCACGATCAGCTGCACGCCGCTGTCCCGCATGGCGTTCAAAACGGCGGTGCGGTCCGCGTCGAACACGGTTTCGTCGTAATGGGTATGTACGTCGCTGAGCGGATACTGCATGTTCCTTCCCTCCCAAAAAGAAAAGAGGCGCATCGGTCAAGGATGCGGCCTCGGATACTTTACTTCATTAGAATACCAGAGCGAACGCCAAAAATCAACGGGGTTTGACAAAAAAACCGGAAAAAAACGGCTCAGGAAGCGTTGGCCGGAGGCAGGGGATTGCCCTCTTCGTCGATGCCTTTTTCCCGCAGGCGGCGGGCGAAAAAGCTGCTGGCCAGCGCGTACAGCACCGCGAACACCGGCACGCCCACCACCATGCCCGCGAAGCCGAACAGCCCGCCGCTGACGATGATGGCCACCAGCACCCACAGCGCCGAAAGGCCCGTGGAATCGCCCAGAATTTTGGGGCCCAGAATGTTGCCGTCAAACTGCTGCAGCAGCAGCACGAACACCGCGAATTTCAGCGCGGCGATGGGGTCCACGATCAGCAGGATCAGAATGCTGGGCACCGCGCCGATGAAGGGGCCGAAAAAGGGGATGATGTTGGTGACGCCCACGATCACGCTGATGAGCACCGCAAAGGGCAGGCGCAGCAGGGTCATGCACACAAAGCACAGCACCCCGATGATGCTGCTGTCGATGATTTTGCCGATGATGAACCCGCCGAACACCCGGTTGGCGTGGGAGCACACCTCCAGCACGCTGCGGGCCCGGGGCAGCGGCAGCAACGCCAGCACGGCCTTGCGCAGCTGGCGCAGCAGCCGGTCCTTGCCCATGAGCATGTACACCGACGAGATCAGGGCGGTGACGGCGCTGATGAACCCGTTGCCGATGGCCACGCCGTAGCCCACGATCTTGGGCAGAAAGCTGCTGACCATGCCGGTGGCTTTTTCCAGCAATTCCTGATAGGAGCCCAGCACCTTGTCCAGGCCCAGCTCGTCCAGCCGGGAATTCTGCATCAGCACGGACAGGTTATCCAGGTACGAGGGGATGCGCCCGGCCAGCAGAAACAGGCTGTCGCCGATCTGGGGCAGCACCATGCGCAGCAGAAAGCCCACCACCAGGAAGGCCAGCACGTAGGAGATGAGAATGCTCAGTTTGCGCCGGCCGCCCAGCTTGCTTTCAAAAAAGCGGACGGGCGCGTCCAGCAGGTAGGCGATGACCAGGCCCCACACAAAGGGCGAGAGAATGCCCAGCCAGGCGCGCAGCTGGGCGCGCAGGGCGTCGAAGTTGGACAGAGCCATGTAGAAGGC
>CALXIP010000039.1 GCA_944388395.1 uncultured Ruthenibacterium sp.
CGGTGGATTCCATCAACGCCGCCATGAAGGCCGCTTCTTCCGCCAGCTTCGGCTACAACACCGACCCCATCGTTTCCTCTGACGTCATCGGCATCACCTACGGCAGCCTGTTCGACGCCACGCAGACAATGGTGACCAAGATTGACGACGACACCTATCAGGTGCAGGTTGTGTCCTGGTACGACAACGAGAACTCTTATACTTCTCAGATGGTCCGCACCATCAAATACTTCGCCGAGCTGTAATTTGATTTTCAGCTTGCGGATAAAGTATTATTTGCTTGCAAAAAGCCCTCTTTCCAATTCGGAAAGAGGGCTTTTCTACGTTTTACATCGAGAGTAGATTTAAAAGGATTTGTCGCATCAAATTCATGAGCGGATTGACCAAAATGCTCTTTTGGCCGAGGCACAGCAAGAATTTTTTGGCCGGTTTGCTGTTTTTGGAAAAGGTAATTGACAAGCTTGTTGGAATTACATAGAATAGGGAAGGTATAGCTGGGCGCAGAAGGTCCTGCTTCGCTGTGTGCAATGAGGCACGCCGTTTCCTTTGGGGAAAGGCGTGCTTTTTTACGGCCTGCTGCAACCTGCGGTACACAAAGATTTTGGAGGAATCATTTCATGAGTAAACCTGAAAACACGCAGCCGATTGATCATGACTATTCGCTGGAATGTGTTCCGCACTCCGCCAGAAAAACGTTTGTCCCCATGTTCTTCATCATGCTGGGATTCACGTTCTTCTCGGCCAGCATGAGCGTCGGTGCAAAGCTGGGCAATGGGTTGGATCTGTCCGGGTTTGTCTGGTCTGTGCTGCTGGGCGGCATTCTTCTGGGAGCTTATACAGGTGTGCTGGGTTACATCGGAAGCGAAACGGGTCTGTCGCTGGACATGCTGGCGCATCGGTCCTTTGGAAAACTGGGGTCGTATCTTCCGTCTGCGCTGATCAGCTTTACACAGATCGGTTGGTTTGGCGTGGGCATCGCCATGTTTGCGGTTCCGGCGGCTGAATTGCTGAATATCAGTCCGGCCATTTTGGTAGCTGCTGCGGGAATCTGCATGACCGCCTCTGCTTACTTCGGCATTAAAGGCCTGGAGATTGTCAGCTATGTGTCTGTTCCGCTGATTGCCGTACTGGGCATTTATTCGATGGTGACTGCTACGGTGGAAGGCGGGGGTCTGGAGGCGATTTTCAACCAGAATGTCGGCTCCCTGACTATTTTCGGCGGTATCGGTTTGGTAATCGGTTCCTTTGTCAGCGGCGGTACGGCAACGCCGAACTTTACACGCTTTGCAAAAACCAACCGCGTCGCAGTGGTGACTACTGTGGTAGCGTTTTTGCTGGGCAATACGCTGATGTTTGCATTTGGCGCTGTGGGCGGTGCTTTTACCGGTAAAGAAGATATTTTTTATGTGATGATTGCACAGGGCCTCGCTGTTCCCGCGCTGATTGTGCTGGGCGCGAATATTTGGACCACCAATGACAATGCGCTGTATACTTCCGGCTTGGGCCTTTCCAATATCACCAAAATTCGTAAGCGTCCGATGGTGCTGATTGCCGGTGTGATCGGAACAGTAGCGGCCCTGTGGCTTTATAACAATTTTGTGGGCTGGCTGAATTTCCTGAATGCAACGTTACCGCCGGTAGGTGCTTTGATTGCGCTGGACTTTTTCCTGCACCGTGCCGATTATGTGGAAGGCGTTCCGGCAAAACGCAATTTCAATTGGGGTTCCATTGCGGGTGTTGTAGTGGGCGCCCTTGTGGGAAACTATGTCACCTTCGGAATTGCCTCCATCAATGCGATGGTGGCGGCTTGTGTGTGCTATCTGCTTGCAGGGCTGTTTGAAAAGAAGTAAAATAGAAGAAATTCCGCTGTGGAAAAAGAAAGGGGAATTGCGATGCTTCTGAAAAATCTGTACATTGAAAATGCGCAGGAACTGACCGATATCCGTGTGCTTGATGGAAAGTTTGCTGAGATTGCGCCGGCGCTTGCTCCCAACGAAAGCGAGGAGGTCATTGATTTTGGCGGAAAACTTGCGTTGCCGCCGTTTATCGAGTCGCATGTGCATCTTGATACCTGCCTGACAGCGGGAGATCCGGTATGGAATATGTCCGGAACGCTGTTTGAAGGCATTGAGTGCTGGGCCAAACGGAAAGACAAGCTGACCAAAGCCGATGTGCGCGACCGCGTGCAGCGTGCGGTTCGCATGCAGGCGGCCAACGGCATCCAGCATGTACGCACACATGTGGATGTGACGGACCCAAAACTTACAGCCATGGAAGCCATGCTGGAACTGAAGCAGGAATTGAAAGACGTGATGGATATCCAGATCGTTGCATTTCCGCAGGAGGGGATCCTCAGCTATCCAAACGGCAAAGAGTTGATGGAAAATGCGGTTCGCATGGGCGCGGATGTTGTCGGCGCGATTCCTCATTTTGAGTTTACGCGGGAATACAGCGTGGAATCCCTGAATTTTGCCATGAAGCTGGCGGAGAAGTATGATCGCCTGGTGGATGTGCATTGCGACGAAATTGATGACGAAGCCTCCCGCGGTCTGGAGACGCTGGCAGCCCGTGCCTACGAGATGCAGATGTTTGACCGTGTGACCGCCAGCCATACCACTGCCATGCATTCTTACAACAATGCGTATGTGCTGCGCCTGATGCGTCTGCTGAAATTATCGCGCATCAATTTTGTGGCAAACCCGCTGGTCAATACGCATCTGCAGGGGCGCGTGGATACCTATCCGAAGCGCCGGGGCGTTACCCGTGTGCGTGAACTGACACAGGAAGGGCTGAATGTTTCCTTCGGTCATGATGATATTTTTGATCCGTGGTATCCGCTTGGAAACGGCAATCTGCGCGATGTGGTTTTCATGGGACTTCATGTGTGTCAGATGATGGGGTACGAAGAAATCATGAATGCGTATCGCTTTATCTCAACCAATGCGGCGCGCACGCTGCATCTGGGGGACCAATACGGAATCCGTGTGGGGAATCCTGCGGACCTGATTGTATTGGATGCCAAGAACTATTACGATGCGCTCAACTACAATTCACCGATACTTCGTTCGTACAAAAACGGTCGCCTGATTGCACAGGCCGAGCCGGAAAGAAAAAATGTTCTGTTTTGAAAAAGATCCCCTGGCATTGCCGGGGGATCTTTTTACATTTCAACGGGTTTTACTATGCAGAAATTGTGAAAAATGGTATACTAAATCATAAGAATGACTTTTGGAAGGAGTGCGCTTATGGCGCATCGAAAATTATTTCTGAAAACCTTGGGAATCAGTGCACTGCTGGTAATTGCCACAGGGGTTTTGCTGGCGTTGGCTGGTTATTTTTCGGCTGCGCGCGGCATCTGTATGGCAGTGGGATTTCTGGTCAGTACAGTGGCTCTTCGCCTTTTGTTTAAAGCCTGGGAAAGCGCGCCGCAGCTGTCTGCAGTAGGTGCTTTCTACATTCTTCGCCTTCTGGTGGAGTTTGGCGCGGTGCTGGTGTCTTTGTTTATTCCGGGAGCAGACCCGGTGGGTGTGCTGATCCCACAGCTGTTTGGGCTCCCGGTTTTGGCAGTGCTTATGGCCGTTGACAAAAATGTATAAAAGGAGAGAACGCGATGATTGAAAATCGGACGGTAGCCGCGATCATAGTCGCGGCAGGCAGTTCTACCCGTATGGGGTTCGATAAATTGATGTATGATTTGGATGGGCAGACGGTTCTGGAAAAAAGTCTGCAGGCGTTTGATATGCACCCTGCCATTGACGAACTGGTGGTTGTTGTGGGAGAGAACGCCGAAAAGGCAGAGCTGCTGATCCGAAAGGTCCACAAGCCGGTTCGTTTGGTGCGTGGCGGTGCTACACGCGCCTTGAGTGTGCAGAACGGCCTTGCTGAGATCAAAGCAGATTTTGTGGCCGTTCACGATGCGGCCCGGCCCTTTGTCAGTCAGGCAGTTATTACCGCGGCGCTGAATGCGGCGTTTCGCATGGGGGCTGCTGCGCCGGCTGTTCCCGTAAAGGATACCGTAAAGGTGATCGGGGCGGACGGAATGGTGAAATATACGCCGGACCGCAGCGGGCTTTATGCTGTGCAGACACCGCAGTGTTTTCGTACGGACCTGTATCGGAAGGCTTTGCGGGCAGTTTCAAATGGGGATGTAACGGACGATTGTTCTATACTGGAGATGGCAGGGGTCCCGGTTCAGCTGACGCAGGGGGACTATGCCAATCACAAAATTACAACGCGGGAAGATCTTCCCGCGAAAAGGGAGGAACGCCAAATGCGCGTTGGGCATGGGTATGACGTGCACCGTCTGGTGGAAGAGCGCAAGCTGATTTTGGGCGGGGTGGAGATCCCGTTTGAAAAGGGCCTGTTGGGCCATTCGGATGCCGATGTCCTGACACATGCGGTTATGGATGCACTGCTGGGCGCGGCTGCGCTGGGGGACATTGGTCACCTTTTCCCTGATAACGATCCGTCTTATGAAGGGGCGGACAGCATTGAACTTTTGAAAAAAGTGAAAGAAGTGCTGGACGAACAGGGATGGCGTGCAGAAAATCTGGACGCGACCATCCTTTGCCAGGCTCCCAAGCTGGCGCCGCACATTGCTGCCATGCGGGAGAACCTTGCCGGTGCACTGGGGCTGGATGTGCAGGCGGTATCTGTAAAAGCAACAACCGAGGAAAAGCTGGGCTTTACCGGAGCCGGAGAAGGAATTGCCGCACATTGCGTATGCCTTTTGGAACGCAGGGGCACCCGTTTGTGAAAAAATTTTTCCCTGTACGGCGTTTTATGATTATGGTATACTAAATAGTGGCTTATTTTGAGAGAAGGGCGGTGCCAATATGGGTTTGAAAGGCATCTGGTATGATATGTTTACCCTGTTTCATGTGAACGTTGGGCTTTCCGATATTTTGGATATTGCAGTTGTGGCGTTCCTGGTATATGAGTTGATTCGCCTGATCAATCAAACACATACGGCACAGATCGCCAAAGGAATTCTGGTGCTGATTTTTACATTTGTCGTGGCGAAAATTTGCGATTTTCGCACATTGCAGTGGTTGATCAACAGTGTGATGAGTTTCGGGTTGATCGCAGTGGTTATTGTGTTCCAACCGGAACTTCGCCGTGCGCTGGAACAGGTGGGCCGTACCAATTTTTTTGGTATGCAGCTGTTTCGAAGCAAAGTAAATCCGGCGGATTTGCGTGAAGTATGGCAGAATGCCATTGTGTCGGTGTGCGATGCTGCCGAGCAGATGTCTGATACACGGACAGGAGCGCTGATGGTGTTGGAGCGGCGCACCAACCTGTCGGAAATTATCAAGACAGGCACTGTCCTGAACGCAGATATTACGCCGGAAATTCTGGAGACGATTTTTTATGAGGGAACGGCGCTGCATGACGGAGCGGTAGTTGTGCGCGACGGACGCATTGAGGCGGCCGGCTGTGTGCTTCCTTTGTCCAATAATCTGGAGATTGGCAAGGACATGGGAACGCGGCACCGCGCTGCGCTGGGAATGAGCGAGAACTCCGATGCAGTGGTTGTGGTGGTCAGTGAGGAAACAGGAATCATTTCCATGGCCAAAAACGGCGTTTTGATTCGGCGGCTGGATCGTCAGAACCTGTTCAATATGCTGCAGGGAGATATGGTCCCGCCGCAAACCGAAGAGAAAAAGCAGCCTTTCTGGAGGAAAAAGCATGAAAGCTAAGAAAAATTATTTTGAAAAGCTGTTTTCCGACAAGCGTTTCACTATTGCTTTCTCTATCTTGATCGCAATTGGGCTGTGGTTTGTCGTGCGTTCGATCATCAATCCCAACAGCATTGCGACGATCCGCAATGTGAAAGTGAATTACGACTACAATTCAGCTGCGTATCTCAGTCAGGGACTGGATATTGTGGAAAAAGACACGGAAGACAAAAGCGTCACCATTTCGGGAGACGATAACCAGATCAGCGGGGTGGAGGCGGAAGATATTCTTCTGTATCCCAATTATTCGCAGGTCAACGGGCCTGGCACTTATACGCTGAAATTGGTGGCAACACAGGCGGACTCCCTGCTGAACAGCCGTTCTTACGATTTTAACGAAATCAGCCCCAGCGCTTATGTGCAGGTCACCTTCGACAAGGTATCTACAAAGAAATTTACAATTACGGTCAATGCCAGCGGGATCGATCCCGAAGACGGCTATTATGTGGATACTCCGGTGGCATCACCTGCGGAAGTGACGGTGCGCGGCCCGGAAAGTGTCGTCAACAGCATCGATAAGGTGATGGCCAATGTCACGCTGAATGAGAAGAGAACGGAATCTGCTCTGACCACGGCGCAGCTGGAATTTTTGGATAAAGAAGGCAATCCTGTGGATTCCACCTATCTGACCATGGATGTAAGCCAGGTGGAAGTGACCATTCCGGTGCTGAAAATCAAGGAGGTTCCGCTGACGGTGGAGTACACGCATGTACCTGTGGGATACGATGTGGAAGTGCTGAATCCTACATTATCGCAGGAGACCATCCGCGTGGCCGGTTCCGCCGAGCAGGTGGACGCACTGGAGAGCATCAATGCCGGCTATATTGATTTGGCAAAATTGCAGCTGGGAACCAGCGTTGACCTGAGTATTGAGTTGCCGGACGGGCTGCGAAACATTGATTCAGTCCAGAAAGTGACGGTCAGTTTCAATACCATGGGCTTTACCACACGTACCATTTCGGTCAGTGAAATTCGCGTGGTCAACGCCGCCAGTGGAACCACGGTGACGCCCTCGGTGGGACGCATCAACAATGTGACGCTGATTGGACGCGAAGATGAATTGGAAGAGTTGAGCGAGTCCAGTGTAGTGGCACAAATCGACGCATCGCCCACCAATGTCAGTGTGACCAAAGGGCAGCAGAATATGGAAGTGGAAATCATTGTCCCGGGTACAGAGACCGTGTTTGCCACAGGAACCTATACAGTGCTGTGCGACATCAGCACAGGAGCGTAACAAGAATGCTTTTGGTAAAAGAAATTCGCCTGCCCCTGGAATGCGGGCAGGCACAGGCCGTGGATGCGGCTTTGAAGCGGCTGCATCTGACACAAGGGCAAATCGCCGGCGCGGAGATTTATAAAATCTCTGTGGATGCCCGTCGCGGAAGACCGGTGCTGGTCTATACAGTGGCGGTAGAGCTGGGACAAAAGGGTGCAGAGCGTTCCTTTGAGGGCTTTGCACCCTCTGTTTCGATTTTGAATAAGCAGACGTTTTCGATTGGAACCGGCAGTACGGTGCTGGAACATCCGCCGGTGGTGTGCGGGCTGGGACCGGCTGGGCTGTTCGCGGCGCTGGTGCTGGCCCGGCAGGGATTTCGTCCGGTGGTGCTGGAGCGCGGCCCGGAGATGGAACGTCGAATGAAGCAGGTGCTGGGATTTTATGAGAGCGGCTGCTTAGATGAAAATGCAAATATCCAGTTCGGAGAAGGAGGCGCGGGAACCTTTTCCGACGGCAAGCTGACGACCCGCATTCATGATCCGCTGTGCGGGTTTGTGATGGACACGCTTTTGGAGCATGGCGCGCCCCGAGAAATTGCGGTGCGTCAGAAACCGCACATCGGTACCGACCGTTTGCGGGATGTGATTGTTTCGATTCGCAATGAGATTCTTTCCCTGGGTGGTCAGGTGTTTTTTGACACAGCTTTGACGGGTTTGTGTGTGAAAAATGGCGTGTTGACCGGTGTGCGCACATCATCCGGAGAAATTCCTTGTGAAACGTTGGTTTTAGCAGTAGGCCATTCGGCGCGTGACACGTTTGAGATGTTGTTTGAAACCGGCCTGCGCCCGCAGGCCAAACCGTTTTCGGTGGGGTTCCGGGCAGAGCACTTGCAGAGCCGCATCGAAGAGAGCCTGTATCATGAGGCAGCGGGACATCCGGCGCTTCCGCGGGGCGAGTATCAGCTTTCTCATCACGTAGGAAAGCGGTGCGTGTATACATTCTGCATGTGCCCCGGCGGTCAGGTGGTTGCCGCCGCCAGTGAGAAAGACCGAGTGGTGACCAACGGAATGAGCTTTCACGCCCGAGATGGCAAAAACGCCAATGCCGCCGTGGTGGTCAGCGTCAGTGACGCAGATTTCGGCGGCGATGCGCGCGAGGCAATTGCGTTCCAGCGTGCATTGGAGACGCGGGCGTTTCAGGCGGGCGGCGGTGGCTATACTGCTCCGGCGGAAAACGTGCGCAGCTTTCTGAATGGCGAGGGCAGATTGCGCATCACCAGTGTGCAGCCGACTTATCCGCGCGGGGTTCACGCTGCCGATTTGGGGGCGCTGCTTCCGGATGAGCTGGCAAGTGCACTTCGAACCGGCCTTTCCGCCTTTGAACGAAAACTGCGGGGCTACACGGCGCCGGAAGCTGTTTTGACGGGTCTGGAGACACGCACATCCAGTCCGGTCCGCCTTGTGCGCGGTGAGAATATGGAGAGCGTGGATCTGCCGGGGCTGTATCCCTGCGGAGAAGGCGCTGGCTATGCCGGCGGAATTGTTTCGGCGGCGGTAGACGGAGTTCGTGTTGCACGGACCATTGCGGAATATTATCGGCCAAGCCGGGCCTGATGGAGGAGTCGGAATGTCTGGCAAACGACAGGATTGGGAAAAAGATTTGGAACGGGAACTTTCTGATGCGGGAAGAGAACTGGAATCGGCCATGCGGGATTTTGCCGGTGCCTTCCAAAGCAACGTTGCACCTGTGCTGAAGGATGCATCGCGCTCCTTTGGAAGAGCGGTGCGGGACGCAGCGCTGGAACTGGGCGATGCGGTGCAGGAGTCTACGGCTCCTGCCAGAGCGCGCCGGAAAAAGGAAAAACGCATGAAGCAGTTGCGGGATAACTATAAGGCGCTGGAAGGCACGGCTTTGGGGCTGGGGATCACAGCGTTTATTATGCTGGCTGTTTCAGGAATGGTTCTTTTATCAGGCGAGACGGACGTCAGTGCCTGGGGCGTGACGACAGTGATGGCGGCTGCATTTGCCATTCCTGCGGCCATTTGTCAGGTGAAAAGTTACCCGGCCCGTCGTCTGGTGGCGTATCATCAGCTTCTGGAGGGGCGCAGTTACTGTAAGATGGAAGAGTTTTCGGCAGCGGTGGACCTCCCGGTGGAAAAGACGCGCCGGGAGATACGCCATATGATGCAGCAGGGGAATTTTGAAGGCATGTTTCTGGCGCCGGACGCTTCCCGGATTTTCACCAATCGTGCGGCGTACGCTGCTTATCTGGCACAGCAATCGGCTCAAAGCGAGGCGCAGACGGTACAGTCTCAGGCACAGCCTGCCAGCGCCACACTGGCCGATCTTCGCTCTTTTTGGATGGGGCTTCGCACTGAAAAACAAAAACTCAGCGACGAAGCGGTATTGGCCGAAGTGGAAAAGCTGGATGCGCAGACAGCGCAGCTGATTGCCTGGCTGGAAATGCATCCGGCGGATGAGAACGATGTGAGAAGATTTACGACGTACTATCTGCCGACAACGCTGAAACTTCTGCGCACCTACAATGAAGTGGGGGACAAAAGCGGCGAAAGCCGTGCGGCGGCGCAAATTGAGGCGGATATTATGCGCATCCTGGGAACCATCAATACCGCTTTCCGCACGCTGCAGGACGGTTTGCTGCAGGATACGGCGCTGGATGTTTCCGCTGAGGTGTCTGCCATGGAGACGGTCCTGGCGCAGGACGGGCTGACACCGGATGAATTATCACGTACACTGGAAAAAGGACAGCTGTCCTGAGGAGGGAATCAGAGTGGAAATCTTCTTTTTGATTGTGATTTTGGCGGTGGTTTTGCCCCGCCTGAAGAATGTGTCCACTCCCAAAAAGTTTACCGATTGCGGCGCAAAGTATTATGCGCCCCAGCTGAAGACGGCGGCTTCTGCGGCGCATTTGTTCACAGATGACAAGAATCTGAATCAGAAAATGTTGCTGGCCGGACTGGTCGGAGTCGGCGGGGCGGCCATGGCGGTGCTGATGCTTTGCGTTCTGTTGTTTCAGGCCGGAAATGAAGCGTGGCTGCTTTATTCCGTTCCGTCTGCCATTGAGTATGTGGCGGGGCTGGCTGAATTTGGCCTGTTGACGGCAGTGTTTGGAAAAGTGTCGCGGATCGGCTTCAAATGGCTGGAGCGCATGAAGAATTACAAGCTGTACCGTGAGATCATCAATGTGCAGGAGATGTGCCCGCTGGCGGATATTGCACGGGCCAGCGGCCGGTCGGTGGAGACAGTGCGGCAGGATTTGAAAGATATGGTGCAGCGCGGTTATTTTCCCTTTGGTTTTGTAGACGAAGACAGCGGCTGCTTTTATGCGAATAATACTGTTTGGCGGCTGCAAAATCCGGAGCGCGCCAAGAAGCAGGACGAGCAGAGTCAGCGAAAAAAACGCACCACGAAGAAAACAGCGCAGAAAAAGCAGGAGCCCGTATCGGACAGCGAGGAGTTTTTGAAAGAGATGAAGCGGCAGCTGGCCGACATTGACAACGAGGAAATCCGGGAGAAGGCACAGGATATCTACAATCAGGCGGAAGGCATTTTTGCCTGGGTAAAAGCACATCCGGATTGCGATGACGACGTGCGCCGTTTTTGCGATTACTATTTGCCTACAACCATCAAACTTCTGAAAACATACAATGAGGTGGAACCTCACGCCGCCAGCAGTGAAGTGGCCGCCGGCATTCAAAAAGAGGTGTCCGGCGTGCTGGACCCGGTGACTGCGGCATTTCACAACCTGCTGGATAATTTGCTGAAAGATACGGCCATGGACATATCGGTGGAAGTGAGTGCCCTGGAAAGCGTATTCAACCAGGATGGCCTGGCACAGGACCAGATAAAGGTGCCTGTGGAGAAATGAGAAGGAGAGCAATGTTATGATCTATCATCCCTGGCGGGTAAGCCGTCCCGATGCACAGACTGCGGCCCGGCTGAGTGCGGCTGTGGGACAGCCGCTTTTGGTGGGAAAGGTGCTGGCAGCGCGTGGTGTGTGTGATTCGCAGGAGGCGGTTCGCAGATGTGGAGATGGTCAGCTCCTCAGCGATCCTTTTTTGCTGGCGGGTATGGAACAGGCTGTGGACAGAATCCACAGAGCCATCGATGACGGCGAGAGAATCGTTGTGTTTGGAGACTATGATGTGGACGGTGTGACGGCCACAGCCTTGCTGTATATGTATCTGGACGCTGCGGGAGCAGAAGTGTATTACAAACTGCCCAGCCGTGATGAAGACGGCTACGGCCTTTCTGCCAACGCAGTAGAGCAGATGGCGGAGAAAGAGGTCGGACTGGTTATCACGGTGGACAATGGAATCTCCGCCAACGAAGCCATTGCACTGGCAGTGGAAAAAGGCATGGATGTCGTGGTGACGGACCATCACCTGCCGCCGGCCGTTCTTCCGCAGGCAGCAGCGCTGGTCGATCCGCAGCTACCTTTTGACAAAAGTCCCTGCAAAAGTCTTTCCGGCGCGGGTGTGGCTTTTAAGCTGGTGTGCGCGCTGGATGCGGCCGACCCGGCGGAGATGCTGCCTTATTATGGTGATTTGGCAGCCATCGGCACGGTGGCGGACATCATGAATCTGGAAGGAGAAAACAGAACCATTGTCAAAGCGGGTTTGTCTCTTCTTCAGAACACAGACCGCCCGGGGCTGGCTGCCCTGATCTCTCAGTGCGGGCTGGAAGGCAAGGAGCTTACCGCAGAAAATGTGTCCTTCGGCTTGGCACCGCGTTTGAATGCGGCAGGTCGGATGGACTCTGCCACAGTGGCGCTCCGGTTGCTGCTCAGCGATGACGAGGAAGAAGCAACGCTTTTGGCACAGGAACTGGATGATAAAAATGCTGCCCGGCAGAAGGCGGAGCAGGAAATTTCACAGATCGTACTGGAGCAGCTGACCGCAGATCCTACGTATCAGTCGGATCGGATTCTGGTGGCCTGGGGCGACGGATTCCACCCGGGTGTGATTGGAATTGTAGCTTCGCGCATTGCGGAACGTATGGGAAAGCCTGCGATTATCATTTCTGTGGACGAGAACGGAGAGGGAAAAGGTTCCGGGCGTTCCCAGGAAGGTATTTCACTTTATGAGGCCATCGCTTCCTGCGAGCAATTGTTGATTCGGTTTGGCGGGCACGCCTCGGCGGCCGGCCTCTCGATTCGTCGGGAAAATTTGCCCGCATTTCGGAAAGCCATCAATCTTTGGGCTGCCGCGCACCATCCGGTGGTCGATGTGCCGGCAATTGTGGCGGATGCGCCGGTCGCGCTGAACGAGATTTCTGAGCAGGAGGTCGCTGCACTGAGTGTGCTGGCGCCTTTTGGAAACGGCAACCCTGCCCCGCTGTTTTTAGTGGAAAATGCTTTGGTGGATGCGGTTTACCCTGTCAGCGAGGGAAAGCATTGCCGCGTTCGGCTTCGGCAGAACGGCAGTATTTTGAATGCGGTATTCTTCGGGAAGGGGCCGGATGCGCTGGGATATGTGCCCGGAGATACCGTGGATGTATTGGTGGCACTTTCCATTTTTGAGGGGAGAAACGGTGCCATGGTTTCCGCCCGCATCAAGGATCTGCGGCCTGCGGGAATGGGCGAAGAACATGCGCAGCTGGCCCAGTGGGCAGACGCATTTTGCAGCGGCGCCGCGCTGGAAGAAGCACAGCGCCGGGCGATTACCCCTGTTCGTGCGGACACGGCCGGCGTTTATCGGTTCCTGGCGGCGCATCCGCAGGGCCTTTCGGAGAGCGATTTGCGCCCGTTGTTTGCAAAATTCGGGGCGGGAAGCGCTGGGAAAGTAATCATTTCGCTTAAAGCTCTGGAGCAGCTGTCTTTGATCGAGAACAAAAACGGATGCTGGCGTCTGCTTCCGGTGAAAGAGAAAAAAGATCTTTTCAGTGCGCCTGTGTTAAAAAAGTTAGAGGAGTGACTTTGTATGGAAAAGCCGTCTGTGCTCACATATGAAGATTTGAAGAAATTGACGGAAGAGTCCGGCAAACCATACGACATGGAAAAAATTGAGCGTGCCTACGAAATGGCGCGCAATGCGCACCAGGATCAGCGCCGCCTGTCGGGCGAGCTGTACATCAGCCATCCCATTGCGGTGGCCTGCCTGGTGGTGAACCTTGGCCTGGATACGGATTCCGTGATTGCCGCGCTTTTGCATGACGTGGTGGAGGATACGGGTCTGTCTTTGGACACACTGCGCCAGAATTTTGGTGCAGACGTGGTGCTTCTGGTAGATGGCGTGACCAAATTGGGCAAAATCAAGTTTTCCTCCATGGAAGAACAGCAGGCGGAAAATCTGCGCAAGATGCTGATGGCCATGTCCAAAGACGTACGTGTCATGCTGGTGAAGCTGTGCGACCGGCTGCACAATATGCGCACCGGGGATGCATGGCCGGAACAGAAGCGGCGCGACAAAGCTCTGGAAACCATGGAAGTGTATGCTCCCATTGCACATCGTCTGGGAATCAGCAGCATTAAGGAAGAGCTGGAAGACCGAAGCCTTCAGTATCTGGATCCGGTGGGATACGAGGAGATTCGGTCCTACCTGGCGAAAAACGGAAGCGCCGAGCAGTTTATTGCGGGCATTGTAGAGCGCATCCGCGAACATCTGGCCCAGAACGGAATGGAAAAATGCTTTATTAAAAAGCGCATAAAAAGTGTATATGGCATTTACCGGAAGATGTACATGCAGAATCGCACTTTCGAGGAGATTTACGATGTTTACGCGGTGCGCATCATTCTGGACACGGTGAGCGAGTGCTACAATGCGCTGGGTGTGATTCACGACATGTATCATCCGATCCCCAGCCGCTTTAAGGACTATATTTCAACTCCGAAGCCCAATATGTATCAGTCCCTGCATACCACGGTACTGGGACATGAAGGAATCCCTTTTGAAGTGCAGATCCGCACCTGGGAGATGGATCAGACGGCGGAATATGGCGTTGCCGCGCACTGGAAGTACAAAGCGGGTGTTACGTCGGACAATAAGCAGCTGGATGACCGTGTTGCCTGGGTTCGCCAGCTTCTGGAGAGCCAGAGGGAGAGCGATGACGCAGGTGACCTGCTGCGTGAGATCAAGTCCGAACTTCTGCCGGAAGAGGTGTTTGCCTTTACGCCAAAAGGCGATGTCATCAACCTGCCTACCGGAGCGACGGCCATTGATTTTGCCTATGCCATTCACTCGGCGGTGGGCAACCGCATGATCGGTGCCAAGGCCAACGGACGAATTGTGCCCATTGATCACAAGGTGGTAACAGGCGAGATCATTGAGATCATTACAGGTCCCAAGGATAAAGGTCCCAGCCGTGACTGGCTGAACATCGTCACGACCAGTGAGGCGAAAAACAAGATCCGCAACTGGTTCAAAAAGGAGCGCAAGGAAGAAAACATCGCCGAGGGAAAAGCGGCGCTGGAAAAAGAGATGCGCCGCAATTTGATCACGGTGCCGGAAGATAAGTACGACGAGTTTATGACGGAGATCGCACACCGGATGCGCCTCAATACCGTTGAAGAGATGTATGCGGCGCTGGGGTACGGCGGCATTCAGCTGTCCCGGTTGATGATCCGTGTAAAGGACGAATATTCCAAGCTCGTACGGGAAAACACGCCGACAACGGTGTTCAAGGTCCCGTTGAAAAAGCATAAGTCCAGTGAAGGCGTTTTGGTGGAAGGTATGGACGATTGTCTGGTTAAATTCGCCAAGTGCTGCAACCCGCTGCCCGGAGACGATATCATTGGCTTCGTCACCCGCGGGTTCGGCGTGTCCATTCACAAGCGTGACTGCCCCAACGTTCGCATGGGACTGGAAGGCGAAGATGCGCCGCGCTGGGTGCGGGCACATTGGGCCGAGGGCGTAAAAGAAAGCTTCAAGTCTTCGCTGGAGATCTCGGCTATTGACCGTGACGGCCTGATGGCAGATGTTGCAGGACTGATTGCAGAGATGCATCTGCCCTGCTATGCGATTTCGGCCCGCCAGCTTTCGGACGGACGGGCCACCATGTCGCTGACGGTGGGTGTAAACAATACAGAGCATTTGAACACGGTGATCGCGCGGCTGAAAAAAATCCGCAGCGTTACAAGTATCATCCGTGTGTGATCGCTGAGGGGGAAAGCATGAAGGCAGTTCTTCAAAGAGTTCGTTCTGCCAGTGTGGTCATCAATGGAGCGGAAACCCGTTCCATCGGCCCGGGACTGGTCATTTTGCTGGGGGTTTCCGATACGGACTCCACGGCAATGTGCGAAAAGCTGGCACACAAATGTGCCGGATTGCGCATTTTTGATGATGAAAACGGCAATCTGAATGTTTCCGCTGAAGAAAAGGGATACGAGGCAATGATTATCTCCAATTTTACTTTGTATGGAGATACCAAAAAGGGCAAGCGACCCAGCTTTATTCGTGCCGCCAAGCCGCCGCTCTCGGTGGATTGTTATGAGGAGTTTGTGCGGCAGATGCATCAAACGGGTCTGCGCCGTGTGGTCACTGGCGAATTCGGAGCGGATATGCAGGTTTCGCTGGTCAACGACGGCCCGGTCACCATTGTGATTGAAACAGATGACTGGAGCCGGTAGGAGGAAGATGCAATGAAGGTTTTTCACATTCAGGCAGCGACGCCATTGTGTACCAATACGTTTCTGCTGATCGGGGATCAGGGGCATGCAGTTGCGATTGATCCCAATGCGCCTGCACAGCGCTATCTCGATTTGCTGAGAGAGCATCATGCTCACTTGGCTGCAGTTCTTTTGACCCATGGTCATTACGACCACATGGGATCGGTCGCTGAACTTCGGAAGGCGACGGGTGCCTCGCTGATGGTCAGCGAGCTGGATGCCGCGCCCCATGTAGATGAACGCTTGTTCCCGCCCTTGGATCAGGTCAGCTGTTATGGCGATGGTGATCATTTTTCTGTGGACGACATGGATTTTCAGGTGATTGCCACGCCGGGCCATACCTCCGGCTCCGTCTGCCTTTTGTGCGGAGAGTACCTTTTCAGCGGAGATACTCTGTTTTGCGGGGATATCGGACGCACAGATCTGGAGACGGGAAGTATGGCGCAAATGAATGCCAGCCTTCGGAAATTGGCGGCGCAAGTGCCGGATGATGTACAGGTGCTTCCCGGTCATGGCCCTTTTTCCACTATGGAGCAGGAGAAAAGCCGTAATTATTACTTGCGCGCGGCAATGGAGGATCCGAAATGAAACTTTATTTGGCAGGTCTTTCTTCCGGTTATGAGCCGGAGCATGTGGCACGTTTATTCTGGCCGGCTCTTCAGCTGGTAAAGGAATATCCGGCACATGGGCAGGATGCCATTGTTTTGCATAAGAGTGGCAACTGCGTGCTTTGTGCTGTGCGGTGGGAGAAAGAAATTACTGCCCGCAGATTCTCTTTGACAGACGGTGCCGATA
The DNA here is from genome assembly GCA_944388395.1 of uncultured Ruthenibacterium sp. Taxonomy (GTDB): domain Bacteria; phylum Bacillota; class Clostridia; order Oscillospirales; family Ruminococcaceae; genus Ruthenibacterium; species Ruthenibacterium komagatae. Next base: position 16,376 of record CALXIP010000039.1, read on the forward strand.
AAAAGCAGGAAGAATATGAAATTTGCCGTGAGCTGTTTTGCATGCTGCGGCAGAGAACCGGCAAACAGCCGCCTTGGGGTATGCTGACGGGCGTTCGTCCTGTGCGGCTCGTACGGAACCTTTATGCCCGTGGAATGAGCGAAGAGCAGGCTGCGCAGCATCTTCAAAATGACTGCTTTGTCAGCGAAGAAAAGCTGCGTCTGGCCACGCGCATTGAAAAGCTGCAGCGGCCTGTTTTGGCGCAAGTAGAACCTCGCAGCTTCAGCTTGTATATTTCCATCCCGTTTTGTCCCTCCCGGTGCAGTTATTGCAGCTTTGTCTCACGAACAACGGGTGAAAGCGCCAAACTGATCGAACCGTATGTGACACACCTGTGCGCAGAGTTGCGTGACATTGCGGCATTGGTTCAAAAATTGCATCTCAAACTGGAATCCATTTACATTGGCGGCGGCACGCCCACTGCGATTTCTGCGCAGCAGTTGCGCACGCTGATGAATACCGTGAAGGAGTGCTTCGATCTCTCCAGCGTGCGGGAATATACGGTGGAGGCCGGTCGGCCGGATTGCACGACGCCGGAGAAACTTGCGGTACTGAAAGAATTGGGCGCCACAAGAATTTCCATCAACCCGCAGACGCTTTCGGATGAAGTTCTCCGCGCCATCGGGCGTCGGCACACAGCTCAGGATGTGCTGGACTGTTTTGACACAGCCCGCAAATTGGGGCATAATAATATCAATATGGATTTGATTGCAGGGCTGCCGTTGGATACAGTGGACGGCTTCAAGAAGAGTCTGGAAGGCGTGATGGCCCTGGGACCGGAAAACATCACCGTGCATACGCTGACGCTGAAACGCGCTTCTACACTGGTGGAAGATCATGCGCCGGACCGTTACGGAGATGTTGTACAGATGCTGTCGGCCTGTGCCTGCCTGGATCGGGCGGGCTATGAACCCTATTACATGTATCGCCAGAAGGGAACGCTGCAAAACCTGGAAAATACGGGATATACCAAACCCGGTTTTGCGGGCCTGTACAATATCTATATCATGGAAGAAGTGCATACAATTTTGTCTGCAGGTGCAGGCGGTTCTACAAAACTGGTCGCTCCCTGCGGGCATATCAAGCGCATTTTTAATCACAAATATCCGCTGGAATACCTGCGCTGCTACGATGTTGTGCAGCAGCGCAAACAGGGAATCGAGGATTTTTATGGGCAATACGTTGATATGGATCCCCAAACGTCTTGTTGAACTGGATCTGCTGAGCGTTGCGGCCTTGTCTCCGCAGGCCTTTGTAGATTATTGCGAAAAGGACTACCGCGACCGGATCGATGCCGCGGCCCGAAGCGTCTTGAACAGCGGAGCAAGGGTCGTTATGCTAACAGGTCCTTCTTCTTCCGGAAAAACGACGACTGCGCACAAGCTGGCACTTCAGCTTCAAAAGCTGGGAACGCATGCAGCGGTCGTTTCGTTGGACAATTTTTTTAAAAATCTGGAAGAATATCCGCTTCTGCCTGACGGCACGCCGGATTATGAAAGCGTGGATGCGTTGGATGTGAAGGAGATCAATCGCTGCCTTTTGGAGCTGACGCAGACCGGATGCACGGAAATTCCGAATTTTGATTTTTGCCGTGAACAGCGCCGAATGGGGCGCATCCCGGTTCAAATCGGGCAGGGAATCGCCGTGGTGGAAGGAATTCATGCGCTGAATCCCCGGCTGACGGCACTTTTGCCACCGAAAAGCGTGTACAAAATTTACGCAGGTCTGCGGGAAGAGTATTCCACGGGCGGACAGCGTTCTCTGCCCACTCGGGACGTGCGTCTGGCACGGCGCATGGTGCGGGATTATCAGTTCCGCGGCCACAGTGTGGAAAAAACGTTGTCTATGTGGCCGGCTGTATGCGAAGGGGAAGACAAAAATATCAAGGTGTTCAAGCCGGAAGCGGATCTTCTGCTGGATACAAGCTTTTCCTACGAGGTTTGCTGCCTGGCGCCGCTGGTCTGCGCGCACCGCGGAGCTTTGCCGACGCAGAGCCCTTATGCGCAGCGGTTGAAGTCGCTGTGTGATACGTTTGCAAAGTGTCGCACTATTCCGCTTTCACTGGTCCCGGAAGATTCAATGCTTCGGGAATTTTTGGGAGAAAATCCGCAATGACAAAACGATGGAGGTGCTGTTGTGATTTCGTTTGATAAGCTGAAAGAAAGCGCTGCCACTCTGGCGGACGGCGCTGCCCGGGTGACAGAAGATCTGGTACAGAAAGGGAAAAAACAGGTCGATCAATTGGCACTGGAGAATAAACTGGCGAAAGCGCAGCGGCAGTTGGGTGCACTGGTTTATTCTTTGCGGAAAAACGGTGAAACCAATGAGGAGCTGATTGATCGATACGTCCAGGTCGTGGCACAAGTGGAAGCCGAGCTGGCAGCGTTGGCACAACTGCCAAAGGAAGAACAGCCACAGCCGCAGCAAACGGTGACTACCTACTGCCCCCAATGCGGCGCGGAGGTCGACCCGGGGGCCATATTTTGTCCTCGGTGTGGGAACAGCCTCTGATAATCCAAGCGTTCGCGCATGGATTTGGCAGAAGAAAAAACGCTCGTCTGTGCACAAAAAGAGGCAGAAAAGATAAGTTTTAAAAGTTTGTCGATTGCAAAAGCACTTCGGAATGCTTTATTTTCGTGAAAAAACGGAAAAACCCTTGCATTCAGAGGGGCTATCATGTAGAATAGACCAGAAAGGGCGGAACCGGCCTTGAAGCAGGATTTTGAAATGAAAGAACGGTATAACATGGAGGACCTGCTGCGCATTGTGGCGCTTTTGCGGGACCCAAAGGACGGGTGTGCCTGGGACAAAGTACAGACGCATTCATCGATCCGTAAGAATTTCATTGAGGAAACGTACGAGGTAGCGGACGCGATTGATTTGGAGGATGCACATCTTCTCTGTGAGGAATTGGGCGATGTTCTTTTGCAGGTGGCGCTCCACACGCAGATGGAAACGGAGCAAAACCGCTTTACCTTTGAAGATGTGTGCACGGGTATTTGCAAAAAGCTGATTTACCGTCATCCTCATATTTTTGGTGATGTGAAAGCGGACAACCCCGAGCAGGCGCTGCAAAATTGGGAGGCGCTGAAACGTCAGGAAAAACATCGCGAGTCTGTTGCGGAAGATTTGGCCAGTGTTCCGCAGGCGATGCCAGCGTTAATGCGGGCAACAAAACTTTCCAAGCGGGCTGCTTCGCATGGAATGGGTCGCAGCACACAGGAGACCACAGCTTCGCTGAAGAAAAACGCAGATGAATTCTGCAAAGCAGCGGAGCAGGGCGATGTGCAGAACATATCCGATGTGTTGGGTCGCCTTTTGTTCGACGCAGCGGATTTGGGCCGCCAGGTCAAATGCGATGCGGAGGAAGCGCTGGAGCGTGAAAATCGGGCGTTTTTGTGCAGTGTGTCCCAGCCGTGAACTTATGTCGACTTGTTTGAGTCAATACAGTCTGGTCCACACTAAGAAACAGAACAGGTTTATCCAAGGCGCTCAGCGCTTTGTGGATATAAACGAAATCATCAATGCTTTTATTTGGAGGTTTTTCAACATGACAAAAGTTGAACTGATTGCGAAAGTTGCTGCCGATGCAGAGTTGACCAAAAAGGATGCAGAGAAGGCAGTTGCAGCTGTTTTGGACGGCATTACCAATGCGCTGAAATCCGGCGATAAAGTTGCTCTGGTGGGCTTTGGTACTTTTGAGCCCCGTCAGCGTGCTGCTCGTACGGCTGTGAACCCCCGCACCGGCGAAGAGGTTCAGGTTGAAGCGACGGTTGTGCCCGCGTTTAAAGCAGGCAAAGCTTTGAAGGACGCTGTTTCCGGTAAATAAGCTGCTTTTTATGCCCGCTCTGCGCATTGCCGCGGTGCGGGCTTTTTGTTATGTTATCCCGCATAGGGAGGAGAGTGCATATGCGAATCGATAAATATTTAAAGGTAAGCCGTCTGATCAAGCGCCGCACCGTTGCCAATGAAGTGGCGGATGCCGGTCGCATTTTGGTGAATGGCCGTCCGGTGAAGGCAAGTTACGCCGTCAAGGAAGGCGACATCATTGAAATTGCTTTTGGTCAGCGCCCGGTTCAGGTAAAAGTGGTCTCTACAGAAGCCCCTACGGGGAAGGATGTAGCAAGAGAAATGTACACTGTTCTGTCGGAATAAGAAAAGTCTATGGAAGATATCTTCCATAGACTTTTTTGCATAGAGCACCTGCTGTGCGCATAGAATGAACGGAAGGCAGGTGAAAAGAACATGAATGAGAAAAGCATGACAGCAGGTGGAAAGAAGCCGCATAATGTAATATTGGAAAACCGGAACATGCTGACGGCCACAGGAATCCAGGCGATTTTGTCCTATGATGAACTCACGGCTTGCTTGGATACGGAATATGGAATGCTGACCATCGGCGGAGAAGGTTTGAAGGTCAGCGAACTCAGCGTACAGACGGGAGAAGTGCGAATCAGCGGTGCCATAGAATATGTGCAGTATACAGTCAAAAAGGAAAAAGGCACATCATTGTTCAAAAGGTTGGTGCGGTAATGGTCGCGGCCATTTCCGTTCAAATGGCGCTCAGAGACGCCTTTTTGGCAGCAGGTCTCGGGTGCCTTTTGTGTCTGATATATTCGGGGCTTCGGTTTGTGTTGGGCCAAAGTGCGGTTGCCTTGGCTTTTTCTGATGTGTTCTGCTGTATAAGCGGCGTTTTGATGCTGCGCAGTGCTGCCGTAAGCCGCTTCTATTCCGGTCTTCCGCGTTGGTATGATCTGCTTGCTTGTGTGAGTGCTTTTTTGATCTGTCGTTCTGCACTGGGGCCGTTTTTAGAAAAAATGAGGACGATGTTTTGGCGGGCTTTGACTTTCCCAGTCCAATGGATTGGGCGCTATGTGTTTGCGCCTTTCTGGCGGAGACTTTTTCGATGCGCAAAAGCACGCGGGACAAAAAGGCATGTAAAGAAACTGGAAAAAATGAAGCAGGTCAACAAGAAAAGGTTGCAAAACACAGGCCGAGTGTTGTATAATTCTAAATAATGCAAAAGACAAAAACCTTGCAAAACAGGGAAAGGCGATCCATCGGTAATGCAGCGTACGGCGAAAAAGAAAAAGAAAAAGTTTTCAGCTTGGGCAATTCGGCTTGGGCTTGTTTGCGTTTGCGTATATCTGGGTGTATCGCTGATTTCTGTACAGATGGAAATTATTGCCAAGCGCCAGCAGCTTGACAATGTCAATCAGCAGGTTTCGGCACAGCAAGCCGAAAACGAGGAGTTGCAACGTACGTTGGATACAGATGATGAAGCGGCTTATATGGAGCGCCTTGCCCGCACAAAATTGGGTTATGCGTTACCCAATGAGCGTGTTTTCATCGACATGTCGGGCAATTAAGGTCCGTCTCCACCCCCACTTTAAAAGCCGTGCGGCTTTGCATTTTAAATAAAAGGAGTTCTATCATTCCATGGCAGTAGAGGTAGGAAGCATCGTAGAGGGTAAGATCACCGGCGTAAAAAAATTCGGCGCATTTGTTTTGCTGCCCGGTGGAGAGACCGGAATGGTTCACATTTCCGAAGTCTCTAATGAGTACATTCAGGAGCTTTCGGATGTGCTCAATGAGGGTCAGATCGTTAAGGTCAAGATCCTGAGCGTTTCACCGGACGGAAAAATTGCGCTTTCCATCAAACGGACGGAGCCGCGTCCTCGTCCCACACGGGCAGATACGGGCCGCGTATGGCAGCCGCGTACACCGGCTCCCCAGACCAATCTGTCCTTTGAGGACATGATGAGCCAGTTTAAATCTCGCAGTGAAGAAAAAATTTCCGATCTGCGTCGCGTGACAGAGGCCCGGCGCGGCGGCGGGTATTCACGCAGAGGTCATTGATTGTTTTTAAAAGGATGCATCGGCGGGTGCATCCTTTTTTGTTTGAACCGCGTGGAGAAATTGGACAAAAAAATTGTATAAATAAAGAATAAACTGTAAACTATGCCTTTGCTTGCCTTGCGTATGGGAGATAGGAGTGTTATAATGAAGACAGAAAAAGAAAGCATGAGCGTTCTTTTTCAAACCGCAAAGGAGGCTTTGGTTTATGAAAATCACATGCACAGGACGCAAGGTCAATCTGAAAGAGGCGTTTCAACAGCGCGTGGAGACAAAGCTCGCAAAACTTGATAAATTCTTCTCTTCGGAGGCGCAGGCACAGGTGACTGTAACCGTTGAGAAAGATTGGCAAACGGTGGAATTGACCGTACGCGACCGGGGGTTCGTAAGCCGGGCAGAGAAGTCAGCCGACCGCATGGAAGATGCGTTCGATGCGGCCGTGGATCTTTTGACGCGTAGAATTGTCAAGAATCGCAAGAAACTGGAAAATCGTATATATCAGCCGGCTGTAGAGGCCTTTGCTCAGGAAGGGGAAGAGCCGGAGGAGAACGAGTATCACGTGATTCGCGAAAAACATTTTTCGGTGAAGCCGTGCACAGTAGATGAGGCTATTTTGGAAATGAATATGCTGGGTCACGCGTTTTTCCTGTTCCGCGATGGCGATACAGGGGAAGTACAGGTGGTTTATCGCCGTAAAGACGGCACATACGGCCTGTTGGTTCCAGAGCGCTGACCTACTCAAAAAAACAAGGGGGCGAAAGCCCCCCTTTTTTATGTGGGAATGTGTTGGTTGGCAAATTGGTTCAGTGCTTCGCTTGGTTCGTAAGCAGTTTGGTAAAAGATTCCGTCAAGGGAGATGAGAGTTCCGAACGGCTGTACCGTGTGTACGGTTCCGTCCTGAAAAGTAAGCGTGAATTCTACAAACTGACCTGCCATGGGCTCGGGCGAAAATGTGCGATATATGACGACGGATTGCATCTGACGGCAAAGGTCTTCAATCTGATCGGCAGAAAGCTCATATTGTACGCTGGGCGGGATGAGACGCACGGATGCGCTCTGTATTTGATCCGCACGAAGATCTGCGTACGGATGGCGTCCGCTCAGCAACCACCAGAGAATTCCTGCGATAAGAATCAATGCAACGAAAATAAAACCGATACGCCGGCGAACTTTCATACAACGGCACCTCCTTTGCATGAAATACGGATGAAGCAAAGAATTTATTTCATTTGATTGATTTGGCGCTTGGAAAACTGGTCAGTGACGTGGTTTTATGTTATACTAAAGCAAAAATGAAAACGAGGAATCTGATTTGCAGTATCATATGATTGCTCCGTGCTATTTTGGAACGGAGAGCGCGGCCGCGTACGATTTTAAACGCATTGGGGCACAGAATGTAACCGTTACGGATGGACGAGTTTCTTTTGACGGAGACGAAGACATTCTGTGTGCGGCCAACTTGTGGAGCCGTTGTGCAGAGCGCGTGTTGCTTTTGTTGAAGACAGGGAAGGTCACAAGCTTCGACGAGTTGTTTGATTTGACGGCCAGCATTCCCTGGGAGGAGCTGCTCCCGGCAGATGCAGCTTTTCCAGTGAAGGGCAGCAGTCTTTCCAGCCAGCTGTCCAGTGTTCCGGCGTGCCAGAGCATTGTGAAAAAGGCGGTAGTGGAGCGGATGCGCCGCGGCCATCATACGCAGGTCCTGCCTGAGACAGGGGCCGTTTACAAAATTCGCTTTTCCATTCGGAAAAACATAGCGGAAATTCAGTTGGATACTTCTGGTGACGGCCTTCATAAGCGCGGGTACAGGCGCAACAGTACACTTGCACCCATCAAGGAGACCTTGGCTTCTGCAATTGTGGATCTGGGACGCATATATCCGGATACAGTTGCACAGGATCCGTTTTGCGGTTCCGGCACGTTGATGATTGAAGCAGCCATGAAGGCGATGAATTTGGCTCCCGGCATGCGCAGACGTTTTGCTGCAGAACACTATGCTTTTATTTCCCCCAAGGCATGGGCGCGGCAGAGAGAAAAGGCGCTGAGTGAAATTCGAAAGGATTGCACCTTTGAGGGAATCGGCTTTGACATCGATCCGGCGGCGGTCCGTTTGGCAACAGCGAATGCTAAACTGGCGGGGGTGGAAAAGCATTGCCGCTTTTTTGAGGCAGACGTAAGTCGTTTCGCGCCCGCAAAAGGAAGTATGGTGTTTACGAATCCGCCGTATGGTGAACGCTTGGGTGATTTGCAGCAGGCGGCTGAACTGGAGCGGATTCTGGGCCGCCGCCTGGAAGAAAATCCTGTGCGTGGTGCCTATATTATTACCGCTGATGCGGATTTTGAGACACATTTTGGCAAAAAGGCAAAGCGACGCCGCAAACTTTACAACGGAATGATTCCTTGTCAGGTCTATATGTATTTTTGAGGAGGGCGTACAATGCATTATTGTATTTATTGCGGTTTCCCAATGAAAGACGAGGATGCGATTTGTCCTCGCTGCGGAGCTAAAAGTGAAATTCAGCCAGACGTGACTGTGCCGACTGCGACTCAGGCCCAACCAGATTCCGTCGCGCAGCCGACACCGGACGCATCGAGTGCGGCTCCTGTCCAGCCAGAGCCTGCCACGCAGCCGGAACCGCACGCATCGGCCGTACCGCCGGTCCAGCCGGAACCCGCAGCGGCCCGCCAGGAACCACCGAGAACGGCACCTCAATATATGCCCGGCGGCTACCCGCCGGTTCAGCAGCCGCCGTATTATGAACAGGGGCGTCCTATGCCGTATCCGGTTCAGCAGCCGCCAGAGCCTTTGAGCCTCGGAACAATTGTAGGTATGCTGGTACTTGGCAATATTCCTTTGGTAGGATGGATCGTCATGTTGATTTGGGCATTTGAGCGTTCCATGCGGCCCAATCGGCGCAATCTGGCACGTGGAATTCTGATTGTAAAACTGATTGGTTGGGCACTTTTTATATTCCTGTGGGTTTTGTTTGCCATTTGGGGATACAGCGTATCACGTTTCTATTATTATTAAGACAAAAACCGCCGCCCGAATTCGAGCGGCGGTTTTTTGCTGTTATTCCGTCATCAGTTTGCAAACAGCATTTGCATAGGCGACAGGGTCCTCCAAAGTGAGGCCTTCAATCAGAAGTGCCTGATCATACAACAATTCGCTGTAAGTTGCCAGCTTTTCTTTGTCGCCGTCGCGCATCAGTTTTTGCAATGCAGCAAACACCGGGTGCGTTCCGTTGATTTCCAAAACTTTCTGGCTTTTTACTTTTTCCTGAGTGGGCATATTGTTCAATACCTTTTCCATCTCAATGGAAAGCGGTCCGCTGCTGGACAGGCAGACCGGGTGACTTACCAGTCTCTGCGACAAGCGCACCTCGCTGACCTTGTCACCCAATGCCTCTTTCATAGCCGCAAACAGGTCTTTGTTCTCTTCATTTTGGGCTTTCAGCTCTTCTTTTTCGCTCTCGCTCTCCAGCCCCAGATCATCACCGGAAATGTTGCGGAATTCTTTTTTGTCGTATTCGCGCAGCATCTGCAGAACGAATTCGTCTACATCATCCGTCAGATAGAGAATGTCAAATCCCTTGGATAACACGCGCTCCGCAGCGGGCAGTTTGGCCAGCTTTTCGCAGCTTTCGCCGGCGGCATAATAAATGTATTTCTGCTCTTCGGGCATGGCGTCCACGTATTCACGAAGCGTGACATATTTGTTCTCTTTACCGCTGTAGAACAAAAGCAGGTCCTGCAATTGGTCCTTATTGGCACCGTAGCCGGTATAACAGCCCATTTTCAGCTGGAGACCGAAGTTTTTGAAAAATTCTTCGTATTTTTCACGGTCGTTTTTCAGCCAGGCAGACAGTTCATTTTTGATCTTTCGTTCCAGTGTGGTCTTGATCAGTTTCAGCTGGCTGTCGTGCTGCAGCATTTCGCGGCTGATATTCAGGCTCAAATCCTGGCTGTCTACCAGACCTTTTACAAAGCTGAAATGGTCCGGCAGGAGATCGGCGCAGCGATCCATAATCAGCACGCCGCTGGCATAAAGCTGAAGTCCTTTTTCATACTCTTTGGTGTAGTAGTTGAACGGCGCACGGGACGGAATGAACAGCAATGCGTTGTAAGTGGCTGTGCCTTCGGTCTTGGATTGGATGACCTTGGCAGGATCGGACCAGTCGGTGAATTTCTGCTTGTAGAATTCAGCGTATTCTTCGTCCGATACTTTCTTTTTATCCCGCTTCCAGATAGGAACCATGCTGTTCAGTGTTTCATCTTCCGTATAATTTTCGTATTCCGGAGTTTTGTAATTTCCGTCCGCATCCTTGTCGGTTCCTTCCACCATGCGGCTCTTGGTGCGGAGCATCTTGATGGGATAACGAATGTAATCGGAATACTTTTTCACGATTTCCGCAAGGCGCCAGTCGTCCAGATATTCGTCATAATGTTCGTCGCCTTCGTTTTCCTTAATAACCAGAATAATATCCGTACCGGCGGTGGCTTTTTCGCAAGGAGTCAGGGTATAACCTTCTGCTCCTTTGGATTCCCATTTCCAGGCTTCCTGTGTGCCAAAGGCGCGGCTGATCACCGTTACTTTGCTGGCAACCATGAACGCAGAGTAAAAACCAACACCGAATTGTCCGATGATGTCCACTTTATTGTTGGCTTCGTTGTTCTGCTTGAAGTCCAGACTTCCGCTTTTGGCAATGGTGCCAAGGTTTTGCTCCAACTCTTCTTTGGTCATACCAATGCCATTGTCGGAGATGACAAGCGTACGCTTGTCCTTGTCAGGGGAAAGGCGAATCTCGAAGTCTTTTTTCTTCAGCGCAACGCTGTCATCGGTGAGGCTGCGGAAATACAGCTTATCAATGGCATCGCTGGCATTGCTGATCAGTTCGCGCAGGAAAATTTCTTTGTGCGTATAGATGGAATTAATCATCAAATCAAGAAGCCGCTTGGATTCGGCTTTGAATTGCTTTACTGCCATAAAACATGCCTCCTAAATTTTAGCACTCTAAAAGTATGAGTGCTAATTCATAATACAACAATCAAAGGGAAACTGCAAGAGATTTTAGCAAAATTAAAAAAATCTTCATAAAGAGAAGAAAAAGGCCGGGCTGTATGCTTCATTTCTGGAAAAATACTTGCTTAACATAAACCAATGCGCTATTATATATAGTATATAAACTTAGAAAAAGGCGGTGTTTTTGTGCCGAATCCCAATATAGATTTTTTCTCCGGTGAGCCGGAAAGCGGCGCTGGTTCCAACGGCAACGACAAACCGATGGACGATGCGTTTGCGGGGATGCAGGAGTTGAATCTGTTTGACGACGCACCCGAAGCCGAAACCACAAGTACCAGTGATGCGACACAGGTTTTCGATGTGAAACAGCCTGTGTCAGCGAAGCCCGCTGCCCCCAGTGTGCCGCAGGATAAGGAAAAAGAAAAGAATATCGGAGAGATGGTCTTCCAGAGCTTATTTGCGGAGGAAGAGTCGAACCAGCCGGTGGCAGAAGATGCAATTCCTTTGGATTTTGCTCAGCCGGCAGAAAATGTTCCATCTGCACAGGCTGCAGATGAGGCAGAACCGATTTCCGTTGAAATGCCTCATGCGGCTGCTCCGGCAAAACCGACGGGTTCTTTGCCGGTGTTTAATTCTACCAATCGTCAGGAACCGCTTCGGCGTCAGGTAAAGGCAAAGCCGATTGATTGGAACGTAGATCATTTCCGGCAGGCCAAAGCGCAACCGGTTGTTGTCGATCAGCCTGCCCCGGTGGAGCCGGTGCAGCAGCCGGCAATGACCAGTGCTCCGATTGAGCCGATTCCGGCGCAACCGGTTCAGCAGCAGGCAGAGCCTGAGTGGAAACAGCTTTTGGACCAGGCAATTTCCGATCAAAAGGATGTTCCTTCTCAGGCGGGCGAAGAGGCTACCCGTGTGTTTGAACCGGCCGCGCCGGTTCAGCCCATGAGTTTTGAGCCTGCTGAATTGCACAAAACGACTGCCTTTGATTTTGATGCACAGCCTCCGATGCCGGAGAAAACACCGGAACCCGAGGTTCAGCAGCCGGTTTCCCAGACAATTCCGCTGGACTTCTCTCAGCCGGAACCGGAACCTGCAGTAGAAGAGCTTTCGTTTGATATGCCCCTGGAGCCGGTGCAGCCGCAGGAGCCCAAGTCTGAGGATTTGGGCGGAATCGCCCCCATTGATTTCAGTGCTTTTGATCAGGCGGTTTCACAGGCGAGCGAAGAAAGCTATGGCGAACCGGCCCCCTCTGACGTGAAAGACGATTTGTTTGCAGGCTTGTACGATGCGGATCCCGATGAGGACGAGTACGAAGACACAGAGGACGATGAAGAGGACATGCCGCGCCGCGGCCGCAAAGGCGGTTCGGGCGGTGGCCGTAAAGGCGGCAACAAAATGCCGCTGATCATTGGCATTGCGCTGGTGATTCTGGTTCTGGTCGTTCTTCTGGTGACCAAACTTTTGGGCGGCGGAGATGACAAGGGGAATTCTACTTCTCAAACCACTTCCAGCAGCATGGCCAGTTCTTCTGTTCCCGATGCTTCTTCGACAAGTTCCGTTGTCACGGAGCCGGTGGATACGATTCCGCGCGATGAGTGGTATATGCGCTTGGTAAATCGCAGCAATGTGTTGTCCAAGGAAGAGGCCGATGCCATTACGACTGCAGATGTAGGTGGCGTCCCGGTGGACAGCCGTGCGGCGGATGCTTTCAATCAGCTCTTGAGCGCGGCAAAGGATGCGGGATATACGCTGACTCTGAAGGTAGGCTACCGCACTTATGATACACAGGCGACCAACTACAATGCTGGTTATACGGATTGCCCGGCGGGTGCGTCGGAGCATAACCTGGGCCTCTCTGCTGACATTTTCTCCAGCTCTGTCTCCGGTTATGATGATGCCGCTTATCGTGCCAGTGCCGAGTATCAGTGGCTGACGGAAAATGCAGCCAATTATGGCTTTATCGAGCGCTATCCGGAAGGAACCAAGGAGATCACGGGCTTTGATCCGGAACCCTGGCATTGGCGCTATGTAGGTGTGGAGCAGGCACAGAAAATTAAGGCCAGCGGCCTGACGCTGGAACAGTATCTGGCGCAGGATTCCACCGCGCCGGCATCTTCTGACGCAAGCTCTGCAGCCTGAGGCAATTTTTATCTGAATGCAATCTGCCGGAACGGATGTTCCGGCAGATTTTTTAGTGTATGGACGGAAAAATCGACAAACAGAATCAGCGTGTGAAGGAGCGCATCCCAGATGCCGCTCCTTTTGTTTTGCAATAAAATTTTTACATTTTTTCGTGGAAAAAGTGCTTTCTATTCATCTTGGTGGGTGCTATAATGAAAAAAGTCGACCGACTGGTCGGTCAGTTTTTCTTTAAGCCGAATATGCGGCAGGGAGGTAATTATGCTGTCTCATTACAGCGTCAAAAAACCGTTTACTGTTTTGGTAGCAGTCGTTTTGGTTTTGGTATTGGGTGTGGTCTCTTTTATGGGAATGACGACCGATCTTCTGCCCAGTATTGAACTGCCGTATGTGATGGTAGTCACCACATACGCCGGTGCGAGTCCGGAAAAAATCGAAATGACTGTGACAAAGCCGCTGGAGGCGGTGCTGGGAACAACAGGCGGTGTTAAAAACGTGCAGTCAGTCTCCAGTGAAAACTCCAGTTTGGTCATTTTGGAATTTGAGCAGGGGACCAATATGGATTCTGCTATGATCGAATTATCCAGCAATGTGGATCTGGTGAAAGCGCAGCTTGACGATGCAGTCGGTACGCCGATGCTGCTGCAGATCAGCCCGGATATGCTGCCCGTAATGATCGCCAGTGTGGACGTAAACGGAATGGATGTCGGTCAGGTTTCGGATTACGCGCAGGAGTCCGTGATTCCGGAATTTGAGCGGTTGAGCGGCGTGACCAGCGTGGATGCAACCGGTTTGGTAGAGCGGCAGGTCTCGGTGACATTGGATCAGAGCAAGATCGATGCGCTGAATGACCGCGTTCTGGGAAGCGTGGACAGTGAGCTGGCAGACGCCCAGCAGGAACTGCGTGACGGACAGGCAAAACTGGACAGCGGGAAAGCTCAGCTGGAGCAGGGAAAGCAGGCGTTGAACGAAAAGAAAGACTCTACGCTGAGCCAGCTGGCAGATGCGAGTGCACAGGTGGACAGCGCTTCGGCACAGGTTTCCGCCATGCTCAGTGAGGAGACATCGCTGACAGCCAATCAGAAAGCATTTGAAGCGGAAAAAGCAGGATACCAGCAGGCGCTGGATGGTTACAATACGTTGAACAGCGCATTATCGGCTGCAAAGCAAGGTGCTCAGCAGCAGGTGGTTGATCAGGTGAACCAGGCTTTGGCGGCGTTGGGCGTGCAGGTACAAAACTTTGATGAGGTGCTCGCGATGCTGGAAAATCCGTCGATACCTCTTCCGGAAAAAATCTCCAGTGCAATTCGGTCGGTAGCCACCATGCCGGAAAGCGTGGAAGATCTGTTGGCGATGGACGCCGCGACTTTCGAAGCCTTCCGCCAGCAGGCGATTTCCAGCGGTGTTTCGCAATTGGCTGATTTGACACAGGAGAGTTTGCGTCAGCTGAAAGATGCGGCCGACAAGGCTCCTGCGCGTATGGCGGAAATTGATACAGAATTGAGCAACATCGCTACGAGACTTGCTACTATTTCCGCAATGAAGCCGCAGCTGGAAGAGGCGCTGAAAAAGGCACAGGAAGGATATGCTGCGCTGGAGAGCGGTAAAATGACCGCGGTGAATGAGCTGACCAAGGGCGAGGTGACACTGTCCAACACAGAAAGTCAGCTGGCGCAGGCCGAAGAGCAGCTGAAAACAGCACAGGAACAGTTTGAACAGGCGCGGGATCAGGCATACAAGCAGGCAGATCTTTCCGGCGTATTGACGCAGGAAATGCTGGCGAATATCCTGATGGCTCAAAACTTTAACATGCCGGCCGGCTATATCAATGAATCCGGGGAGCAGTATCTGGTAAAAGTGGGTGATGCATTCCAGAGTGTAGAAGAATTGGAGAACACCGTCCTGATGCATCTGGATGTAGACGGTATCGGCGATGTTCGTCTGCGTGATGTAGCTGCCGTAGAATTGACGGACAACGCGGGAGAGACCTATGCCAAGGTAAATGGAAACGACGGTGTGGTGCTGAGTTTTCAAAAACAGAGCACGGCGTCGACAGCAGATGTGTCCGGTAAAATCAACGATGCAATTGAAGAACTGCAGCAGGAAAATCCGGACCTGCATATTACCCCGCTGATGGATCAGGGCGATTACATCGATTTGGTGGTCAGCAGTGTGTTGTCCAACCTGTTGTGGGGCGGCCTGCTGGCAATTCTGATTTTGATTTTGTTCCTGCGCGATGCGCGTCCCACGCTGATTGTGGCGTGCAGCATTCCCTTTAGTCTGATGTGTGCCGTTACACTGATGTATTTTTCAGGCGTCACATTGAATCTGATCAGTCTGTCCGGGTTGGCACTGGGCGTTGGTATGCTGGTGGACAACAGCATTGTAGTCATCGAAAATATTTATCGTCTGCGGTCTGAAGGAATGTCTGCCACAAAAGCGGCCGTACGTGGAGCCACACAGGTTGCCGGTGCGATCTTTGCCTCGACGCTGACGACCATTTGCGTTTTCCTGCCCATTGTATTTACGCAGGGCCTTTCCCGCGAACTGTTTACCGATATGGGCCTGACCATTGCCTATTCGCTTCTGGCCAGTTTGGTAGTGGCATTGACGCTGGTACCGGCGATGGGCTCGAGCTTCCTGCGCAGCTCCACACAGAAAGAGCACAAGTTGTTCGATGGCTTTGTGAACCGGTATGAAAAGGTTTTGCGCTGGGCACTTAAGCATAAGGCGCCGGTTCTGGGTGGTGCTTTCGCGCTACTGGTTTTCAGCGGTGTTATGGTCACACAAATGGGGACCGCTTTTATTCCCAGCATGGACAGCCCGCAGATGTCCGCGACGCTTACCATGCCGGAGGAATCCACTCAGGAGCAGACCTATGCCATGGCCGACGAAGTCATGGCCCGAATCACACAGGTGGAAGGTGTGGAGACCGTAGGTGCCATGCAGGGGTCTGGCATGGGAGGAATGACAGGCAGTTCTTCCGGGAGTATTCAATTTTATATTCTTTTGTCTGATGATCGGGATGTTACCAACGTAGATGTGAAAAATCAGATCGATCAGTCTGTCAGCGACCTGGATTGCACGGTGGATGTGACGGAATCCACCATGGATCTGTCCATGCTGGGCGGGTCCGGTATCGAACTGGTAATTACAGGGCAGGATCTGGACCAGATGAATGCGATTGCGGAAGATTTGCGGTCGATTTTGCACGAAACAGAAGGCGTGTTGGATGTTTCGGAAAAAGAAGTGACCGGAAACCCGGAAACGCGCATTACTGTGGATAAGGAAAAGGCCATGCAGTATGGGCTGACGGTCGCTCAGGTTTACGGTGAACTGGCAACGGCACTCCAAAGTGAGACCAGTGCGACAACGCTGACCATTGGGGCAGATGATGTTCCGGTCGTTGTGATTCAGGACGCTGCTTCGTTGCCGGGTCGTGACAGCATTATGCAGTACACATTTACAGTGACCGGTCAGGACGGAGAAGAGAAAACCGTGGCGCTTTCCGAAATTGCCACCAAAACAGAAACGGACAGCGTTCCTGCCATCAACCGTGAAAACAACGTGAGAACCATGTCTGTGACTGCGGGTGTCGATGAAGAACACAACATTGGTCTGGTAAGCAGAGAACTTCAAAAAACACTGGACGAATACGAGGTCCCGGATGGCTATACGGTCACCCTCTCCGGCGAGAACGAAACCATCAACAGCGCGATGCTGGATTTGCTGAAAATGATGGCGCTGGCCATTGTGTTCATCTACTTGATTATGGTCGCACAGTTCCAGAGTTTGATGAGTCCGTTTATTGTTATGTTCACCATTCCCTTGGCATTTACGGGCGGTTTGCTGGCACTTTTGGTGACGGGAAAAGAACTGTCCATCATTGCAATGCTGGGCTTCCTTGTTTTGTCGGGTGTGGTTGTCAACAACGGAATCGTATTTGTGGACAGTATCAATCAGCTTCGCCTGGAAGGGATGACCCGGCGGGAAGCCATTGTAAAAACAGGACGCACCCGAATCCGTCCGGTGCTCATGACGGCGCTGACTACCATTCTGGCCATGTCCACGATGGCCTTGGGTGTCGGCCAGGGCGCGGAAATGACGCAGCCGATGGCCATTGTCACCATTGGCGGCTTGAGCTATGCCACGTTGCTCACATTGGTGATTGTGCCGATTTTATACGATATTATGATGAAACGACCGCTGCATGATCCGCAATTGGACGATGCGGCGGAAGACGCGGCCCGTGAAGTGAATGGCCTTCAGGAGGAATGAGCATGCAGAACAGACGCGCTCAAAGAGAAGAGCAGATTTACGAAGGACTCCTGCGCCTTTGGACGCAGAACAGCGACCTGCACACAATCACAGTACAGCAGATTGCCGATGCGGCAGGCATCGGCAAAGGGACCCTGTATGAATATTTTTCGTCCCGGGAAGAGATTTTTGCAAAGGCTTTTCTGTACCGCTTGGAAAATGAGTTTTCGCATTTGGAAGAATCGCTGCGCAAGACGCAAAGCTTTGAAGAGCGGCTCAAGGTCCTGTTAAGAGCGGCGGATCGTGTTCTGGAAATGCAGAATGTAGGCGCGCAGGTATTGGCTGTTTGTTCGGGCGAGACAAATGAACTGGAGCAGTTTTGCACACGGATGAACCGCTCATATGCGCAGCGAGTGGAAGAGTTGCTGGCACTTACCGTGCAACAGGGCGTAGAGGAAGGTGTTCTGCGTAAACCGGAAAGCATGCGCTATGCAGTGCTTGCCATGTTCAGCGGACTGACCGGGTATATTTCTTATCGGCGTGCGCATCCTTCTGAAGAGGGAGTGGAGCAGGATACCATCCAAATTTTGCTGCGTTCTTTACGCTGATTTTTATGATTTTGTAACTTTTTCTGAAAGCATTTTAGCTAAATCCCGAGCGAGGTTTTTGTCGACTTTGTTTAAGGGTGCCAAATCGATGTTTAAGCGATTGACAAAGCTGCGGGATGGGGTGTAGTGTTTAATAGTATTAGGAGGTTGATTTTTATGAAAGAAGCGACGAGTAAAAAACCTGTTTCAAATACATGCTATACCATTGCTGCCAAGGACGGACGTGTGCTGGAGGTGGCCGATTTTGATCATGCCAGCGGTGCGGCAGTGCAGCTGTGGGAGAGCACCGGCGTGGACAGCCAGAAGTGGCTGGCGGTCGAAGTGGCCGAAGGTGTGTATAAACTGGAGAATAAGCTGACCGGGAAAGTGCTGGATGTTGCGCAGGCCGGCACGGAGAACGGCTGCTGGATTCATCAGTGGGATTACATCGGAAAAGACAATCAGCTGTGGCAGTTTGTAGCTGTGCGCGGCGGTTATAAAATTGTGTCCAAAGCATCCGGGAAAGTTTTGGATATCGTTGACATGAGCATGGAAAACGGTGCGCGCGTTCAGATTTGGGATGATGTGAACGGTGCGATGCAGACCTGGAAATTGACTGCAGTGAAAGAGCCGAAAAAGGCGGCGGTAAAATCCGAGTCTGCCAAGCCGGCGGCAGAGAAAGCCGCTCCCAAGAAGCGTGTTGCCAAAAAAGCGCCGGTGGCTAAACCGGTAGAGAAGACAGTGGCTCAGCCTGTGAAGGAAGAACCTGCGAAAAAAGCAGCGGAAACGGCAAAGCCTGCTGTTGCAGAAAAAGCGGTTGAGCCGGTAAAATCCGCCGTTGCGAAAAAAACAGCGGAACCTGCCAAGGCACTGGAAAAAGAGCCTGCGGTAAAACGCGGAACCCGTAGCAAACAGCGCAAATAATTCGATGAAATCCCTCTCTCATATGTATGAGAGAGGGATTTTTTGTTGAAGAGGGTTCTTTAACAAAAAATTCTTTCGCCATGGCCTAAAAGCCTGACGCATGCACGGGTTCACGCTCGTCTATATAAAAGACGAGGAGGATGCGGGGCATGAATTACCAAATTGTAATCCCGGCATATGAACCGGAATTCTGTTTGATCGACTATGTAAAAGAGCTGGAAGCAGCCGGCTTTTCCAAGCCTTTGATTGTGGACGACGGAAGCGGTGCTGCGTATGAGACGATATTTTCAACGCTGAAACAGATGGGATGTACGGTACTGACACATTCGGTCAACCGGGGCAAAGGAGCGGCCTTGAAAACAGCGTTTCGGTATCTTTTGGATGCGGAAACCGATCTGACCGGTGTGATTACGGTGGATTGTGACGGACAACATACCGTAAAGGATGTAACGGCGGTAAAGGTTTCTCTCAGCGCCCACCCGGATACGCTGGTATTGGGGTGCCGCAACTTCGGTAAGAATACACCGGGGCGAAGTGCGCTGGGAAATCGAATGATGTCCTGGGCCATGCGCGTGGTATATGGAATTGACCTGAAAGATACGCAGACGGGCCTGCGCGGCTTGCCACCGCGGTATCTTGCGCAGATTGCCCAGTTGAAGGGAGACCGCTACGAGTATGAGTTGAATATGCTGCTTTTTGCACGTCAACAGGCGCTGGACTTTACGGTCGTTCCCATTGACACAGTCTATTTTGACAACAATTCCGGCAGTCACTTTCGCACGATTCGGGATGCGCTGCCGATTTTGAAATGTGTTTTCAGCGGAATTGTGCAGTACAGTACTGCTGCTGCGCTCTCCGTGGTGGTGGACGTGTTTGTATACTGCATGCTTGTCAAACTGCTTTTGGCGGGGATGCCGCTGGCCATGCGGTTGACTTTGGCGGCGGCATTGGCCCGCACCATCTCTTCCGGCGTCAATTATCTGTGCAATCGGCAGCTTCCGTATGTGCAGGATAAATCCTTCAGCGGTTCATTGCCGCGTTATTACCTGCTTTGGCTGTTTCAGCTTGCAGCGAGTATCGGCGGAGCTTATCTTCTGTGTGTTTCCACACAGATGGATGAAATGGCGGCAAAACTGCTGGTGGACATCGTGCTGGCTGTGATCAGCTACCAGATTCAATTGCACTGGGTATTTGCCAGAAGAAAGGAAACGATGCCCCACTGGAACACATTTGGGCGTTTGTTCAAAAGGCTTGTCCGGTTATTTCTCTTTCGCTGGAAATGCGAAGGGACGTCACCTGCCGCACCGGTGGTGTATGTGGTGCATCATCAGAATCTGTATGGCCCTGTCCACACAGTGGCGCGGTTGGATAAAACGGTTCATGTGTGGGCGTTGCATGTGTTTTGCGATCGAACGGAATGCTTTCACCAGTATTATCATTACACCTTTACAGAGCGTTTCGGCTGGCCGAAACCATGCGCATTTTTGGCGGCAGGTTTTTTATCATTGGTGGTACCGCCGCTGTTACGAAGCGTGGGTGCGGTTCCGGTTTACCGTGGCAGTGCTGCAGTGCGCAAAACGATGCGCCTTTCTCAGGAGCTTTTGTTAAAGGGGGAAAGCATCGTTATCTGCCCGGATGTGGATTATGCCAATACAGGTTCCCTGATGGGCGAGACGTACGCAGGATTTCTGGCTTTGGATCAGTATTACCGCAAAGAAACCGGGCATCCGCTGGCATTTGTTCCGGTTCATTGCAGCTCTGCATATCGAAAAATCTGCATTGGAGAACCAGTCTACTGCACGGGCTCCAGCCGTAAAGAGCGCCGAAAAGCTGCGCAGATATTGGCGCACCGAGTCAATGTGATGGCTTGCAGTTGCGGAGACGCCTTCCTTCGTGATACGGAACGGCAGAATCCCGTATTGGAATAAAAATCCCCTCTGTTTCAACAACAGAGGGGATCTTTTATTTTGTGCGATGTGATGCTTCCAAATCCAGCAAAAACTGCTTTAACGAAAGTCCACAGGCATAACCGGTCAAACGGCCGTTTGAGCCGATGACCCGGTGGCAGGG
>CALXIP010000040.1 GCA_944388395.1 uncultured Ruthenibacterium sp.
CATGCCGATGAAGTTGCCCAGAACGCCCAGGTTGGCGAAGTCGGTCAGCTGTTTCTCCATGCCGGTCTTGGTGTCGTTGAACCACCAGGCGGAACCCATCTGGATCTGGCTGGCGCACTGGCCGTCCCCCTGGAAGGCGCCCGCCAGGGTCATGATGGTCTCGTTGTCGTACTGGTTCAGGCTGTACAGCACCATTTTCGGCAGATTGCCGGCCTTGCTCATGGCATCCATCAGCTTGCCCAGATCGTCGGCGCCGTGGGTGTTGGAAACAGCGTCAAAGCCCGTGTCGGGGCCCAGTTTGTTGTACCAGGTGGTGTTGTTGTCGCGGATGCAGCCGAAGTGGATCTGCATGACCCAGCCGTACTCGGTGTATTTCTTGGCCACGGCCAGCAGGCACGCGGTTTTGTATTTGTTCAGCTCGTCCACGGTGATGGCTCCGCCCGCCAGGCCCTTGGCCACGATGGCGTCCAGCTCGGCCTCGTCGGCGGCGGCATACACAGCGTAATCCAGCGCGTGGTCGGAAGCGCGGCAGCCCATCTCATTGAAGAAGTCAATGCGGTTGTACAGCGCCTTCACCACGTCGGCGAAGGTTTTGATCTCCACGCCGGAGACCTCGGCCAGCTTGGCCATGTAGGTGGGATACTCGGGTTTATGGATGTTGAACGCCTTGTCCGGACGGAAGGCGGGCAGCACTTTCACCTTGCAGGTGGGGTCTGCCTTGATTTTCTTGTGCCACTCCAGGCTGTCCACGGGGTCGTCGGTGGTGCAGATCAGCTTTACGTTGGACTGGTCGATGATGCCGCGCACAGACATGTCCGCGTCTTTCAGACGGGCGTTGCATTTGTCGTAGATGGCCTTGGCGGATTTCGCGTTCAGCGGCTCGGTGATGCCGAAGTATTTCTTCAGCTCCAGATACGTCCAGTGATACAGGGGGTTGCCGATGGCACGGGGCAGCGTCTCGGCCCATTTTTCAAAGGTGCGGTACGGGTCGGTATCCTTGGCGCCGGTGATGTCGGCCTCCTGCACGCCGTTGCAGCGCATGGCACGCCATTTGTAATGGTCGCCGCCCAGCCACACATCGGTGATGGAATCATAGCGCTTATCCTCGGCGATCTCCTGCGGGTTGATGTGGCAGTGATAGTCGATGATGGGCATTTTTTCCGCATGCTCGTGGTACAGCCGGCGGGCGGTTTCGGTCTCCAGAAGGAAATTGTCGTCCATAAACTGTTTCATTCGAGTCCTCTCCTTGCATTTGTATGA
The DNA here is from genome assembly GCA_944388395.1 of uncultured Ruthenibacterium sp. Lineage (GTDB taxonomy): Bacteria > Bacillota > Clostridia > Oscillospirales > Ruminococcaceae > Ruthenibacterium > Ruthenibacterium komagatae. The sequence goes on from CALXIP010000040.1 coordinate 1,261, forward strand.
TGATTTCACGCCGTTTCCCGGCGTGTTTTTTCCTGACAACAGTATTATAGCACAGCTTTGCCGCTTGTACAGCAGTTTTTTTGTGCAAAACCTTGCGATTCTTGGCCCTTCTTCCGCGCTTTTTGTGAAATTGAAAGCGCTTGCTTTTCATGTTATCAGATATATTTATAGATTTTAGGACAAATTGTATGATTTTTCATTGTCGCACTTCCACAAAAAAGGACCTCACATTTTTTACAAAATTTCTACAAAAAAAATTCGCAATCTCATGGTATGCTGAAGATGTCTTCAAAGTGGCTTCGGCAGCCAGCCCGCCCCGCCGTACGCAAAGCGGCGCGCGGCCCGGGGAACGCCGTGTGCGCGCAGTGATCGAGCGTTTTGAGAAAAATGCTTGACACTGCGCGTTTTGGCGCGTATACTCTAACCAAATCAGGAAAGGTGCGGTTTTCATGCGCAGCACGAACAGTTTGTTTGCATATCGCTTTTACGGCTATTCCTATTATTGGGGGAATGGCCCTGTTTGTCGTGGCGTTTTGGAAACTGCTTGAGTTCAATCTGCAGTTGAAAAGAGCCGGCAGCGGGGTGCGCTGCCGGCTCTTTTTCGTTGATTTTTCAGGAAAGAGGGTATCTTGTTATGATCGTTATTTTCAAGCCGAACGCATCTCCCGAAAAGGTGAAAGCGCTTTGCGCCCGCTTTGAGGCCAGCGGGCTGAAAATCCACAATTCCGAAGGCGAACACACCCACCTCATCGGCCTGATCGGCGACACGTCCAGCGTGGACATCGACCTGGTGCGCGCCAACGACATCGTGGAAGATGTGAAGCGGGTATCGGAGCCTTACAAAAAAGCCAACCGAAAATTTCACCCCGCCGACACGGTGGTGGACGTGGGCGGCCACAAGATCGGCGGCGGGCACTTTACGGTGATGGCCGGCCCCTGCAGCGTGGAGAGCGCCGAGCAGATCACCGAAGTGGCCCGGCGCGTGAAGGCCAGCGGCGCGGGCCTTGTGCGGGGCGGCGCGTTCAAACCCCGCACTCCCCCCTACTCCTTCCAGGGCATGCGCGCCGAAGGGCTGACGCTGCTGCGCAAAGCCCGCCAGGCCACGGGCCTGCCCATTGTCACCGAGATCATGAACACCGAGCACATCGGCCTGTTTGAAGACGTGGACATGATCCAGGTGGGCGCGCGCAACATGCAGAACTTTGAGCTTCTGAAGGAGCTGGGAAAGCTGAAAACGCCCATTCTGCTGAAGCGCGGCCTTTCCAACACACTGGAGGAATTTCTCATGAGCGCCGAGTACATCATGGCGGGCGGCAACGAGAACGTGGTGCTGTGCGAGCGCGGCATCCGCACCTTTGAGACCAGCATGCGCAACACGCTGGACATCAGCGCCATCCCCATGCTGAAGGCCAAAAGCCATCTGCCCGTGGTGGTGGACCCCAGCCACGCGGCGGGCATCGCCTGGATGGTGGAGCCCCTGGCCATGGCCGCGGTGGCGGCGGGCGCCGACGGCCTGATGGTGGAAGTGCACAACGACCCGCCCCACGCCAAGAGCGACGGCGCCCAGAGCCTGACGCCGGACCAGTTTGACGGCCTGATGGAAAAAGTCAGGGGCGCGGTGTCCTTCTTTGGCAAGGAGCTGAACTGACGGACAGGGACCGGGTCAGGCGGACCATGCCCCACACCGCCCCTGCGGCCACCGCCAGCTCGGTGAGAGGCATGGCGAACCACATGGCATCGGGGCCGGCCAGAACCGGCAGCAGCAGGATGAGCGCACCGCTGACCGCAAAGCCCCGGGCCACCGACACCGCCATCGCCGCGGCGGGCTTCATCAGCGCCTGAAAATAATAGGTGGCGAACAGATTCAGCCCCAGCAGCAAAAACGAGAGGCTGTAGCGCCGGATGATGCCCGGCGCCATCTCCAGAATGGCCGGCGTCGGTTCCATAAACAAATAGATGTAGCCCTGCGGCCATGCCAGGCTGAGGGAGGTCCAGAACAGGGCGAAGGCCGCGGTGGCCCACAGGGCGCAGGCCAGCGTCCGCCGGATGCGCCGCACGTTGCCCGCCCCGAAATTCACCGACAAAATGGGCTGCGCCGCCTGCCCCACGCTGTAGCCGCAGCACTGGACAAAGGTGCTGACATTGATGAGCGGCCCATAGACCGCCAGGGCATCGGGCCCCAGGTAGCGCATGATCTGGCGGTTGAACAGCACGGTGAGGATGCCCATGGCCGCGTCGGAAAAGAACGTGGAAAAGCCCGTTACGGCGATCGCCCGCAGGCGGGCGGCCGGCGCGGCGGTGCGGCACAGAGCCAGCGTGTTCCGGCGCGAAACAAAATGCGTCAGCAGCACGGCCAGGGTCACACAGCCGCCCATGGCGGTGGCAAGCCCTGCCCCGTACACACCCATTCCGAGGCCAAATACAAACGCACAGTCCCCCACGATGTTCAGCGCGCCGCCGGCCAGCACGCCCGCCGTGGCCAGAACCGGATTTCCGTCGTTGCGCAGAAACGCGGCCAGCATCTGGTTCAGAACGAACACCGGAACCACGATTTTCACCGGTTCCAGATAGCGCTGCGCCAGCTCCAGCAGCTGCGCGTCCGCACCGAAAAACACCAGAATCGGTTCTTCCCACAGCCACAGCAGCAGCCACGCCGCCCCGGCCAGGACACATGCGCCCGCCAGGGCCGCCGTGAAGTATTCGTTGGCGTTCCCGCTGTTTCGCCCCCGGGCATTGCTCAAAAGCACCGAGCCGCCGATGCCCATCAGCAGGCCCAGGCTGTAAACCGCATTCCACACCGGGGCCACCACCGCCAGAGCCGCCGTGCCCTGCGGGCCCACAGCCTGCCCCACCACGGCCATGTCCACAACGGAATACACCGATGTGATCAAAGCGCTGCCGAACGCTGCGGCAAGATACCGGAAATACAGGGGACGAACCGAATCTTTCAACAAATCCATACCATTCTCCTCACACAAAAAGGGCCGGATAAGAAACGAGCGAAACGTGTTTCTTATCCGGCCCTTTCATATGTGAAAGCAGCCTCCGGCAACCCGCGCGCCCGCCCTCTTATCCGGCCCTGTCCTTACGTTGACAAGTCCTCCGACGACAGCTGCCAGCATACCAGAAATGCCGGGCGCTGTCAAGCTGCCCGGGCAAAAAAAGCACCGCGCCTTGCGAAACGCGCGGTGCTTTTGCAATCAGAACTCAGCCCTGCTTGATCTCGTCCACGCTGGCGCTCTTGCCCGGGTACAGGCCCATGGGCTCGTAGTGCACGGTGGCCACGCTGACCAGGTGCGTGCCCTGCTCGGCGTTGAAGTCGTCCAGATACGGCTGATGCTGGAAGTAGTTGACGTCCAGGCTGCCGTCCTCCACGCCGGTGTTGGGCATCACATAGTCGTCAAACTCCACGATGTCCAGCTCCACGTTGTGCTCGGCCAGAATGGGTTTGGCGTACTCCAGGATCTCCGCGTGGGGGCTGGGCGAAGCGCCCACCGTCAGGGTCACGGGCTCGCTGATCTCCGGGATCTCCAGATCCTGCGCGCCCATGGGCATGACCACGCCGCTGTAGTTGGCGCTGATCCAGTCCTGCACGTCCTGGCTCATGAGAACCGCCACCAGTGCCTGCACGGCGGGGTCGTTCTCGTTGCCCTCTTTCACACAGATCACGTTGCCGTAGGTCTGGGCGGCCACGCTCTCGGCGTCCTCGGTGAGCAGCACCTTGTCCGCGATGCCTGCGCCCGAAGCATAGTTGCCGTTGATGACGGCCAGGTTCAGATCCGGCAGGCTGGCGGGCAGGTTGGCCGCCTCCATGGGCACGATCTCAATGTTGTAGGGATTTTCGGCAATGTCCTTTTCGGTGGCTTCCAGGCCCACGCCCTCTTTCAGGGTGATGAGGCCCTGGTCCTGCAAAAGCAGCAGGGCACGGGCGCCGTTGGTGGCGTCGGCCGGAATGCCGATCTGAACTTTTTCGCCCGCGCCGCAAGCGGCCAGGCTCAGCGCCAGCACCAGAGCCAGCGCCAAAGCAAACACTTTTTTCATACGTTTCCTCTCCTCTTTCTTTGTTCGAAAACGCCCGAAGGCGTGATCTTATCGGTTGCGCTTGTCCGCCCGGCGGGCCAGCCGGTCAAACAAAATCTGAATGATGCACACCAGCAAAATCAGCAGCACCACCGTGGCGTACATGACCGTGGTCTGATAGCGCTGATAGCCGTACCGGAATGCGATGTTGCCCAGGCCCCCGGCGCCCACGCTGCCGGTGATGGCCGTGTAGCCCAGAATGGTGATGAGGCTGATGGACAGGCCCCGCAGCAGGCTGGGCACGCTTTCCACCAGCAGCACCCGGGTGACGATCTGCCATTTGGTGGCGCCCATGCACTGGGCGGCCTCCAGCACGCCGTGGTCGATCTCTTCCAGGCTTTGCTCCACCATGCGGGCGATAAAGGGCGCGGCCGACAGCGTCAGGGGCACCAGCGCCGCCGTGGCCCCGATGGATGTGCCCACCAGCGCCCGGGTGAAGGGAATGATAAAGAACATCAAAATGATGAAGGGCAGGCTGCGCAGGATGTTGACCACCCAGCCGAACACCGCGTTGAACCGCGGCGCGGGCGCGATGCTGCCGGGTTTGGTGATGGTGAGCACCACGCCCATGGGCAGGCCCAGCACATAGGCGAAAAAGGCCGACACCAGCGTCATATAAAGCGTTTCCAGCGTGCCGGCCCACAAAATGGAACCATACTCTGCAAAAAATGCACCCATTTTCTCACGCCTCCTTTTCACTGAGCAGCAGCCGTGTCACTTCGCTGCGGGGATTTTCAAACACCTGAGACACCGTTCCCGTCTCGGCCACACGTCCGTCGCAGATGACGGCCACCCGGCCGCAGATGCGCCGGACCACGCTGAGTTCGTGGGTGATGATGAGGATGGTGACGCCCAGCTTGCGGTTGATGTCCGCCAGCAGCGCCAGCATGGCCTTGGTGGTCAGAGGGTCCAGCGCGCTGGTGGGTTCGTCGCACAATAAAATCTCGGGCTTTGTGGCCAGAGCCCGGGCGATGGCCACCCGCTGCTTCTGCCCGCCGGACAGCTGGGCCGGATAAGCGCCCGCCTTGTCGGCCAGGCCCACCAGTTCCAGCAGCTCGTCCACCCGGGCGGCGACGGCCGCTTTGTCGAAGCCTTTTTCCAGCTTCAGCGGAAAGGCCGCGTTCTCGGCCACGGTTTTCTGCATCAGCAAATTGTAGCCCTGGAACACCACGCCCATTTTGCGGCGCTCGGCCCGCAGCTGGGCGCCGTTCATCGCCGCCAGGTCGCTGCCGTCCAGCACGATTTGGCCGCTGGTGGGTTTTTCCAGCATGGACAAACAGCGCAGCAGCGTGGATTTGCCCGCGCCGGACATGCCGATGATGCCGAAGATGTCCCCGTCTTCCACACGCAGGCTCACGTCCTCCAGTGCGGTGACGCGGTCGGCGCCGGTGCCGAACACTTTCGTCAGATGTTGAATTTCGATCAAAGCCATTCACCTTTCTTTTTCCCGGGCAATAAAAAACGCCCTCGGAACACACTGTTCCAAGGGCGACAAAGATCGCGGTACCACCTTGTTTCACCGCCGCTTTGCAGCGCGCGGCCTCATCCGCTGCGGTCTGCGAATGAGACAGACTTACAGCGCGGCACGATAACGGGTGCACCCGTCGCGGACTTACGCCATGCGCTCGCCCGCGCGACTCAGGAACCATGTTCGGCCCTGTCCCCTTCGCCCCTTTTCACCAGCCGGGGCTCTCTTTGGAAGCTTCTCAGGACGTACTCTTTCCGTCGCGGTCTTTTTCGTATAGTTGTTATTATACAAACTTTCTCCGGTTTGTCAAGGGGCTTTTTCCGCCCGGGCGGCACGCCTTTTGGGCCAGAGCAAAAAACCGCCCTGGAACGTCGAAAGGGCGAAGCAGACCGCCTCACCCTTTCAATATTTTTACAAATCGTTGTTTTTCACTTTGATTATACAGAGAGCTCCGCCCGAATCCCCAGCGCGTCGGCGTGTTTTGCCAGCAGCGGGTCAATGACCTCGGCCAGGAACTCTTCCACCTGCTGCTGGGCGCGGCCGGTGAAGTCCTCGGGCTTCAGAATGGCTTCCACCTCGTCGTAGTCAAGCCCGAAGGACGGGTCGGCGCAGATGCGCTCGATCAGGTCGTTTTTGCCGCCCTCTTCCTTGACCACACGGGCGGCCTGCTGGGCGTAAACGCGGATCTTCTCGTGCAGTTCCTGCCGGTCGCCGCCCTTTTTCACGGCGCTCATCATGATGTTCTCGCTGGCCATGAAGGGCAGCTCGGCCATGATGCGGCTGCGGATGACCTTGGGATACACCACCAGGCCGTCGCACACGTTGAGCAGAATGTTCAGAATGGCGTCGGTGGCCAGGAACGCTTCGGCCACGGCCACGCGCTTGTTGGCGGAGTCGTCCAGGGTGCGCTCAAACCACTGGGTGCCGGCGGTAAAGGCGGGGTTGATGACGTCCGCCATCACATAGCGGGCCAGGCTGCAGATGCGCTCGCACCGCATGGGGTTGCGCTTGTAGGGCATGGCGGAAGAGCCGATCTGCTGTTTCTCGAAGGGCTCCTCCATCTCCTTGAAGTTGGCCAGCAGACGCATGTCGTTGCCGAACTTCATGGCGCTTTGGGCAATGCCGGACAGGCAGCTGAGCACGTTGTAGTCCACCTTGCGGGAGTAGGTCTGGCCGGACACGGGCACCACCTTGTCAAAGCCCATCTCTTTGGCGATGGACGCCTCCACGGCCTTGATCTTGGCGGCGTCCCCGTCGAACAGCTCCACAAAGCTGGCCTGGGTGCCGGTGGTGCCCTTGGAGCCCAGCAGGGCCAGGCTGTCCATGCGGTGCTCCAGTTCGCACAGGTCCATGTAGAACTCGTTCAGCCACAGGGTGGCGCGCTTGCCCACGGTGGTCAGCTGGGCGGGCTGCAGATGAGTGTAGGCCAGGGCGGGCATGCCCTTGTACTTGCGGGCAAACTCCGCCAGCAGGCCCATGACGCCCAGCAGCTTTTTCTCCACCAGCTCCATGGCTTCGCGCATGACGAGCACGTCGGTGTTGTCGCCCACATAGCAGCTGGTGGCGCCCAGGTGAATGATGCCCTTGGCGCCGGGGCACTGGACCCCGTAGGCGTAGACGTGGCTCATCACGTCGTGGCGGCACTCCTTTTCCCGGGCGATGGCCACTTCGTAGTTGATGTCGTCCTTGTGGGCTTCCAGCTCGGCGATCTGCTCGTCGGTGATGGGAAGGCCCTGCTCTTTTTCGGCTTTGGCCAGGGCGATCCACAGCCGGCGCCAGGTGCGGAACTTGTTGTCCTCGGAAAAGATATACTGCATTTCCTTCGAGGCGTAGCGCGTCTCGAAGGGAGAGATGTAACGGTCGTGTTGTGACATAAAAAACCCTTCCTTTAAATCGGTGATGCTCAGATCTTGAAGTAGTCCACGCCGCCCTCGAAGATCTGCTGCAGCTTGTTGCCGTCCACGTTCTTGTACAGGTTGTCGCCCGAGCGCTCGGAGTGGCCCATCTTGCCGAAGATGCGGCCGTCCGGGCTGGTGATGCCCTCAATGGCCAGATAGCTGCCGTTGGGGTTGAAGCGCACGTCCATGGTGGGCGCGCCGGCCAGATCCACGTACTGGGTGGCCACCTGACCGTTTTTGATCAGCGTGTGCAGGGTTTCGTCGTTGGCCACGAACCGGCCCTCGCCATGGCTGATGGCCACGGTGTGCACGTCGCCCACCTTGCAGCGGGACAGCCACGGGCTGGCGTTGGACGCCACCCGGGTGCGCACCAGCATGCTCTGGTGGCGGCCGATGGTGTTGAAGGTCAGGGTGGGGCAGGTTTGATCGGTCTCGACAATGTGGCCGAAGGGAACCAGGCCCAGCTTGATCAGCGCCTGGAAGCCGTTGCAGATGCCCAGCATCAGGCCGTCCCGCTGATCCAGCAGCTGGTGCACCGCTTCGGTGAGGGCCGGGTTGCGGAAGAACGCCGTGATGAACTTGGCGCTGCCCTCGGGCTCGTCGCCGCCGGAGAAGCCGCCCGGCAGGAAGATCATCTGGCTGCGCTCAATGATGCGGCGGGCCTCTTCCACGCTTTCGGCCACGGCCGCGGGAGTCAGGTTGTTGATGACGAAGATCTCCGGCTCGGCACCGGCGCGCTCCATGGCGCGGGCGGAGTCATACTCGCAGTTGGTGCCCGGGAACACGGGGATGAACACCCGGGGCTTGGCACAGCCCACCCGGGGCGACACACGGGTGACCGCCTCAAAGTTCAGCGCTTCCACGGGCCGGGCCGCGTCGGCCTCGGCGGTGGTGTGGTAGGGCAGCACCGGCTCCAGTTTTTCCTCGTACACGGTCTGCACGCCGTCCAGCTCCACCCGCTCGCCGCAGGCCTCAAAGGCATAGGCCAGGGTGGTCTCGCCCAGCGTCTCGCCGATGTCCAGATCCTCGGCCAGTTCCAGCACAAAGCTGCCGTACTCGTAGCCGAACAGGAGCTCTTTGGTCACGGACGGGGCCGCTTTGAAGCCCAGCCGGTTGCCCAGGCTCATTTTGCACAGCGCCTCGGCAATGCCGCCGAAGCCCGGCGTGTAGGCCGCCAGCACTTTCTTCTGGGCGATGAGCGTCTCCACCTGACGGAACACCCGCTTCAGGCTTTCGGCGTTGGGCACAAGCCCTTCGCCGCGGGAAGGACGCACCAGCACCACTTTGGAGCCGGGCAGTTTGAACTCGGGGCTGATCACGTTGTCCGTGTTGCCCGCGGCCACCGCAAAGCTGACCAGCGTGGGCGGCACGTCGATGTTTTCAAAGGTGCCGGACATGGAGTCCTTGCCGCCGATGGCCGCCACGCCCAGGTCCACCTGTGCGTCCAGCGCGCCCAGCAGGCTGGCCATGGGCTGGCCCCAGCGGGCGGGGTCCGCGCCCAGGCGCTGGAAATACTCCTGGAAGGTCAGGTAGGCTTTCTCGGCCTCAAAGCCCGCCGCCACCAGCTTGGAAACGCTTTCCACCACGGCCAGATAGGCCCCGGCGTACTGGTCTTTTTCCGCAATGAAGGGGTTGTAGCCCCAGGCCATGCCGGAGCAGGTCTTGGTCTCGCCGTGCAGAACCGGCAGCTTGGCCGCCATGGCCTGCACCGGGGTCAGCTGGGTCTTGCCGCCGAAGGGCATGACCACCGTGCCCGCGCCGATGGTGGAGTCAAACCGCTCGGACAGGCCCTTTTTGCTGCACACGTTCAGATCGCCCATCAAATCGGTGAGCATCTGGGCCAGCGGTTTCTCCTCCACGTGACGGGCTGCGTCCTGCGCTTTGGGCACCGATACGCTGGTATGTTTTTCCGCGCCGTTGGAGTTCAGGAACGGCCGGGCGATGTCGCAGATCACGTTGCCGTTCCAGCGCATGACCAGACGGGGCTCTTCGGTGACAGTGGCCACCACGGTGGCCTCCAGATTCTCTTTGTTGGCGGCGGCGATGAACTTGTCCGCGTCCTCTTTGGCTACCACCACGGCCATGCGCTCCTGGCTTTCGGAGATGGCCAGCTCGGTGCCGTCCAGGCCGTCGTACTTGCGGGGCACGGCGTTCAGATCGATGGACAGGCCGTCGGCCAGCTCGCCGATGGCCACGGACACGCCGCCCGCGCCGAAGTCGTTGCAGCGCTTGATCATCAGCGTGGCCTCTTTGGTGCGGAACAGGCGCTGCAGTTTGCGCTCCACCGGGGCGTTGCCCTTCTGCACCTCGGCTCCGCAGGTCTCCAGGCTCTCCAGCTTGTGGGCCTTGGAGGAACCGGTGGCGCCGCCGCAGCCGTCGCGGCCGGTGCGGCCGCCCAGCAGGATGACCACGTCGCCGGGGACGGGCTCCTCACGGCGCACGTTCTCCTCGGGCACGGCGCCCACCACGGCGCCGATCTCCATGCGCTTGGCGATGTAGCCCGGGTGATACAATTCATCCACCATGCCCGTGGCCAGGCCGATCTGGTTGCCGTAGCTGGAATAGCCCGCCGCGGCCGTGGTGACCAGCTTGCGCTGGGGCAGTTTGCCCTTCATGGTGTCCTGCACGGGCACCAGCGGGTC
>CALXIP010000041.1 GCA_944388395.1 uncultured Ruthenibacterium sp.
CGACACCGTTACGCTGAAACAGAACCCCACGGCTCAGCCCCTTCCCGGCTACCGCAAGGTGACCCCCATGGTGTTCTGCGGTATTTATCCGGCGGACGGTGCCAAGTATCCCGATTTGAAAGACGCGTTGGAAAAGCTACAGCTCAACGATGCTTCCCTCTCCTTTGACGCAGAGACCTCCGTGGCGCTTGGCTTTGGATTCCGTTGCGGCTTTTTGGGCCTGCTGCATCTGGAAATCATCATTGAGCGTCTGGAACGGGAATTCGATCTGGATCTGATCACCACCGCCCCCAGCGTAGAATACCGGATCACATTGACCGACGGAACGGTGCTGCTCATTGACAACCCCACCAACTATCCGGACCCGGCGAAAATCGCCAAAGCCGAAGAGCCCTTTGTGGACGCGCACATCTATACTCCTACGGAATACACCGGCAGCCTGATGGAGCTGTGCCAGAACCGCCGCGGCGTTATGCGCGATATGAAATATCTGGACGCTACCCGCGTGGATCTTCATTATGAACTTCCTCTGGGCGAAATCGTGTACGACTTTTTTGACGCCATTAAAAGCCGCAGCCGCGGATATGCCAGCTACGACTATGAGATGAAAGGATTCCAGGAGTCAAAACTGGTCAAGCTGGATATTTTGCTCAACGGCGATATGGTGGACGCATTGTCCATGATCGTGCATGCGGACACCGCCTATGCCAAGGGCCGCCGTCTGGCGGAAAAACTTAAGGAAAACATTCCCCGCCAGATGTTCGAAATCCCCATTCAGGCAGCGATCGGCGGAAAGATCATCGCCCGCGAAACCGTGAAGGCCATGCGCAAAGACGTGCTGGCCAAGTGCTATGGCGGCGACATCACCCGCAAGAAAAAACTGTTGGAGAAACAAAAAGAGGGCAAGAAAAAAATGCGGCAGCTGGGCACAGTTTCCGTTCCCAGCGAAGCCTTTACCGCAGTGCTTAAACTGGACGAGTAAAACGGAGAGCGCGCTTTCTGAAATCCATTCGTTCCAAAAAGGGCGGCATCCAATGGATGCCGCCCTTTTTCTGCATCTATACCGTGGGAAATTCGTTTTCTCTTTCCAAATATCTGCAAAAAGCAAACAGCCCGCAGAGCAGCACGGCGGAAAACCCAGCACTCACCCGCAGATCCCAGCCGCCTAAAACGCCCCGATGCGTCATCTCCACCAAAAGGCCTTCCGACGTTTGCAGGCTGTAATGTCTTTCATCATGCATCTGCAGTACACAATCCCTGCCCGCCATACAAAACCGCGCATGATCAGCCCGCGGTGTGCGGCACACCGGCCAGCCCGCCACATTCGGGGCATCTTCTTCGCAGTAAGCCGGGCGCGCCACTGCGTATTCCGACTGATCCCGGTCATACAAAACGTACTCTTTTTTCTCCACGCCCTGTTCCTGCCCGTTCAAATCGCCGCGCACCCGCACTTCTGTGTGGGCGACCAGCTCTCCGGCCGGGCCAAAAATATTGTTTGTGCTTTCTCCGAACACTGTCCGAATGCTGGCCAGCGGCGCATTTTCCCCTGCCGCATAAAGCGTACCTGCCTTCAGCTTATAATCCATGGTTTTCCCCTCCTCAGAATACACTGTACAAGATCACCCCGGCGGCTCCTGCGCTCAGCATCACGCCGATCGGATTGACTTTCCAGCGGCGAAGAGCCAGCAATGCCGCCGCAAAGAGACACACGGAAATCCCGTTGACAGAGCCCCAGCTTTCCGGCCAGGCGCTCTGCCCGTAAAAAGACAAAAGCAGCAACGACAGCCCGGCCGACGCAATCATTGCCACCACCGCCGGACGCACTCCTTTCAGGATTCCCTGCATCACCGGGAGTTCCCGCCAGCGGCTGTAAAACCACGCCAGAGCCGTCACGATCACACAGGAAGGAAGCACACATCCCAGCGTAGCCACAATTGCACCGGAAATTCCCGCAATCTGCATTCCTACAAACGTTGCGGAATTGATGGCAATCGGCCCCGGCGTCATTTCCGCAATGGTCATAATATCCGCAAATTGATTCATAGTCAGCCATTGATGAAGCTCCACCACCTGGTGCTGAATCAACGGCATCGCCGCGTAGCCACCGCCGATGCTGAATAATCCGATTTGAAAAAAGCTCCACAGAAGCTGTATGTACACCATTATGCCAACCGCTCCTTCCGCCGTTCGTGCAGGACATCTGCCGCACCCGCTGCACCGCATACCACCAAAAGCAGCAAAATATTCACCTGAAACCATTCCGATGCCAGAAAACAGCCTGCCATCAGTCCGGCGTAAAGCAGCTTGCGGTCCTGCAGGACCGTGCGGCCCATGCTCAAAACCACATCGCAAATAACAGCAGCCACCGCGGCCAGCATTCCGTTCATGGCCATCCCCACAAACACATTGTCGCGGAAAGCAGTATAAAACATGGAAATGACCGCAATGATCACCAGCGGCGGCAGAATGGTGCCTGCCACAGTCAACAGCGCTCCGGGCACCCCCGCCACGCGATACCCCACCAGAATGGAAGCATTCACTGCGATAGCTCCCGGCGAAGACTGTGCGATTGCCGTTAAATCCAGCATTTCCTGTTCATCCAGCCAGTGCAGCTTTTCCACAAACTTTTTCCGCATCAACGGAATGATCACAAAACCGCCGCCAAAGGTAAACGCACTCAGCTGCATGACCGACAAAAACAAGGTCCAATATTTCTTTTTTTCTTTCAACGCTTCTCCATCCCTACGTCTACATTATAATACTTGTTTTTTCATATTAAAAATAATATTATTAAATAAAAACAATACTGTTTTACTTATATAGGAGTTATTATGACGATTCGACACATCAAAATTTTTGCCGCTCTTTGCGCATGCGGCTGCAATACCACCAAAGCCGCTGAATCACTTCACATGACACAGCCTGCAGTAAGCCTGGCCATCCGGGAGATGGAACAATATTACGGAACGCCCCTGTTCGACCGCATCGGACGGCGTTTGCTGCTGACACAAGCAGGTGAGCAGTTTCTGCGTTATGCGCACTCCATCACCGGTTTGTTTGACGACATGGAAAAAGAACTGCGAAACTGGGACAGCGCCGGTGTGCTGCGCGTGGGAGCCAGCATTACCATCGGAGCGCAATTTCTTCCGTCTTACATTCAGGCTTTTTCTGCCGCGCATCCTGCTGTGACGGTAAAAGCGCAGGTAAAGCCTTCCGAGGGGCTGGAAAGCGACCTTCTGGCCAACCGGCTGGATCTCGCCCTGCTGGAAGGAGCGCCGCATCTTTCCTGCCTTCACACAGAGGAATACATGGACGATCGGCTGGTGGTCATTGCCGCCGTCGACTCTCCTCTGAGCCAAAAGCAATCTTTAAGCGCGGAAGAATTTTGCCGCCAGCCGCTTCTTCTTCGTGAGCGGGGCAGCGGTACCCGCGAAGAGTTTGAACGCGTCATGAGTGCGGCAGGGCTCTCTGCAGAACCCCTTTGGGAAGCGTCCAGTACAACCGCGCTTGTCAATGCCGCGATCGCCGGTCTGGGAATTGCCGTTCTCCCCTATCGCATGGTGGTGGGCCCGCTGGAACGCGGGCTGATTACCACGATTCAGGTGGAAGGTCTTTGCTTTTCCCGCAGATTTCGCATTGTCTATCATCGGGACAAATTGCTCACACCGCTGATGCAGGACTTCATTGAACTTTGCCGAAACTATGAGATGGACTTCCCCCTTCCCCGCTACAATGGCCTTTACTGAAACAAAAAAACAGGCGCGGTAAAACCGCGCCTGTTTTCCACTAAAAAAGCGCCGGAATTCTCCGGCGCTTTCACTTTTATGCCTGAGCAGAAGTACTCTCGGCAGGTGCAGGAGCCGATGCGTTCAAGGTCAGCGTGCCAACCTGATCGCTTCCGACCACGGCGATGTAACTCTTTCCGTGGTTCACTTCCAGCTCACTGCCGTCTGCACGGTGCAGTTTCAAAGCGCTGTCCGCTTTTCCCTTGCTCCATGTGATGGCTTCCGCTTTGCCGCCATAACAATAATAACCCGTTCCGCCTGTCAGCTGAAAATCCGTGCACTGTCCGTCCGGCTTCAAGCTCACATCCGCAAACAAGATGATCACATTGTTAAAGCTCAGCTGAGCCCCTGTCAGCTCATCCACCTGGGGGGCACCATAAGCCTGTTTCAAATAGGTCTTTGTATTGGCATCGTATACCAACCGTACCGGACCGTTGGCCGAAAACTGGAACGCAATGTCCGGAGCGTCCAGCTCTGTCAGACTCACTTCTTTTTCCGCAAAGCAGAACAGCGGCACAGCTGCCCCTGACGTCGCAATCTGCTGGGATGCAATGCCAGCGGCGATCAAAGAAGCATCCGTATACCAGCAATGCTCCTGCAGATACGTCTTGGCCCGCTCGGAATCAAACCAGAAACAAGTGGTTCCCAAATACAACCCGTCAATATCCTGATACTGATACTCATTGATCAGATTCTGCGCGTACACGCTGCTGCCGATGTGAACGAAAATCGCGTTCAGCGGAAGAGCAAACTGCAGATGCTGGTCCCGGGCTGAACGGACCGGCCCCACCTGCGGGATCGTGGCCGCATTGGAGTACAGCGCCATCATTCTGGTAATACCGCCTTCTGTGACCATTTCAAAAATGGCGTCCGCAGAGCCGATGCCGCGCTGCGGCATTGCCGCCTGGGCATTGTTTACCATAATGGCTACGGGCCGCTGACCCGGCGCCACCCCTTCGGCCAGCGCTTCACCTGTGAGCAGGTTGTAATCAGGCGCTTCCGTCTCCGGCTGAGAAATACCGCTGTTTACAGCAGTGCTAAAAGAACTTGCCTGTTCTTCCCCGCAAGCTGCCAGCGAAAGCGCCATCGCCGCCGTCAGGAACAGGGCCCAAAAACGCTTCATCTCATTCAACTCCTTTGCCGGAGAAACGTCCGGCTGTCTTTATTGATCGGTATCCACATAGTCCGTGGCAGTGCTGTCCGCTTCAGGCACACTGGTGGAAGACGCCGACTCAGAGGGATAATAACCAAACTGACCGGCCGTGTCATCTCCGGTGCTGACGATGCCCAAATAGGTTTTGCCCGGGTTGATTTTCACAGACTGCTCGTTGCCTTCGCTGTCCACAATGCGCAGCGCCTGGTTGGGAGAGCCCTTCATCCAGCGAATGTACTCCGCCTTTCCGCCGTTGAAGTAATAGCCCACGCCGCCGTCGCCGTACTCTACCTGCTGAATGTCATAGCTGTCATTCACATAGTTGGGATGGCGGTGAATGTCCGTAAACAGAACGATCACGTTTTCAAAGCCAAGCTGCTCATCGTTGTTGGCGTCCACCGTGGGATTGATGGAGCCGGTATATGCGCTGTACTGGCTCATCATATAACGGTTGGTCGAAGCATCGTAATCAAAATAAGTACGATAGTTGGTGGAGTGAACAATATCGATCTTCACCGCGTCGTCACCGTTCAAAACGCGGTTCGGCTCGTTGTAATTGACAAAATCAAAGAAGCAACTGTTGTAGGTGCGTTCCATATTGTAATCGCGCTCTTCCACCAGCTCGCTGAGGATCTCGCCGTTGGTATACGCCGCATGCTCCACATTTACGCCGGTCGCCAAACGTGCCTGATCGCGGGGGAAATTGGTGGTATCCAGATTCAGGTCCCGGTCTTCATATTCCCAAATGGTTTTGTACTCACTCTGTACAGTGGACTCGCCAATATGCACATACAACATTTCCCACGGCAGAATCAGCTGGAAGAACTGATCGCGGGCCGAACGAACCGGACCCACCTGCGGCAGGCTCTTGTAATCGGAAAAGAGGCCCATAAAACGTGTAATGCCGCCTTCTACCTTGATTTCCACCAAGATATCCGCATTCGAAATGCCCCACTGAGGCCGGGCGTTGTTTGCACCGTTGTTGGCGATGTTGTTGATCATAATCGCGGTCAAACGCTCGCCTTCGGTATAACTGCCGTCATTTTCAAGACCGGTCAGCGGATTGGGGTTGTAGGGCGGTTCTTCCGGCTCACTGGAAGAGGCCGGCGCTGCAGCCGGCTCAGACGACGAGGCTTCATCCTTGCCGCCGCAGGAAACCAGAAGGCCCGCCGCCATGGTCAGGGCCAAAAGAAGGGACAAAACTTTTTTCATGGCGCATCTCCTAATATTAAAATGTAGAATTCACCCGGCCATGCCTGGCCATAAAGGTGCAATAACTCTTATATACTATACCGAATTCACGTCATTTTGTAAAGTATTCTGCCTGACGTGAAAAATCTTCCTGAAATAAATGAAAAAAGGGGTTGACATTGCCAAAATCGTTTGATATAATAGTCAAGCACTCAAGAGATGAGCCACTAGCTCAGTCGGCAGAGCACCTGCCTTTTAAGCAGGGTGTCCGGAGTTCGAATCTCCGGTGGCTCACCAAAATAAAACCACGATATACGGTTAAAATATCCGTGTATCGTGGTTTTTTGTTTGCATCAACTTGCATGTTTTGGCACATTTTGGCACAGAAATGGCACAGTAGTGGCACAGGAAAAATTTTTCCATATATTTAACTCCCAACCGTCCGGAAATTCCGAACAGCTGGGAGTTTTTGTTGTTTAATACGGATTCTTCGCGCTGCTCACCATTCCAAACAGAAGCCGCTTCACATCCAATTCCAGTTGGGCCGCATCCAGGTATGCCATGATTTCCGCTTTGTTCAGATATCCGTTTCCGTCTCCATACAGCTGGTCCGCATTTAACAGCAAATCCACATACAGATCGC
>CALXIP010000042.1 GCA_944388395.1 uncultured Ruthenibacterium sp.
CGCCTGCCACAGCAAAAGCCAGAAGCAGACAGCCAGCCCATTGACGATTATTTTCTTTTTACGCTCCGTAATAGAATGCATCATCCGGCATGGTCCCTCCCACAGAATCGGGGGCCTGGTCGTACAGTACCTGCAGATAGCCGGAGACCTTCTCCTTCATTTCCGAACCGGTGATGAAGGTGATGTTGCACTCCGGCAGCGCTTTCTGAGCTACAGGCGCCTTGGGCACGATCTCATACCCGGCTACCAGCTCGGCCGCTGCTTCCACATTGCTGTTGACAAAATCCACGCTGGACGCGTAATCTTCCAGGAATTCCTCAAACGCGGCGGGATTGGCCTCGGCAAACTCCTTGCGAACCACCGCGACACCGGTGACCAGTGCCGAATCCGGAGAAACCTTGTTCCACTCCTCGGTCATATCCAGCGCCACTTTGACGTTTTCGTTCTGCATCTGCAGCGTGGTCACATAGGGCTGCGGCAGCATGGCAACAGCGCCCTCACCGGCGCTCTCCATGGCGGCCGCCACCTCGGTGGCCTCGCTCAGGTACTCCACGGTCACGTCCGTTCCCACGGTCAGGCCGTTCTGAGACAAAACGTAATTCAGCACGTACTCCGGCGTGGTGCCCTTGCCCGTGGAATAGATGGTCTTGCCCTTCAGGTCCGCCACCGAAGAGATGCCGTCGCCGTTGGTGACCACATACAGCACGCCCAGGGTGTTGATGGCCGCCACCTGTACGGCCCCCTCGGTCTTATTATACAGCACGCTGGCCAGGTTGCAAGGCACCAGCGCCACATCGATGTCGCCCTTGATCAGCTGCGGCGCGATCTCGTCGGCCGTGCCGTACATGGTGACCTGATAGTCGTGGCGCGCTTCACCCTTGTCCGCGCTGTCCATCAGCTCCACCAGACCCATGGTGGTGGGGCCCTTCAGGCTGGCGATACGGAAGGTGGTGCGCTCAGCGGACGCAGTCGACGAAGCCTCGGAGCTGGCCGAGACACTTTGAGAAGCCGAAGCCACCGCATCGCTGGAGCTGGACGCCCCGGACGCACCGCATCCGGCCAACAGGCTGAGGCTCATGGCCGCAGCCAGAAAAGCAGAAATCCATTTTTTCATACGCATAAAACTCCTCTTTCTTGCATGTTGCCGTTTCATTATAGTATAATAAAGCGCAAAAGAACGTTGCCGTTGCAACATTTGGAGGAAAAGCATGGAAATCTCCCGCGAAGTTCTGGAGCGCTGCCCCTTGTTTGCTCAAATTTCTGCCGCGCAGGCCTGGCAGCTGCTGGACGAACTGAACGCCGGGACCCGCACCTATGCCTGCGGCGAGGCGCTGGTACTGGCCGGTTACGAAAATCACAGCATCGGAATCGTTCTGGATGGAACGATCGAAGCTTATAAAACCGAGCCTGACGGCGGCCAGCTGATGATGGCCCGCATGGGGCCGGGCGGGGTGTTCGGCGACGTGATCTGCGGCAGCCGAAGCCGGAAAAGCCCGGTGACCGTGGTGGCCGCCACCCCGGTGCAGGCGCTGTGGATCCCCTATGCACGGGTGTTGAGCGGCGGCGGAAGCCCTGCGCACATTCTTTTTCTGCAGAATCTGATTGCTCTGCTGGCGGACAAATATTTTTCGCTGGACCGCCGGTTGGAGCTTCTGATGGCTCGCACCCTGCGGGAAAAGATCCTGCGTTATCTGACCGCGGAGGCCGGGCCGGACAGCGTCTGCGTCACGCCTTTCACACGGGCACAGCTGGCCGCCTATCTGGGCTGCGACCGCTCGGCCCTGTGCCGGGAGTTGTCCCGCATGCAAAGGGACGGTCTTTTGGAAGTGCGCGGCCGCACGTTTCGCCTGCTCCGGAACTGATAAACCAAAAGGCGGCCGGTCAAGCCATAAGGCTTGACCGGCCGCCTTTTTTCAATCGGATGCTTCCGTGATCACACAGGAAAAGCACACGTCGTGCCCTTCCTGCGGCATCTCCGGCACAAGCATGCGGGAGCGGCACACCAGCACCTGCTGCGCACGGGCGCCGAGCCCCGGCAAAAAGCGGTCGTAATATCCGCCGCCGTAACCCAGCCGCGCTCCGTCGGCCGTCGCGCACAGACAAGGGACAACACAAAAATCGATCTGCTCCGGCGCCACCCGCAGCGAAGAAGCAGGCGGTTCCAAAATGTCCAGAGCGCCGGGACGAAGCACGTCCAGCGAATCGATCTGTCGGGCCTCCATCACGCCTTTACCGGTGCACAAAGGCACGCACAGGCGTTTTCCGTCCCGCAGGACCTGCTCCAGAAAAGGCCGTGTATCGATCTCCCGGGCCGTTCCCACAAAGCAGAACACCGTCCCGGCCCGTTGATAGGCCGGCTGCTGTGTCAGGGCGCGGCAGATGTACCGGGAGGCAGCCGCATTGTACGCCGGGTCCAGCGAGGCGGCCAGCGCCTTCATGCGGCGGCGCAAAGCCGTCTTCTGCTGCGCGGCGCTCACGCGGTCTCCTGCGGGAGCACGTCGCTCTCGGAAAAGTCTTCCCGGTCCAATGTCAGATTGGGATTGTAATATGGGTCTTTGGTCAGGCTTGCGCCGTAGCGCTGCGCCATGCGCTCCTTCTCTTTGTCAAAGCGCTCCTTGGCCGGCCCCTTGGTGTCCAGGCCGCGGCTTTTGGATTCATGATGATACAGCTGCGCATAGGGAGTATACAGAATGCGGTAACCTTTGTCCCGCACGCGCAGGCAGAAATCCACGTCGTTGTACGCCACGGTAAACGCCTCGTCCAGGCCGTTCACTTCGTCGTACACCGAAGCCTTGCACAACAGGCAGGCTGCTGTGACCGCAGAGAGGTCCTGCACCGTGGACAGACGGAACATGTAGCCCGAGCTGTCCCGCCGGGCGTATTTGTGGCTGTGGCCCGCATAACCGCCCAGTCCCACAATCACGCCGCCGTGCTGCACCGTATTGTCCGGGTAATAGAGCTTGGCGCCCACAATGCCCACGCCGGGCTGCACCGCCAGGCTGAGCATCTCCCGCAGCCAGCAGCCGTCGATGACCTCCACGTCGTTGTTCAGCAAAAGCAGATACTCGCCCCGGGCCACTTTGCGCCCGAAGTTGTTGATGGCCGAAAAATTGAAAGGTCCCGTGTATCCCACCACACGGCAGCCGCGGTATTTGCGCCGGATGGTTTTGTAATACTCGAACGTGGCCTCGTCCGTGGAATTGTTCTCGATGACCAGCACTTCAAAATGCGTGTAATCGGTCTTTTCATAAATCGAGCGCAGCGCCTTGTCCAAATCCTCCACATGGTCCTTGTTGGGAATGAGAATGGACACCAGCGGACTGCCGGGAATGTCGTACTCCACCTTATACGTGCTGGGGAACAGCCCGTCGGTGACGGTGCCCCGCGCGCCGATGCGTTTGAGATGCGCCGCAATGGCCCGTTTGGCCGCCTGCGCCACATAAGGCTTGGCCGCCGTGCCCGCCGAAGTGGAGGCCGCGTGCACCCGCCAGTAATACAGCACTTTGGGAATGTGCACGGGCACAGTCTTTTCGGACAGCTTCAAAAACAGGTCGTGGTCCTGGCTGCCGTCACAGGCCGGGTCCAGCCCGCCCACTTCCTGAAACAGCGACTTGCGGAAAACCGAAAAATGGCAGATATAGTTGCAGCAATTGAGATAGTCCGGTGCGAAATCGGGTTTAAAATGACCGGTCAGCGGGCGCTGTACGTCGGTTTCAAACAGCGCCTCGTCACTGTACAGAAAGTCCGCGCCTGTCTCATGAGCGGTTTTCGCCATCCAGTACACCGCATGGGGCGCCAGCACGTCATCGTGATCCAGCAGGCCGAGATACTCGCCCTGCGCCAGAGCCGCCGCGGCATTGGTGTTGGCCGAAATGCCCTTGTTTTCCACCCGTACGTACTTCACACCCGGCTGGGCTTTCAAATACTCGCCCACGGCCGCATGCTCCGGGTCCGACGCATCGGCCACGCACAGTTCCCAGTTCTTGCAGGTCTGCGCCTGCACGCTCTCCACCATCTGTTTTAAAAAGTGCATGGGTGTGTTGTACACCGGCACCAGAATGCTGATGACCGGCCAGTCCGACGTCTCGGCTGCGCGCTGTGCCTCCAGCACCTCGGGCGGTGGCAGGAACCGCCCTTTTTTACTTTTCATGCGGCGCTTGAAAAAGCCTGCCGCCCGGTGCAGCGTGGAGCTGAGCCCCTCCTGGCGCACCGACTGAAAGAAAAAGGCTGCCAGTTCCCGCAGCCGTTTCAGGCGCAAATTCATAAAACCGCCCTCCGTTCGGCAAAACGGGCAGAATGGCTCTGCCCGTTTTGATCATTTGTAACCGTAATTTTCATAAAGCAGTGTGAAGTGAGGATTGTAGTAAGGATCGCCCCGCTCCATCAGCGCCGCGTATTTCTGCACAAAGCGCGCCTTTTCCGCCTCATAGCGGGCCTGGCGCTCTCCGCCGCAATGGGTGTCGTCCCCGCGGCTCTTGGACTCGTGGTGAACGGCAGCCGCAAAGGGCGTCATCACATTCAGATACCCCTTGGCCCGCAGCTTCAGGCAGAAGTCCACGTCGTTGTAGGCCACGGCAAAGTTTGCCTCATCCAGGCCTCCCACGGCCTGATACAGGCTTTTTTTCACCATCAGACACGCGCCGGTGACCGCGCAGAAGTTCTGCGTGGTGGCCAGCCGGTACATGTCGCCCGCAGAATCCCGGGGATGGCCCTTGTGGTTGTGGCCCGCGCTGCCCCCCAGACCGATGAACACTCCCGCATGCTGGATGGTGCCGTCGGGATAGAACAGCTTGGCGCCCACCGCGCCCACATCCGGCCGCTGGGCATAGCTGAGCATCTCCCGCACAAAGCCCGGCGTTTCCATCTCCACGTCGTTGTTCAGCAGCAGCAGATAATCGCCGGTGGCAAACTGCGCGCCTGCATTGTTGATCGCCGAGAAGTTGAACGGGCCATTGTACTGCAAAAAGCGAAGACCCGGAAGCCGTGCGGCCCCTTTGTAGAACTCCATGGTGGCCGGATCGGTGGAATTGTTTTCGATGACAATGACCTCCAGGTCCTGCCAGCCCGCATTTTTGTACAGCGCCGCCAGACAGCGCTTCAAATCTTCCACATGATCCTTGTTGGGGATCAGCACCGACACCCGCGCCGGCGCATTGACCGCATACTCGGTGCGATAAGCACCGGGGCAGCCTTCAATGGGCGTGACGCGGCCCGCCATGCCCAAACGGTCCAGCTGCGCCTGCACAGCGCCGGCGCCGGCGGCCACCGCATAGGGTTTGGCGGACATATCGCTGGAGGTGGAGCCTGCATGGCCCCGCCAGTAATACAGCACTTTGGGGATGTGCTCCACCCGGGCGGCCTGCTCCGTCAGGCGCAGAATCAAATCGTAATCCTGTGCGCCGTCGAACTCGGACCGCTCTCCGCCGCCGGCTTTCTCCAGCAGCGCACGGCTGAACACGGACAAATGGGTGATGTAGTTGCAGCCCCGCAGCGTATCGGGGGAATAGTCCGGTTTAAAGTGATACTCGCCCAGCTTTTTCATGGACGCGTCCAGCACGATCTCATCCGAATAGACAAAATCGGCGCCCGTCTCGTTGATGACACGCACCACCTCATACAGCGCGTTGGGGCTGAGCACGTCGTCGTGGTCCAGCAGCGCGATGTACTCGCCGTTGGCCTCAGCCAGGCCTACGTTGGTGTTGCCGGAAATGCCCTCGTTTTTGGCCAGACGGCAATAATTGATGCGGCCGTCCTTATACTTTGCCACCAATTTTCCCAGGCGGGTCTTGGGCGCATCCGATGCGTCCACCAGCACCAGTTCCCAGTTCTGGTAGCTCTGTGCGCGCACGCTGTCCACCATCTCCCGGAAAAAGCGTTCGGGCGTATTGTACAGCGGCACCACCACGCTGATGCGCGGCATCTGCGGAAAAATCGCCTTCTGCTGTTCCCGCAGTTCCCGCTTCAGGGGAATATCCGCGCGAAAACGCCAGCTCTCCCCTTTGGTCATCAGATCCACCCGGTAGGAGATCTCCCTGCCCAGCGCCTCGGCCCCGCGCTCACGGTAGCACTGTTTTCCGCGCCGCACCAGGCTGGAAAAATGCGACGGATTGGCCGTGCGGCGCAGCGCCTTGCCCACCGAGTCGCGCTCGGCGGGGTCCTTTACGGGACCGCTCATGTGGCACCTCCCTGATCCAGAGCCTTGTAGGCGTCGCACACCGTGCGCATGTCGCCGGTCATGCGGACACGCCCCTTCTCCAGCCAGGTCACCTTGTTGCACATGCGCTCGATCTGCTCGATGGAATGGCTGACCAGAATGACCGTGGTTCCGCCGCTCATCAATTCGCGCATGCGCTTTTCGCATTTTTCCTGGAACAGAAAGTCGCCCACCGACAAAATCTCGTCCGCGATCAGCACGTCGGGTTTTGTCACCGTGGCGATGGCAAACGCAATGCGGCTGACCATACCGGAGGAATAGTTTTTCAAAGGCACATCCAGAAAATCCTGCAGCTCGCTGAACTCCACGATCTCGTCGAACTTGGAGTCGATGTATTTGGGCGTCATGCCCAGCACGGTGCCGTTGAGGTAAATGTTCTCGCGGGCGGTCAGGTCCATGTCAAAACCGGCGCCCAGCTCGATCAGCGGAGCGATGGTCCCGTGCACCACTGTGGAGCCGGAAGAGGGTTTGAACACGCCGGAAATGATTTTCAAAAGAGTGGATTTGCCCGATCCATTCAACCCGATCAGGCCGTAAAAATCGCCTTTTTCCACGTTGAAAGACACGTCCCGCAGGGCGTAAAACTCCTCAAACTGCAGCCTACCCTGCACGGCGGCCAGGAAATACTCCTTCAGGCTCTCGTGCTTTTCCTTGGCCATGTTGAAGCGCATGGAGACGTTTTTCACTTCGATCATATTCATTAACAAAACGCCTCCTTTAAATATGCAGAACGAACTTGTCCTGCTCTTTGCGGAACACAAACAGGCCCGCCGCCAGCGCCAGAATGGCGCACAGGCCGCACACCCAGATCATGTTCCAGCTGAGCAGCTCGCCGTCCAGCACGGCGGCGCGGAAGGCCGTGATATACCAGTACATGGGGTTGTAACCAATGAAGCGCTGCAGGATGGCGCCGCCGGACCCGCCCATGGTGAACGGGTCGTAAAAGATGGCGGAAAAATACATCAGCGCCGTGATGAACACGCCCCACAGATGTATGATGTCACGGAAAAACACCGTGGCCGCCGCCAAAATCAGGCCGATGCCCAGGCTGAACACAAACAGCGTCAGCAACGGATAGACCGCCAGGATCGCCGTGGGATGCAGCGGCGCACCCGTAAAGATCATGACGATGATCAGCGCGATGAAGCTGAACAAGCAGTTCACCAGCGCGAAGCCCGCCTTTTCCAGCGGGAAGATGTATTTGGGAATGTACACTTTTTTAATCAGCGGCGCCGCTGCCAGCATGCTGGACATGCAGGAAGACGTGGCTTCGCTGAAAAAGCTGAACAACAGCTGACCGATGATCAGATAGACGGAAAAGTTTTCGATGCCGGCTCCGCGCATATCCAGAATACTGGAGAAAACCGCCACCATGACCACGTTCATCAAAAGCGGATTCAGAACGCTCCACAAAACGCCCAGCACGCTGCGGCGGTATTTGAGCTTGAAGTCCCGGCCGATGAGGTTCTGCAAGAGAAAGCGATAGCGCCAAAAGTCTTTGCAGTAAGCTTTTAACATGGACAATCGGGTTACCACCTTTCAAAATAGTCGAAGGTCTGCTCGCGAAAGCCCTTGTGCAGACCGTCCTTGGCGGACAGCTTCACCTCGCAGTCCACTGCGGGCCACTGAATGCCGATGTCCGGGTCATCCCAGCGGATGCCGCCCTCACTGGTGGGGTCATAATAATCCGTGCACTTATAGGTGAATTCCGCCTCGTCCGAAAGGACCAGGAACCCGTGGGCAAAGCCCTGCGGAA
>CALXIP010000043.1 GCA_944388395.1 uncultured Ruthenibacterium sp.
CGGCGGCCACCATCCGGCCGCAGCCCGAGCACGCGGTGTTCTGGCTGATCGATACGCTGATGAAGTCGGATGGGGACATCACCCTGATCCCTGTAGGTCCGCTGACCAACATTGCCATGGCTTTGCGCATCGAACCGCGCATTGCACAGAAGATTCAGAGAATCGTGCTCATGGGCGGCGGCTATCGGGAAGTGAACATCACGCCCTCGGCGGAGTTCAATTTCTGGATCGATCCGGAGGCGGCCAAAATTGTGTTCGACAGCGGCTGTGACATCACCGTTGTACCTCTGGACGCCACACACAAAGCGGTTTTGTCTCTGGCGGATGCCGACGCACTGGAGAGCAGCGGCACGCCGGCCGGAAAGGCCACGGCCCGGTTCATCCGGCACCGGCAGGCCGGGTACAAGGTGTGGCAGCCCATGGCGGACATCGACACCGTGCCCATTCACGATGCACTGGCCGTGTGCGCGGTGATCGATCCGGAAGTGCTGCAGAATGTGGTGCACACCTATGTGGACATCGACATTGCCGGCGGCGCGGCAGACGGCATGAGCATCTGCGACGTGGACAAGCGCTACAAAGACAAACAGCCCAATGCGCGCGTGGCGTTGAGTGCTGACAAGGACCGGTTCAGCCGGATGGTAAAAGAGATTCTTTGCTGATAAAAAAGAGCGGACCTTTTGAAGGTCCGCTCTCTTTTTTGTCAGGGACGGCGCAGCAGCCGTTCCATGGCAACGCACTTTTCATCGTATACCTGAATCTTGCGGTCCAGCCGGTCCAGCACCGCCTGCAAGTCGGCAATGCGCTGCGCCAGCTGCTCCCGCTGCTCCAGCAAAAGCGCCTTCCGGGCACAAAGCGTATCATCTCCCTGCTGGAACAGGGCCACATATTCAATCAGCGCTTCAATGGGAAGCCCGGCCGCCCGCATGCATTTGATGAATTCCACCCAGCCGCAGTCGGTTTCGTCGTAGTCCCGAATGCCGCCGGCGCTGCGGTGCACCGGCGGAATCAGGCCGATGCGCTCGTAATAACGCAGAGTGTCCGCGGAGACACCGTATTTCTGACTCACCTGCGCAATGGTCATGGTTTGTCCCTCCTCTCGGCATGTGCTGTTCCCGGGAATCACATCCCGGTTGCGGAAAAAAGACGGGGTCAGAGGCGGCCGCGCCCCTTCACCAGCCCTTGTACTTTTCCAGAAAATCAATCAGATTCATGGTTTGAATATCTTTCAGGATTTCGGCATCCTCAAACCACCAGGCGTCCGCGAGATATTTTCGGCCGCTCATATAGGCCCATTGTTTCTCCTCAAAACGGACCCATACGGGACACGGGTCGCAATGGTAGAGACAGATGTGCCCGTCGATCACAAGACCGCTTGTTTCGCTGATTTGGTACATCCGGGCAAATACGGCGGAATCCTCGCCTGCCATGACCTGCTGATACTCCCGAAGGAGCGTGTCCAAGGGGAGTTCTTCCTTTACCACGTTCTTCAGCAGCGGGCCGGCCGCTTCCGGCGACGGCAGCGGAATATCATAAGAGGGATAGCCTTTCAGAGAGACGTTTGCATGCAAAGCAAACACCGCGTCTCTGCGAATGATGATTTGTTTCATCGTTCCATCCTTCCTTTCCCCTGCGGGACAGAATCCGGCCAGGCCGCGCCGCGCACAATTGACAAAGTTCGGTCAGGGACGGCCAAACAGCTGGGCCGCCTCGTTCATGTTGGCAACCACATCCACACCAAAGGGGCAGCGGCGGGTGCAGGCGCCACAAGCGACACACTCGTCCGCTTTGTGGGGCAGAACAGCATAATGCTCCCGCACTGTCTCCGGCACGCCGTTTTGGGCGCGGGCCAGGTTCAGAAACTTGGTGACGGCGGCTACATCGATGCCCTTGGGGCAGGGCGCGCAGTGGCCGCAGTACATGCAGTGGCCGTTCCAGCTGATCCGCGGGAAAGAGGAAAACGCCGCGGCATAATCCCGCTCGTCCTCGCCGGCAGTCTCGTAGGCAAGGCTCTGTTCCAGCTCGGCCACGGTGTGAGCACCTGTCATCACCGCCGCCACGGCGGGACGGGTCAGCGCATAGTGAATGCACTGGCACGCCGTCAGCGCCCGGCCCGCGGGCGACAGTTTTTCGTTCAGCAAATCGCCGCCGCCAAAGGCTTTCATCACAGTGATGCCCACGCCCCGGGTTTCGCACAGTTCGTACAGCCGTGCCCGGTCGGGGTCCATGTTGGTCAGTTCTTTTTCGTAACTGGCCCCGCTCCAAAGGGCCTCGCAGTCCTCACCGGCGGGCTGCAGGTCATAACAGGGGTTCACGCTGAACATCAGAACGTCGATGAGCCCGCTTTCCACGGCCGCGGCGGCCGCCACGGGATTGTGGCTGGACAGGCCGATGCAGCCGATGCGCCCCTGCGCTTTCAGCTGACGGGCGTAGTCCATCACCGGGCCGTTCTGCACGCCGTTCCAGTCTTCCAGCGAATCCACATAATGGATCATGCCGATTTCCACATGGTCGGTCTCCAGCCGGGTCAGCAGGTCTTCAAATCCGGCGCGCACCTCGCGGATGTCCCGGGTGCGCTTATACTGGCCGTCCTTCCAGACGGTGCACAAATGGGCCTGCAGGATAAACCGGTTCCGGCGGCCCTTCAGCGCCCGGCCCAGCCGGCTGCGCATTTCCGGGTCCGGCGAATACAGATCCAGGCAGTTGACACCGGCCTGCTCCGCCGCGTTCAGCAGCGGCTCCACCAGTTCGCCGTCGTGGTCCACAAATCCCTCGCACCCAAGGCCGATCTCGCTGACCATCAGGCCGGTGCGTCCCAGTTCACGATAATTCATAGAGTTCCTCCTCAGTCGGTTTCAAAATGGCGGGCCACCTCTTTCAGACGGTCCGGAATGGCAATGTGCTGGGGGCATACCCGCACACAGGCGCCGCAGCCAATGCAATCCGAGGCTTTCCCATGGGTGGGGCCGTAGTTTTCATAATAGGCCTGGTGCGTGTCAAACGTATTTCCGCCGGTGCCCAAATCGGTATTGTACAGCTCAAAATAGCGGGGAATGGGGATATGGGCAGGGCAGCCATCCACGCAGTAACGGCACCCGGTGCAGGGGACCGCGGCTGCCTGACGGAGCAGGGCGGCAGCACCGGCCACAGCGGCGCGCTCGGCTGCATCAAAGGGCGGCGTGTGTTCCATTGCGGCGGTGTTTTCCGCCACCTGTTCCAGCGTGGACATGCCGCTGAGGACCATCTGTACGTTTTCCAGGCCGGCGGCAAAGCGCAGCGCCCAGACCGGCGCGCTCCAGTCCGGATGGATCCGGCGCATCCGTTCCAATGCCGCCTGAGGCAGGGTGGCCAGCGTGCCGCCCTTCACCGGCTCCATTACGGTCACGGGTTTCCCGTGGCGCAGGGCGGTCTCGTAGCAGAGGCGGGACTGCACAGAAGCGTCCTCCCAGTCCAGATAATTGATTTGAAGCTGCACGAAATCCACCTCGGGATGCTCGGTCAGGATCCGGTCCAGCACCTGTGCGCTGTCGTGGAAGGAAAAGCCCAGCCGGCGAATGCGGCCCTCGGCCTTCTGCTGGCGGGCAAAGGCAAAGGTGTCCAGGCGGCAGGCGGTCTCGTAATGTGTGGCCGTCAGGCTGTGCAGAAGATAAAAGTCAAAGTAATCCACGCCGCACCGGGCCAGCTGCTGCTCAAAAATGCGCGGCTGATCGCTGCTTTTCTGCAACATCATCACAGGCATTTTGTCCGCCAGCAAAAAGCGGGAGCGAGGATGGCGCTGGGTGAGCGCCTTGCGCACCACTTCTTCGCTGCACCCGCCGTGATACATATACGCGGTGTCAAAATAGCAAAAGTCCCGCTGCAGAAAGGCATCCACCATGGGCGCCACCCGCTCCAGATCCACGTCTTTGTCTGCGCCGCCCGCTGTGAGGGGAAGGCGCATCATGCCGAAGCCGAGTTTTTTCAACATGGCTGCCTCCTGCTTCAAAGCTCGTTGTAGGCCGTCTCGTCCACCGGCTCCAGCCATTCATTGGACGCGCCCTGTGCGGGAACTTCCAGTGCCAGGTGCTGGAACCAGGCGTCCCGGGCCGCGCCGTGCCAGTGCTTGACTTCGGGCGGGATATTGACTACGTCACCGGGCTTCAGCGCGCGGGCGGGCTGGCCCCACTCCTGATACCAGCCGCGGCCGGCTGTTACCAGAAGGATCTGGCCTCCTTTGTGATGGATGTGCCAGTTGTTGCGGCACCCCGGTTCAAAGGTGACGTTGCCCACGCCCACACCCTGTGTGGTGAGCATGGTCAAATAGCTTGTTCCTACAAAATACTGTGCAAAGGCGGTATTCTCCCCGCCGACGGGGAAGACAGCGCCGGGGCCGAGAGCGGCCCGGATCTCGGATTCATTCATAGCGTTTCTCCTTCGTTTGGTGTGACTTCGGTGATGCAGCGGATGGCGTTCAGGCTGCGGGGATACCCGATGTAGGGCACCAGCGCCGTCACAGCGCCCATCAGCACGGAACGGTCGTTGCCCGCGCCCAGATTGGCACGGATGTGGGCGGTCAGCTGGGGCTCGCAGCCGCCCATGGCCGCCAGAACCGCAAAGGTGACCAGCTCCCGCTGGCGCGCGTCCAGCCCGCCGCGGGTGTAGTAATCTCCGAAGCAGTTGGCGGACAAAAAGTCCTGGATGGGTTTCTGGTCCGCCGGCGCCGAAGCGCGCATGGTTTCGATCTGCTCGGCCCCGAACAGCTGCTTTTGAACGGCAAGCCCTTTTTCAAAACGGGTCGCCGGGGTGGTGGTGCTCTGCGCAGGCAGCGGCAAGGCAACGCCCCGCGCGCGGAAGGCCTGGTTGGCCGCCGCAAAGCAGGGCTGGACCCGTGCGTAACCCGCGTAAGGCACCGTGTGGTACAGAATCTCCCGGGCCTGCACCGGTGTCAGGCCTGCGTCCAGCGCGTCGTTCAGGGTGCTGGCGTACAGCTCCGGTCCGCCGCAGGCGGCCAGGGCAGACAGCAGCACCAGAAAGCGCACCGGCTCGGTCAGCCCGCAGTGCCGGGGCGCCTGCTGACAGGCAAAATCTTCAAAGAAAGCGGAAAATTCCGGATCGGTCTCACGGAATGATTCACACATACAGCATCCCTCCCGAGGATTCGTTGCTTTTACTGTACACCCTGGAGTATACTCCAAGTCAAGAGATTTGCAAAAAAATTCCCACGGGGTTCACACATTTTCGGCGGGGCGTGGTATACTATAAAAAAGGAAGGGGGCGGCTTTCATGGGGCTGCGTGAATATTGTTTCAACGGAAAGCAGGAGCTGGAACTGGAGAGCCTGCCCACCAATGCCAAAGGCGACGGTCTGACCAAGAAGGATAAGGAAACCTATCTGGCTTATACAGAGAAGAACCTGGCGCGCATTGCCGCGCTGCAGGACAAGCTGTACGCGGCGGGCAAAGAGGGCATCGTGGTGGTGCTGCAGGCCATGGACGCCGCAGGCAAAGACAGCACCATCAAGCATGTGATGCGCGGGATGAATCCCCAGGGTGTGGATGTGGTCAGCTTTAAGCAGCCCACCAGCGAGGAACTGCGCCACGACTATTTGTGGCGCGCCCACAAGGCCCTGCCGGAGCGGGGCAAAATCGCCATTTTCAACCGCTCTTACTACGAGGACGTGCTGGTGGTGAAAGTGCACCGGATGCAGAAGAGCTACGCCATGGCGGACCGGTGCATCGACGCGCCGGACAAGGACTTTTTCGGAAAGCGCTATCTGCAGATTCGGGATTTTGAGGAATATCTGTACGAAAACAGCTACCGCGTGGTGAAGATCTTTCTCAACGTATCCCGCAAAAAACAAAAGCAGCGCTTTTTGGAACGGATCGACGTGCCGGAGAAAAACTGGAAATTTTCCGAGAGCGATTTAAAAGAGCGGGCCCACTGGGACGAGTACATGAAAGCCTACGAGGCGGCCATCAACGCAACGGCCACCAAGCACAGTCCCTGGTACGTGATCCCTGCGGATCAGAAGTGGTATGCCCGGTTCCTTGTGTCGGAAGTGGTGCGCAAGGTGCTGGAGGAAGCGGACCCGGCCTATCCGGAACTGCCCGAGGAAAAGCGGCGGGACCTGGCCGCCTGCAAATGGATGCTGCAGACAGAAGAATAAAAAAAGCCCCGGCCGCAAGGCCGGGGCTTTTTTGCGTTACAGGGTGCCGTTGAACGCGGGAATCAGTTTGGCCCAGGTGGCGCTGCCCACCACACCGTCGATGGGCAGGCCGGCTTTGGCCTGGAACTGCTGAGTGGCACGGCTGGTGGCCGTGCCGAACTGGCCGTCTACGGTCAGTTTTGCGCCCAGCGCGTTGAGATAGCTTTGCAGAAAGCGCACGTAATCGCCCGAAGAGCCGGTGCGCATGGCCGTGCCGGAATAGGGCGTGGTCACCTGTGTGGGGGTGGTGGTGCTTTCGGCGTTGTGCACCGATACAATGGCGTTCCAGGTGTTTTTGCCCAGCTGGCCATCGGCGGTCAGACCGAACTGACTTTGGAAGCGGCGCACCGCGTTGGACATGTTGGAGCCATACTGACCGTCCTCGGTCTGCTTGTTGATGCCCGGGTACAGGGTGGCCACCTGGTTCAGCCGCATCTGCATGTGGCGCACGTCCTGCCCGGTGGAACCGGAGCGCAGCGTGATGCCGGGCCAGGTGTCGGCGCTGCCGTTGTAGGCGGCGTTGTAAGCCGCCACGATGGCGTTCCAGGTGGCGGGGCCGATCTTGCCGTCAATGGAAAGCCCCTTCAGCGCCTGAAACTGTTTGACGGTGTTGGCGGTGGCCGCGCCGTACTGGCCGTCGACCGTCAGTGTTTTCAGCGTGGGATAGCCTGCCTTTTGCAGGGCGTTGAGATAGGTCTGCATCCGGGCCACCTCGCTGCCGGACGAGCCGGTCTGCAGGACACGGCCGGGATAGACCGGGCCGGATGTCTCGATTGTCTGTGCCATAGAAAAACCTCCTTTTAATTGCGGCGCGATAAAAAAAGCCGCCCGGCGGGCGGCTTTTAGAAAGATGTGCGCCACACTCCATGCTATGCACGGGGAGAGGGGAGTGTGCGCGGCACTTACCCTTTGCGGCGGGCCTGCAGCGCTTTCAAAAGCGTGTACAGCAGCAACGTGTCGATGGGAAGCTTGATCAGGTTTTTTACCAGGCGCAGGCCGGTGATCACAAAGGCGTTGCCGTACACAAGGTGCAGCCAAAGGGGCGTCAGGCACAGGTTGATCAGCAGCACGGCGGACAGGCAGGCGGCAAAGGTACGCCAGAGGGTGACGGGCTTTTTGTACAGCCAGCACCCGTACAGAAAGCCCAGCAGAAATTCATTCAGCGTCCAGCCGGGGAAATAGGTGCCGTTGGGCCGCAGAAAATAGCCCAGCGTGTCGGCGACAATGCCCATCAGCCCCGCGAGCCAGGGCCCGTACAGATAGGCGGCCGAGGCGGTGGCCAGAAAGGTGAAGCCGATCTCCAGAAACTGGCTCACCGCAAAGGTGAACTGATTGAGGACCAGATGAAGAGCGGCCAGCATGGCGGTTCCCACCATGCTGGAAAGGCGGTGGACTTCCTCCAGACCGGCGCGCAGACGGCCGGCCAGAGAGACAAACGGATTTTTTTCGAGCATAAAAAAGCCTCCTTTATGCGTTTGTTGCCGCATAAAGGAGGCAAAAAGGCCCAGGGCCTTCCGGTTCCGGTATGCAGCAGCGGGATGCGAAGCCTGCACCGCAAGCGGTGCTTTTCGTCCGTCCCGCAACTCCCCGTCGGAACGGCACTTAACGCGCAGGCCTCTACTCTGCGTTCGGCCCTATTATAGCAGGTGCGGCGCCCGGTTGCAAGTTCTGTACAGAAACAGCGCTTCGCCGTGAAAAGCTTTGAACAGTTTGTATCTTTTCTCCGGCGGCCGTACATGCTAAAATAGAAGAGATTTACGACGACAAGGAGATGCCTTCATGAAATTCAGTGAAATGCAGTACGCGCGCCCGGACCTGGAGCAGACGCTGTCGGCGCTGACCTGGCTGCGCGAGCAGATCGAGACGGCGGACAGCGCCGAGGCGCAGCTGGATTTGTATGCCAGCTTTGATACGCTGTGCCGTCATGTGAGTACGATGGCAACTCTGGCGGAGATCCGCCACACGGTGGATACCCGGGATGCTTTTTATGAGAAAGAGCGGGAGTTCTTTGATGAGAACAGCCCGGTTCTGGCGGACCGGCAGCTGGACGTGTACCGCGCCCTGCTGGCATCGCCCTTCCGCAAGGAGATGGAGGAAAAACTGGGCTCCATTGTGTTTGATAAAATGGAGATCGATGTGAAGAGCCAGACCCCTGAGGTGCTGGAGCTGATGGCCGAGGAAAACCGGCTGACCACCGCCTATCAGAAGCTGTATGCTTCGGCGCAGATCCCCTTTGACGGCAAGGTGCTGACCGTGAGCCAGATGGCGCCGTATAAAATGGACCCGGACCGGGCGGTGCGCAAAGCCGCCTATGAGGCCGAGGGCGCCTGGTTTGACAGTCACCGGAAAGAACTGGACGAGCTGTACGACAAGCTGGTGAAAAACCGCACCCGGCAGGCCCGCGCCATGGGATATGAGAACTTCATTCCGCTGGGCGCCATCCGCATGCGGCGCATTGGCTATACGCTGGAAGATATGGCTGCCTACCGGGCCGGCGTCAAACGGGACATCGTGCCTGTGGTGGCCCGCCTGAAGGCGCTGCAGCACGCCCGCACCGGCGTGCAGGACCCCAAGTTCTACGACGACGGTTTCTGCTTTGCGCAGGGCAACCCCGCGCCCAAGGGAACGCCGGATGAAATTCTGGCGGCCGGCCGCAAAATGTACCAGGAGCTGAGCCCCGAAACAGCGGCCTTTATTCAGGAGATGTTCGCGTCGGAGTGCTTTGACGTGCTCTCAAAACCCGGCAAGGCGCCCGGCGGTTACTGCACGTATCTGCCGGACTACAAACAGCCGTTCATTTTTTCCAACTTCAACGCCACGGCCGATGATGTGGACGTGCTGACCCATGAAGCGGGCCACGCCTTTGCCGCCTGGGTCGCCGCCAAGCGCGAGCTGCCCGCCATTGTGGAGGAGCCGGGCATGGAGAGCTGCGAGATCCACTCCATGTCCATGGAGTTCCTGACTTCCGACTATCATCATCTGTTCTTCCGGGAGGACACGGACCGGTACCAGCTGTCCCATGCGGAAGATGCCATCTGCTTTTTGCCGTACGGCACCATGGTGGACGAATTTCAGCACATCGTGTATGCCAATCCGGATATGAGCTGTGATGAGCGCAACGAGGTCTGGGCCCGCCTGGAAAAGGAGTACCGGCCCTGGATCGATTTTGACGGGCTGCCCTTCTACGGGCGCGGCGCCGGTTGGCAGCGGCAGCTGCACATCTATGAGGTGCCGTTCTACTATTTGGACTACTGTTTGGCGCAAACCGTCGCCCTGCAGTTCTTTACCGCGTTCCTGAAGGACAAAGAGGATGCCTGGAACCGGTATCTGGCGCTGGTGGAAAAGGCCGGCACCGAGAGCTATCCGGGCCTGGTGGCGGCCGCGGGCTTTGAAAGCCCCTTCCGGGAAGGAACGCTGCGGCGTCTGGGCGGCGAAGTGGCCGACTGGATCGAACAGCAGGACCGGGCGCTGCAAAAAAATATGTGAGGAGTGAGAACCATGCAGCCGTTGTTTGGCAATACGGCCATCTGGAGTAAAGAGGCCACAGAGGAAATTTTTTCGGTGGCGCATAAAGCGGACCGGATCGTGCTCATCGTCGGCGGTCTTGTGCTGCTGTGCGTGGGCGCCGGTCTGGTGGCGCACGACGCAGTGCCCCATGCGGTGGTGTTTTTTGTGCTGGGTTTGGTGCTGTTTTTGCTGGGCGCCATGGCGCCGGCCATTTATCTGGCACGCCAGACCCACAAGTATCGCGCACTGTTCGGCGAGGACATGCGTCTGCTGATTCAGTTTTACGACGACGGATTTACCGTGAACCAGATCTCTGCGCAGGGTGTGCCGGACCACATGGGGTACGGCCACATTGTGCGGTGGGTCGAGACGAAAAATTTCTTCTTTTTGTACACGGACAAGGGAAACTGCTATGCGCTTGCCAAGGCGGGGTTTGCCGTTGGCGACGTGGAAGGATTCCCCACGTTTCTGCGGCACAAAGCGCCCAATGTGCGCTGAACCGTAAATTGCAACGGATGGTTGCGCATTTTCCAGCCGCGACTGGTGGACTACGGGCGCGGCTTTTGTGTATCATGAAGAAAAAAGGAGGCGCTTGCAATGACATTGGAACAGAATTTGCTTTTGCTGCGGGAGAAAGCAGGGCTTTCCCAGGAAAAACTGGCGGAAAAGCTGGGGGTGTCCCGGCAGGCCGTCAGCAAATGGGAGACCGGGCAAAGCACACCGGATGTGGACAAGCTGATGGCGCTCAGCCGGCTGTACGGCGTGTCGGTGGACAGTTTGCTGGGGCTTGCGCCGCTGCAAACCATCCGAAAGAGACCATACTGCCAGGGCGCTGCCGCGATTCTGGCCGGTGGGACGGCTGTGGTGTGGGGCGTGCTCTTTTTGTGCGCGCTGGGCGGCGTGGGGTCGCTGAGTCTGGGAGATGCGGATGCGCTGGCACTTCCGGCGGCAGCGCTGTCCTTTTTGTCCATCCCGCTGTTTGAGGCAGGACGGGCCAGAGGGGAATGCGCCTTCTCTCCGCGGACATTTTACCGGACTGCCGTATGGGCGATGGCTCTGGCGCCGTCCCGGCTGGCAGGTGTGTGGGGCATGGCGATCCTTCGGCGTCTGCTGCCCTGGCTGAACAGCAGCGGGTCGATTTGGGTGCAGCTTGTTTTGTCTGCGGCGCTTCCGATGCTGGTATACGCGGTGGTGTGCCTGGGCGTTTGGATGAAAAAGAAATGAATAAATTTTAGCAGTATGCATTCAAAAAATGCATACTGTTCTTTTATTTCAAGCATAAAAATGCAAATATTCAAAATATATAGTCATATTTTTGTAATAAAAATACATAAATTGCTAATTAAATCAGGGAGTTCCCGAGAAAATATTGTAATTATATACAAAATTAATAAAAATGCATTGACTTAGAATAAATATTCAATTACAATACTCACAACATCACAAAACAAGCGGCTGCGGACCGCATGGGGATGGAAAGGGGTTTGTAAAGATGGAAAAGAAATTTGCATTGGTTTGCGCGTTTTTGATGGTGCTGGCTCTGGCCGGCTGCGGCGGGGCGGATTCCAGTTCGGCATCCACAGCCGCGTCCACGGTATCTTCGGCTTCACAGGCCGGCGCGGA
>CALXIP010000044.1 GCA_944388395.1 uncultured Ruthenibacterium sp.
ACTGTGGGCAATGAGATGCGCACCTGGCAGGATGCGTTGAAATGCTTTTTTGAAAACTGGAAACCGGAGGACTGAATGGAATGAAAAAATATTTGATTACCGGCTGTGCCGGCTTTATTGGTTCCAACTTTGTCTATTACATGCTGAATAAGTACGATGACATTTTGTTGGTCAACCTGGACAAACTGACCTATGCAGGCAACCTGGAAAATTTGAAGGGAGTGGAGGGCGACAAACGCCATGTCTTCGTGCAGGGCGATATCTGCGACCGCGAACTGGTTACCGGATTGTTTGAAAAATACGATTTCGATTTTGTGATCAACTTTGCGGCGGAGAGCCACGTGGACCGCTCCATTACCAACCCCGAAATTTTTGTGGAAACCAATGTGCTGGGCACCGTGAACCTGCTGCAATGCGCCAAAAACGCATGGTATCGTGACGGCGCCTGGGCAGAGGGCAAGAAATACCTGCAGGTATCCACCGATGAAGTGTACGGCTCTCTGGGCGAGGACGGTTATTTCATGGAGACCACGCCCCTGTGCCCGCACAGCCCGTATTCTTCCTCCAAGGCCAGCGCTGATATGTTCGTCATGGCGTTCCATGACACCTACGGCATGCCGGTGAACATCACCCGTTGCTCCAACAACTATGGTCCCTATCAGTTCCCGGAAAAACTGATCCCGCTGATGATCAACAATGTCAAGCACCACAAACAGCTGCCCGTGTACGGTGACGGCATGAATGTGCGCGACTGGCTGTATGTGGAGGATCACTGCAAAGCCATCGACATGGTTGCCAACGGCGGCCGTGTGGGCGAAGTTTACAATGTGGGCGGACACAACGAGCGTCCCAATATCTTCATTGTAAAAACCATCATTGAGCAGCTGCACGACAAATTGCAGGATGCCGATATCAACGAGGGCCTGATCAAATACGTTGCGGATCGTCTGGGACATGACCGTCGGTACGGCATCGACCCCACCAAGATCAAAGAGGAACTTGGCTGGTATCCGGAGACTGCTTTTGAGGTCGGCATTGTGAAGACCATTGATTGGTATCTGGCCAACGAAGAGTGGATGAATAATGTTACTTCTGGTAATTATCAGAAGTATTATGACGAAATGTATAAAAACAAATAAGTTTACACATGCAGCAGGAAGCCCGTGGGCTTCCTGCTTTTTTTATCGGTATCTGCAAAAAAGCGCGTTTGAAGGAGAAAAAGCGAGAGGGGTTTCACAGTTTTATCAAATAATTATCAGGGCTTTTTCAAACTTCAACCATACAATGAAAATACTTTGGGGCGTTTTGCGTCCCTCATGCAGGGAAAGGAAGCGTTGGCATGATACAGGTAAAAGAGCTTACCAAGCGCTATGGAAATCACATAGCGGTGGATCATTTGAGTTTTACTGTGGAAAAGGGAGAAATCTGCGGTTTGCTGGGCCCCAACGGAGCGGGAAAGTCCACCACCATGAATATGATGACCGGATATATTTCTGCTACGGATGGAACTGCCCTGATTGATGGAAGCGATATTTTTGATGAGCCGAGAGCGGCGCGTGCGAAAATTGGATATTTGCCGGAGCAGCCGCCGGTCTATCCGGATATGACGCCCTGGGAATACCTGTTGTTTGTAGCGCAGCTGAAGGGGTTCGCAAAACCGGACCGGCAGGATCTGGCAAAGCAGGCGATGGCGCAGACCGGCGTGACGGAGGTAAAGGACCGCCTGATCAAAAATTTGTCCAAAGGCTATCGGCAGCGGGTGGGGCTGGCCGGAGCGCTGCTGGGCGGACCGGAAGTGTTGATTCTGGACGAACCGACGGTGGGATTGGACCCGAAGCAGATTATTGAGATTCGTGAGTTGATTCGCTCTCTGGCGAAGAAGCACACCATTCTGCTGTCCAGCCATATTCTTTCCGAGGTGGCGGCAGTATGTGACAAGGTGCTGATTTTGAGCCATGGGAAATTGGTGGCCTGTGACACGCCGGAAAATCTGGCCCAGCGCGCAGAAGGCCAGAATGTTTTAATTGTTACGGCATTGGGCGACGAAAAAACCGTGCGCGGTGTTTTGAACAGCGTGGAAGGTGCGCGGGATGTTGCCTTTGAGCCCTGCCTGGATGAAGGCGCTGTCACCGCACGTCTGAGCTACGATACAGGCCGGGATCTTCGCGCGCAGATCAGCAGCGCGCTGGCGGCAGCCGGTTGTGCAGTGCTTCGCATGCAGAACGAGACCCTCAGCCTGGAAGATGTTTTCCTGGAACTGACCGGCGACAGAGTTCTGGAAGATGCGGAGGTCCTGACAGAACTGCCGGAGAGAGAATCCTCGGCGGAAGATGGGGAAATTTCCGCACAGAACAACGAGGAAGAAGAGGAGAAGGATCATGCTGGCGATTTATAAAAAGGATTTGCGCGGTGCCTTCCACGGAATGTCCGGCTGGGTGGTGAGCGCTTTTGTAGTGTTTGTGATCGGGTTGTATTTCATGGCGCTTTGTCTGTCGGGCGGTTATGGAGAATTTGGCTATGTGCTGAACAATTCGATGTTTATGTTCCTGGTCGTTGTTCCGCTGCTGAGCATGCGCAGTATGGTTGAGGAACGCCGCCAAAAAACCGATCAGCTGCTTTTGACCAGCCCGGTTTCCATCTCGGGAATTGTGTGGGGAAAATATCTGGCGCTGCTGACAATTTATGCGATCCCGCTTGTGGTGGCAATGGTGTGCCCGCTGATCATGGCGGCGTTCGGCACGGTTTCGCTGCTGCGCGCTTACGGTTGTCTGCTGGCCTTTTTCCTGCTGGGAGCCGCCACACTGGCCATCGGGCTGTTTATGAGCAGCCTGACGGAAAACCAGATCATTGCGGCACTGTGCACATTTGGCGCATTGATTCTGATTTATCTGATGCCCAGCATTGCTTCGCTGATCTCCAGCACGACGTTTGCAAGCACCCTGGCTTTTTCTCTGTTGGCACTGCTCGTATGCGTGCTGGTCTATTTGATGACGAAAAGTCTGGTGCTCTCCACGGGGCTGTTTTGTCTGGCGGAATTGATTTTGCTGATCCTCACACGTTTCACCGATGTGCAGATGGAAGGCAGCTTCGCCAAGATGCTGAACACGCTGGCACTGTTTGACCGTTTCAGCACGTTTGTGAATGGCGTGTTCGACATCACCGCCATTGTTTATTACATTTCCATTGCGCTGCTTTTTGTATTCCTGACCACGCAGGGAATTGAAAAGCGGCGCTGGAGCTGACGGGAAGGAGAGATGCGCCATGAAAGAAAGACTGAAGAAGACGCTTCAATCCCGGGCGATGAAAAACGGCGCCTATGCCAGCGCTATGTGCGCACTGATGGTGGTGCTGGTAATTGTGCTGAATTTGTTCATAGGGGCATTGCCCGAACGCTACACACAGCTGGACCTGACTGACAGCGGAGTGTACAGCCTGTCGGACGAGACCAAAAAGCTTTGCGAAAGCGTGGATGAAGACATCACCCTGTATTATCTGGCACGAACAGGCGGCGAAGACAGCCGGACTCTGTCGCTTTTGCAGCAGTATGCGGATCTTTCGTCGCACATTAAAGTGGTTCAGAAGGACCCGGTACTATACCCGACGTTTGGAAATCAATATGAGGCCAGCGATGCTTCTCTGGGCAGCGTGATCGTGGACGGAGGAGATCGATATCGGGTAGTGGACTATACCGATCTGTATCAGCCGACCATCAACTAGTA
>CALXIP010000045.1 GCA_944388395.1 uncultured Ruthenibacterium sp.
TTTGCTTGCAGGACCGCTTTTTTGTTCTTTTCCTCAAAATTTCGGGGCGCAACTGCTTGCACCGGGAAGGCGTCCCGTTTGATGCGGATGCAAGGAAAAACGCCGAAGGGGCTGCGGGCGCGGCAACAATGCGCCCACTCCGCTTCGCGGACCGCCCGGCCGGTTGCGGACCAGCCCTGGTCCCCATTTTCCCGCCTTGCGGGAAAAACCCGGCACCCTTTGTGGTTGTCGAGGCGGTTTGACGATGCAGCCGCGCAAAAGGGGCTCCTGCCCGGCGTCGTTTTCTTACGGAACCCCGGCAAAGGCGCCGGGGGTTTTTCTCAGCGAAGAAGCAATGTGCCGTTTTCCGCGTCCACGGTGATGGTCTCGCCGGGGGCGGGGTCGTCGGCCAGAATGTGCCGTGCCACCAGCGTTTCCACCTTCTGCTGAATGTAGCGCTTCAGCGGGCGGGCGCCGTAAATGGGGTCGTAGCCGCCGTCCACGATGGCCTGTTTGGCCGCCGGGGTGACCACCAGCTCCAGCTGCTTGTCGGCCAGGCGTTTGCGCAGGCTTTGCAGCAGCAGGTCCACCACGCCGCCGATCTCCTCTTTGGTCAGCGGTTTGTAGTACACGATCTCGTCCAGGCGGTTCAGGAACTCCGGCCGGAAGGACTGCTTCAGCAGCGCGTCCACCTGGGCCCGGGCCTCGGGCGTGATCTCCCCGTCCCGGATGCCGTCCAGAATATAGGGCGAGCCCAGGTTTGAGGTGAGGATGATGATGGTGTTCTTAAAGTCCACGGTGCGGCCCTGGCTGTCGGTGATGCGGCCGTCGTCCAGCACCTGCAAAAGAATGTTGAACACATCCGGGTGGGCCTTTTCGATCTCGTCGAACAGCACCACGCTGTAGGGTTTGCGGCGCACGGCCTCGGTCAGCTGGCCGCCCTCCTCGTAACCCACGTATCCCGGAGGCGCGCCGATGAGGCGGGAGACGCTGAATTTCTCCATGTACTCCGTCATATCGATGCGCACGATGTTCTTTTCGTCGTCAAACAGGCACTCGGCCAGGGCTTTGGCCAGCTCGGTCTTGCCCACGCCCGTGGGGCCCAGGAACAAAAAGCTGCCGATGGGGCGGTTTTCGTCCGCAATGCCCGCGCGGCTGCGCAGGATGGCCTGGGTGACCTTTTCCACGGCCTCGTTCTGGCCGATGACCCGCTTGTGCAGAATGTCGTCCAGATGGAGCAGCTTCTCCCGCTCGCCCTCCATGAGCTTTGCCACGGGGATGCCCGTCCAGCGGGCGATGATGCGGGCGATCTCCTCTTCGGTGACCTTATCCCGCAGCAGGGTGGCGTTTTTCTCCACGGATTCGGCCTTTTTCTCCTCTTCCTGCAGCTGTTTCTGCAGGCCGGGCAGCTGGCCGTATTTCAGCTCGGCGGCTTTGTTCAAATCGTACTCCCGCTCGGCTTTGGCGATCTCGCCGTTGACGCGCTCGATCTCCTCGCGCAGCTTCTGCACCTTGCCGATGGCGGCCTTCTCGTTCTCCCATTTGGCGCTCATGGTCTGGAACTCGTCGCGCATGGCGGCCAGCTCCTTCTGCAGCGCCTCCAGCCGCTCTTTGGACAGCTGGTCGGTCTCCTTTTTCAGGGCCGCTTCCTCAATTTCATGCTGCATGATCTTGCGGCGCAGATCGTCCAGCTCCGCCGGGGCGGAATCCATCTCGGTGCGGATCATGGCGCAGGCCTCGTCCACCAGGTCGATGGCTTTGTCCGGCAAAAACCGGTCCGAGATATACCGGTTGGACAGCACGGCCGCCGCGATGAGGGCGCCGTCCTGAATTTTGACGCCGTGGAACACTTCGTACCGCTCTTTCAGGCCGCGCAGAATGGAGATGGTGTCCTCCACGCTGGGCTGGTCCACCATCACCGGCTGGAACCGGCGCTCCAGGGCCGGGTCCTTCTCGATGTACTGGCGGTACTCGTTCAGGGTGGTGTCGCCGATGCAGTGCAATTCGCCCCGGGCCAGCATGGGCTTGAGCAGGTTGCCCGCGTCCATGGCGCCGTCGGTCTTGCCCGCGCCCACGATGGTGTGCAATTCGTCGATGAACAGAATGATCTGCCCTTCGCTCTTTTTCACTTCCTGCAGCACGCTTTTCAGGCGCTCTTCAAACTCGCCCCGGTACTTGGCGCCGGCCACCAGCGCGCCCATGTCCAGGCTGAAGACCTTGCGGTCCTTGAGGTTTTCCGGCACGTCGCCCCGGACGATGCGCTGGGCCAGCCCTTCGGCAATGGCCGTTTTGCCCACGCCCGGTTCGCCGATGAGCACGGGGTTGTTTTTGGTTTTCCGGCTGAGGATGCGGATCACGTTGCGGATCTCGGCGTCACGGCCGATGACCGGGTCCAGCTTCTGCTGGCGGGCCAGGCTCACCAGCTCCTGGCCGTACTTGGCCAGCACGTCGTAGGTGCTTTCGGGGTTGTCGCTGGTCACGCGCTGGTTGCCCCGTACCTGGGCCAGCACGTTCAAAAATTCGCTTTTGTCAATGGAGAACTGGCGCAGCACCTCGCGCACGGCGGCGTTGGGCGCGTCCATCAGGCCCAGGGCCAGATGCTCCACGGACACGTATTCGTCCTTCATGTTCCGGGCGGTCTTTTCCGCCGCGGTCAGGGCTTTGTCCAGCTCCGGGGTGATGTAGACTTTGTCCGGGTCCCGGCCGGTGCCCGTCACATGGGGCAGCTGGGACACCTTGTTTGCAAAGGCGGCGGCCAGGTTGCCCGGCTCGACGCCCATCTTGCTGAACAGCTGGCCGATGAGGCCGTCCTGCTGATTTAAAAGCGCGCAGAACAGATGCTCCGGGCACAACGCCTGGTTCTCATATTCCACGGCCAGGCTCTGGGCGGCGCGCAGCGCCTCCAGAGACTTTTGTGTCATTTTCTGTGCATCCATAGGTTCACACTCCTCTTTTCTGTGCAGTCAAACAAACGGGGTCGGGCGCTACAGCCTTGCGGCCGCTTCGTCCAGACCGGCGGTAT
Source organism: uncultured Ruthenibacterium sp. (assembly GCA_944388395.1). Taxonomy (GTDB): domain Bacteria; phylum Bacillota; class Clostridia; order Oscillospirales; family Ruminococcaceae; genus Ruthenibacterium; species Ruthenibacterium komagatae. The sequence goes on from CALXIP010000045.1 coordinate 3,002, forward strand.
AGGCGCGCTGCACCGCGCGCACGGCGCGGTCCGCGTCGCTCAAATCGTCAAAAAAGGTTTTCAGGCAGGTGTCGAACAGCCGCACGTAAGAGGCCAGCGCCTCGCCCAGCGCTTCGTCCGACAGGTTCTGCGGCGTGCGCAGCACCCGGGTATACCGGCCGCCCGACGCCTGGCAGGTGCGCCGCGGACCGTGCAGGCACGCGTCCTCCAACTTGGTCCACAGCTTGTAAAACTGGCTGAGATACAGCAGCAGCGTGGGGTTCTGGGTGCGCAGCTGCGCCCGGAACTCGCCCAGCTCCTCGCCCGCGTGGGGGTACAATTCCACCACGTAGCGCACGCTGGGGTTGTATTTGTACTGCAGCGCACTGCGCACGCTGTACATGGCCTCGCTGGCGCTGAGCATGGGCTGCAGCGCGCTTTGGCTGTCCAGCACCGCGCTGATGGCGCTGAAAATATCCTGCATCCGCTGTTCGGGCGTGGCCAGCTGGGTGTACTCGGCCAGAATGCGGTTGATCATGTTGGAGCGGCTGGTCCCCTCCCGGTAGGCCAAACGGTCCACCGCGGCCACCACGTCGTCCATCAACACCAGACTGTATACACTTTTCTGCATGGCTCCACCTTCTTTCCTGATGAAATTGTATCACGTCAAAAACAATTTGTCAAGCAAATTATATAATTATTTTTACGAGTTTTCACTTCTCTTTTAGGGTGCCCCAAAACGGCGCAAAAAAACAGCGCCCCCAAATCGGGGGCGCGGGATTCAGAGGGCAGCGGCCTCTTCGGCGCGCTCTTTTTCGCGGCGCTCGGCACGCAAATCGGAAATGTGGAACACCTGTTCCATCACAGGCCAGGCCCACATGTCCACGATGAGTGCCAAAAAGGCGGGAACGCCCAGCAGGCACAGCAAAAACGTAATGGGCAGCGGCACAAAGCCGATGAGCACCACGCCGGATGCCAGCGTGATAACACCGGCGGGCAGAGACCGTTTCAGAAAGCCCATGGTCAGCAGCAGGCTGTTTTTCAGCATGGGCACCAGGTTCATGTTCATCTGGGTCAGCTGCAGCAGCGCGTACAGCCAGCTGGTAACCGCAATGTACAGGCCCAGCAGGACCATGCCCAGCAGCACGGCGCTGAGCTCCTGAGCGGTCATCAGATGAATGACCGCAGCCGCGCACTCCATGGCGCAGATGGTGCCGAACAGCGCGCTGACGGCAAAGGCCTGTTTCCAGCAGCTTTTCCAGGCTTTTTTGTACTCGTGCCAGAAAAAGCACGGCTCGTCGCACAGCTGCTTGATGAGCAGGGTGTGCATGCAGGCCAGCGCCGGGCCCACCAGCGCGGTGGATGCCACGAACACCACCACCGCAATGGCCAGCATGCCCAGGTACTGCCAGAACAGCACCCCAAAGGTGACGGCCGCGATCATGGGCACGGAGCACAGCAGCAGCAGGATGCCGGCCAGCCAGATCTGGGAAGCGTCCCGGGTGAAGATCTCAAAAAAACGGGCCGCGCCCTTTTTGCGCGGTGCGTCCTTGGGAACGCCCGGGCCTTCTTTGTTGAAATTAAAACGAAACAACCCCATGGTAAGAACTCCTTCGCGGGCGCCGCCGCCCGCCCCTGTTTATTTTTTCCGGTAATCGTAAAACCGCCGGTACGGATTCTGTGTTTGCTGCGTGGGTGTGGATTCCGCCTTGGCCGGCTGTGACCGGCTGGCCCGTATGGCCGCCAGAACCAACACGGCCAGCACAACCAGCAGAATGCAGCCCACAATCAAAAGCCAGTGCATGTCATGCCTCCTTTTGCGTCCATGCGTCGAACAGCGCCGCAGCGCTGTTGTAGTACGCGGTCAATTCCTCGTCGCCTTCCAGCGTGCTGCCGGTGTACACCCGTTTGACCAGCGTATAGTTTTTCATGGTGTCCTGAAGCGGCTCGCCCTGGGAGCCGTCCGGCGTGGCGGTATTGCCCAGGTCCAGGCCGGCCAGCGCCGGGCAGTCCTCCCAGGCGACGCCCATGCCCGTGATGTCGGCGTTTTCAAAATCCTCGGGCGCGGTGCCGTCGTTGTAGGCAAAAATGCCGTACTTTTCCTCAAAGACCGCCACGTCGTCGGTCAAAAACAGCATGCTCTCCCCGGTCTGCATATCGCCCATGAGCTTGGTGATCATGGCCATCTGGGTGTTGGGGTCGATGGCGTCCTCGGTGATCCAGTATTCCAGCACCTGCACTTCCACCTTGCCGTCGCCGTTGCGGTCATCACACAAAGTGGCCAGCTTCTCGCCCAGGGTCTCGTCCGCGCTGTAGGGCAGCGACTGGGTGGTCAGCACGCCGATGGTGTAGTCCGGCTCCACCTTGGTGACCACGTCCTTCACCAGCAGGCCCACCATCAGCGCCGCCGCCACGCCGATGATCACATGCCATTTGCGATAAAACCAGAAATTGTCCCATTTCTGGCGGCGCGTCATGGGTTTGGGCGGCTCTTCGGGCGCGTCCGGTTTGATATTCAGCGTATAGCGGGCACTTGCCATGATTTCTCCTTTCAGCCGGGCTGTTTCGCCGCGGCAATGAGGCCGGCCACCTGCTCGGGCAGCTGCTTGAGGGCAGCCCGGTCCAGCCCTGCGGTGGAAACGGGCGGCAGAATGGTCACGTTTACGTGGGCGGGTTTCATCAGGCCGCCGTTGGCCTCCATGATTTTATAGCTGCCGTCAATGGCCACGGGCACGATGTCCGCGCCCACCTTGCTGGCAATGCGGAACGCGCCGGCCTTGAACTCGCCCATGCGGTCGCCTTTGCTGCGGGTCCCCTCGGGGAACACCACCACGCTTTTGCCTTCCTTCACCAGCTCGCCCGCCCGGTTCATGGCCTCCATGGATTTGCGGGCGTTGGCACGGTCGATAAACACGCAGTCCAAAAGCCGCATCCACTGGCGCACCAGCGGGATGCGGTCCGTCTCCACCTTGGCCACCAGCGCGTGGGGCCGGTCCAGATACAGCAGCATCAGGGGGATGTCGTAATCGCCCTGGTGATTGGGGGTGAACACCACCGCCCGGTCGGTGGGGATGTTCTCGGCCCCTTTGACGGTGACGGTGACGCCCGCCAGCTTCATCAGCGTGCCGGCCCACATGCGCACGTCCTTTTCCAGAATGGCCCGAACCTCTTCCTCCCGGCCGGCCGCCTTCAACCGGCCGGCGCGCCGCATGTCGGGAATGTAAAACAGCAGCGCCCCGAAGAAATAAACAAACCAGACGATTGTACGCAGCAGCGCCATATCCGTCCCCCCGCTTTTTGTAGATTCTTATCTATGATACTGGAAAAAGCGGCCTTTGTACAGATTATCCCACAAATTTGCGTACAAATTGTGACATCTTCCTTGTGGAAAACAACCAATTTTTGCCGTTTTCTTTTGTATAAAATTCCATGAGTTTGTGAAAAATGATGCAGCTGTGTTGTTTCACAAATTTTCGGGCGATATAATAGAAGTAATTCGTGTTTTTTGGGGAGAGGAGGCGTCGTCTTGGCAACGGTCACCATTCGGCCCGCCACGGTCTCGGACGTGGGGATGATGCTGGCGATTTATGCGCCTTATGTACTGAATTCCACCGCCAGCTGGGAGACGGCGCTGCCCTCCCGGCGGGAGTTTGCCGCGCGGCTGCAGCGCTGCCAGGACGGCGGATTCCCCTGGCTGGTGGCCGAGGAAGACGGGGCCATCCTGGGCTACGCCTACGGAGGACGTTTGGGCGAGCGCAGCGGCTACGACTGGACGGCGCAGGTCTCGGTGTATGTGGCGGAGGACGCCTGCGGCCGGGGCCTGGGCACGGCGCTGTACGGCGCGCTGCTGGCGGTGCTGAAGCTGCAGGGATACTGCAGCTGCTATGCGCTGGTGACGGAATCCAACGGGGCCAGCGCCGGGTTCCACCGGGCCATGGGCTTTCGGGAGGCCGCCCGGCTGCCCAACGCCGGGTTCAAAAACGGCAAGTGGCTGAACCTGCTGTATTTTTATCTGCCGCTGAACCCCTGTTCCCTGTCGCCCCAGCCGCCCACGCCTTTTCTGCGGCTGGACCCGGCCCAGCTGAGCCGCGTATACCGCAAGGCCCAGAGCTACACACGGGACGGAGGCAGGCAATGAGAGAATGTGCTGTGCCCGCGCCCGTTGTGCGCGGGCGTTTTGCGCCCAGCCCCTCGGGGCGGATGCACCTGGGCAATGTTTGGTGCGCGCTGCTGGCGTGGCTGTCGGTACGAAGCCAGCAGGGCGTGATGGTGCTGCGCATCGAGGACCTGGACACCGGCCGCTGCCGGCCCGAATACGCCGACCGGCTGATGGACGACCTGCGCTGGCTGGGGCTGGACTGGGACGAGGGACCCGGCGCGGCCCAGCCGGACGGGCCCTATTATCAAAGCCAGTGCGCCCCGCTGTACCGCCGGGCGCTGGAACAGGTGGCCGGGGCGGCCCGGGTGTACCCGTGCTACTGCTCCCGGGCGGACCTGCACGCGGCCAGCGCGCCCCATCGGGCGGACGGCACGGTGCTGTACGCCGGGCGCTGCCGCAACCTGGACGCCGAACAGCGGGCGCAGCTGGAGGCCGCGGGGCGGCGGCCCGCGCTGCGGGTGACGGTGCCGGACCGGGACGTGGCGTTCACGGACGGGCTGTGCGGCCCCATGACCCAGAATCTGGCCCGGGAGTGCGGCGATTTTCTTTTGCGCCGGTCGGACGGCGTGTTCGCCTATCAGCTGGCCGTGGTGACGGACGACGGGCGCATGGGCATCAACCAGGTGGTGCGCGGCCGGGACCTGCTGGACTCCACGCCGCGCCAGATCTGGCTGCAGGAATGTTTGGGCCTGCCGCGGCCGGCCTATTACCACACGCCGCTGCTGTGCGCGCCCGACGGGCGGCGCCTGTCCAAGCGGGAAAAGGACCTGGACATGGGCGCGCTGCGAAGCCGCTTTTCCCCCCGGCAGCTGACCGGGCGGCTGGCGGCGCTGGCGGGCCTGGTGCCCCCGGGCACCCAGTGCACCCCCGCCCAGCTGGTGGACGTGTTCGACTGGAACAAGATCGGCCGGGACGATGTACTCATTTCGGACTGGTAAAAAGGAGGGTTCTCCATGGCGAAAAGTGAAAATCAGAAGCGAAAGCTGTTGTATCTGGCGGATCTGCTGCGCCGGGAGACCGACGAGACGCACGGCCTGACCGTGCAGCAGATGATCGACGAGCTGGCCCGGCGGGACGTGCGCGCCGAGCGCAAAAGCATTTACGACGATCTGCAGACGCTGACCGACTACGGCATGGACATTGTGAAGCTGCGCAGCGGCCACAGCTGCAGCTACGCGCTGGCGCACCGGGACTTTGAATTGCCGGAACTGAAGCTGCTGGTGGACGCGGTGCAGTCCAGCAAGTTTCTGTCGGCCCGGAAAAGCCGCGAGCTGATCCGCAAGCTGGAGGGGCTGGCCTCCCGGTACGAGGCCCAGAGCCTGCAGCGGCAGGTGTATGTGGCCGGCCGGGTAAAGAGCATGAACGAGAGCATTTACTACACCATCGACCAGCTGCACGCCGCCATCTCGGCGGACCGGCAGGTGTCCTTTCTGTACGGGCAGTGGACCGTGGACAAAACCGTGCGCTACCGCCGCAACGGGCAGCGGTACCGGGTGTCGCCCTACGCGCTGGTGTGGGACAGCGAAAATTATTATCTGGTGGCCTACGAGGAAGAGGCCGGGGCCATCCGCCATTACCGGGCGGACAAAATGGCCTCGCTGCGCATGGAAGAGGACAAACCCCGGCAGGGGCGGCAGGCCTTTGAGGCCCTGGACATGGCCGCCTACACCCGGCGCACCTTCGGCATGTTCGGGGGCGAGACGCGGCAGGTGACCCTGTGGTTCGCCCGGCATCTGGCGGGGGCGGTGATCGACCGGTTCGGCCGGGACGTGACCCTGGTGCCCGACGGAGAGGACGGGTTCCGGCTGCACATCCAGGCGGTGATCAGCCCGCCGTTCATGGGCTGGCTGGCCGGCTTCGGGCCGGACGCAAAGCTGCTGGAACCCGGGGACGTGCGCCTGCAGTTCGCCCGGTTTTTGCAAAAAACGCTGGAACAATACGAAAAAGACGAGTAAAGTCCGGTTTATGGGACACATTTTATCCTATACTGAAGACACAGAGAAACAAAGAGCTTCGAGGAAAGGATGTGGCCCCATGGTCAAGATGGCAGCACTGGCACCCAAAGGTGTGTTTGAAGAAGAGGAGATCCGCGTGTATTCGTTTGAAGAAGAGCCCCATGAGCGTCATTTTGACGACTGGGACCGCAACTGGGAAGACGCGGCGTGA
>CALXIP010000046.1 GCA_944388395.1 uncultured Ruthenibacterium sp.
GTAGATGGAACGAGCAAATAAAAGGAAAAGGGTATCGCTGTATTATGAGCGATACCCTTTTTGCACCTGTTTGTCAGTCGTTAAGTTTATATGTTTTTGATACTTCCTTATCGGCGTCCGCCAAAAAAGACCGCGCGCTTTTTGTTATTCTTTTGCGATACGTGCCACCAGCCCGGAGAGTGCCAGCAGCGCAATCAGGTTCGGAATTACCATCAGCCCGTTGAACAAATCGGAAAGGTTCCACACCAGATCAACTTTCAAAGCGGAACCCACCACGACGAAGCCGACCACAATGATGCTGTAGATGCGGACGGCCTTTTCGCCAAACAGAGCTTTTACGTTGACCTCGCCGAAGAAATACCAGCCGATGATGGTGGAAAAAGCAAAGAACAGCATGCAGATCGCAATGAAAGTATTGCCGAAGGAGCCGAAGGCCTGATTGAAAGCCAGCTGGGCCAGCGCGGTTCCTTCCTCTCCACTGGCCAGCGCACCGGAGGACAAAATGACCAGAGCCGTCAGCGTCAGAATGACAAAGGTATCGATGAACACACCCATCATGGCAATCACACCCTGGTCCTGAGGACGCTCAACTTTGGCAAGAGCGTGGGCATGGGGCGTGGAACCCATACCGGCCTCGTTGGAAAACAGACCGCGGGCCACACCGAAGCGCATCGCCGTTTTCACCGTCACACCAGCCACGCCGCCCGCCATGGCCTGCGGCTGAAAAGCCAGCACAAAAATCTGCTGGAAGCAGTTGAGCAGGGTAGAGCGGTTGATGAACAGGATGATCAGGCAGCCAACAATGTAAAAAACAGCCATAACAGGAACCAGCTTTTCCGTGACGGAGGCGATTCGCTTTACGCCGCCGATGAAAATGAATGCGGAGACGGCGGCAACAAAGAAGCCGACAACCAGAGCCGGAATATGAAAGGCATTGGAAAAAGCGGCGCCAATGGAGTTGGATTGTACCATATTGCCCATAAAGCCGAGGGCCAGAATGATGGCGACGGAGAAGAAGCCTGCGAGAAAAGCACCAAACCGCCCTTTAAATGCGGCGCGGATGTAGTAAATAGGGCCGCCCGTGACATGTCCGTTTACCGTGGTGCGGAACTTCTGAGCGAGAACGGCCTCGCCGTAGATGGTCGCCATGCCGAAAAAGGCGCTGACCCACATCCAGAAGATGGCGCCCGGCCCGCCGGAAGCCAGAGCGGTTGCGCAGCCGGTGATATTGCCGGTGCCCACCTGCGCGGCGATGGCGGTGGTAAGGGCCTGGAAGGAGCTCATGCCTTCGTGATCCGCTTTTTTTCCGTTCAGATTAAACCCGCCGAACAGGCGGCGCATTCCCTCGCCGAATTTGCGAACCTGGATCAGTTTCAGCCGCAATGTGAAATAGATGCCGGTTCCGCACAGAAGAAAAAGAAGAATGTTGTTCCAGAAAAAGTCGCTGACAGCCTTTACCGCTAGAGTGAATTGTTCCATGTCTCATGTTCCTCCTCGTGTTTTCGCAGCAGAAAAACAAAAAGAGCCAAACCCGCTGGGGGGTTCGGCTCCGGAAACAGCAAACAGCCATAGGCTGTCGCGCCTGCATCCACTCTCTCCTTTTGCCTGAGAGATTAGCGCCTTTTTAAGCGCCTTGCACCTTCGGCACCCGTTTCGGGTTTCTCCAGAGCCGCATCCGTCCATAGTCCACGCGCACACTGTGCGCACCTGAAAGTTTTACTTCTTCGGTAAGCTTACGCTTTTTCCTACGAACTTCGTTTGTCCTGTTGCAGTTGTGACAGCTTATAAAGTAACATGTGCGCGTATGAAAGTCAAGTGTATTTGACGTGCGACGGTTGATTTCGGGAAAATGCCGGGAAAGATACGGAAAAGTGGTACGGTTTTAGATAATTGCGCAAGAACGGGCGAAGTCGGGCACAAAGGCGTTGAGTGCCCGCCGGTCCCGTGATAATATGAAGAAGAAACAAAGGAAACTTTTTCGATGTGCGAATAATGAGGCACAAATCGGGACACATTTTTGTCAGTGGTGTTTTGGAATGCCTCCGAGAGGTGGAAAAATGGTTTATACAGTGACGTTTAACCCCGCCATTGACTATGTGGTTCGGGTAGATGATTTCGAAACGGGAAAACTGAATCGCACTCGGCAGGAGCTGATCCAGATCGGCGGAAAAGGCATCAATGTCTCCGTCCTGCTCAGCCGCCTTGGCGTGGAGACCACCGCACTGGGATTTATAGCGGGCTTCACCGGACAGGAGATCGAGCGGACATTGGAACAGGAGTGTGTGCGAACGGATTTTGTTCACCTGAAACAAGGCTTCACACGAATCAATGTAAAGTTGAAGGGCGGGCAGGAAACGGAAATCAACGGACGAGGCCCCCAGGTGGACGAAGCTTCTCTTGAGGCGCTGCACGAAAAATTGCAGCAGATTCGAGAAGGAGATTACCTTGTGTTGGCGGGAAGTGTGCCGGCGGATATGCCCAAACAGCTTTACAGCCACATTTTAGAGAAACTCTCCAGCTGCGGTGCCGGGTTTGTAGTGGATGCGGAAGGTGAGTTGCTGACGGGGATCCTGCAGTACCGGCCGTTTCTTATCAAGCCCAATCATTTGGAGCTGGGAGCAATTTTTCACAAAGAGCTTCACGGCGAAGAAGAGATCGAGGCCTGTGCGGCGCAGCTGCAAAAGCAGGGCGCCCGCAATGTGCTGGTTTCCATGGGCGGTGCCGGGGCGATTTTGCTGGACGAGAGCGGCCGCTTCCACCGGGCACAGGCGCCGGACGGAACAGTGAAAAATTCCGTGGGCGCAGGGGATTCCATGGTCGCCGGCTTCCTGGCCGGGTGGCTGCGCTTCGGAGATTATGAGCGCGCTTTGCGGATGGGAATCGCCGCAGGCAGCGCCACCGCATTTTCATATGGTCTGGCCGAGCGGGAAGAAGTAATGGCTCTGTTGGAAACATTCTGACATGAGGAAAGGAGCAGCCATGAGAATCGTAGACCTTTTGGACGCGCACCGCATTGCACTGGGCGCGCGGGCAAAAGACAAATCTTCTGTGATTGATCTGCTGGTGAATCTGCAGGAACAAAGCGGAGTGCTTTCAGATGTTCAGGCGTATAAACAGGCTGTCTGGGACCGCGAGGCACAGTCGAGCACGGGAATCGAGGCCGGCATTGCCGTACCGCACGCAAAATCCGATTCGGTTTTGCGCCCAAGTCTGGCGGCAGCGGTGCTGCAGCAGGGCGTGGATTACGGAGCGATGGACGGTCAGCCTTCCGACCTGTTCTTTTTGATTGCCGCACCGGCGGACGGAGAGCTTCATCTGGAAATTCTGTCCCGCCTGATGCAGCTGTTGATGGACCCGTCCTTTACGCAGGCCTTGCGGAATGCGGACAGCGCGCAGGACTTTTTGCAAATCATCGACCGTTTCGAACGCAAGACCTTTGAAGAACCCGAGGAATCCGCGTCCCCGGAACAGCCGGAAGAATCGTATCGAGTTTTGGCGGTCACGGCATGTCCTACGGGCATCGCGCATACCTATATGGCAGCGCAGGCGCTTGAGAAGGCCGCTCAGCAGCTGGACATTTCGCTGAAAGTGGAAACGAACGGAAGCGGCGGTGCCAAAAATATCCTTACAGAGGACGAGATCCGATCGGCGGAAGGAATCATTGTAGCCGCGGACAAACAGGTGGAAACGGAACGGTTTTCAGGCAAACCCGTATTGTTTGTGCCGGTGGCCGAGGGCATCCACCGGCCGGAGAAACTGATCCGCCAGATTTTGGACAAAGAAGTTCCTGTGTATCATCATGCGGAGCGATCTTCCGAAGTGGCGGTCGTGGATAGAGCGGGCCCGCAGGAATCCTGGGCGCGCATGCTGTACAAACATCTGATGAATGGCGTTTCGCACATGCTGCCCTTTGTCATTGGCGGCGGAATTTTGATCGCTTTAGCCTTTCTGGTGGATGTATACGACCCGCAGAACCCCGCCGGCTTCGGCTCCAATACACCATTGGCTGCCTTTTTGAAAACAGTGGGCGGAATGGCGTTTCAGTTCATGCTGCCGGTGCTGTCCGGCTATATTGCCATGAGCATCGCAGACCGTCCGGGTTTGGCAGTGGGGGTTGTGGGCGGTGCGCTGGCCGCGGCGGGAATATCCTTCACGACTATCGCCTCGGGTGCGACACCGGTATCGGCAGGCTTCCTGGGAGCGCTTCTGGCGGGGTTTGCCGGCGGATATTTTATGCGCGCCCTTCGATGGCTGTGCGACCGACTGCCGGACAGTCTGGAAGGAATCAAACCGATTTTGCTGTATCCCGTGCTCGGAATTTTGATCATAGGGGCTTTTATGTGTCTGGTCAATCCGCTGCTGGGCGCGCTGAATCATGGCCTGGTGGCGTTTCTCAACTCTCTGGGCGGCGTCAGCAAGGTGTTCCTGGGAGCAATTTTGGCGGGTATGATGAGTATTGACATGGGCGGCCCGTTCAATAAAGCCGCCTATGTCACCGGTACAGGCGCGCTTGCAACCGCTGCCGCTGCGGGGGTTGCAAGCGGAGCCATTGAGTATCAGATGATGGCAGCAGTGATGGCGGGCGGAATGGTCCCGCCGCTGGCCATTGCGCTTTGCACAACGTTGTTTCCCAAAAAATTCACTTCGGATGAACGGCGGTCCGGCGCGGTGAATTATATCATGGGTCTGTGCTTTATCACAGAAGGAGCGATTCCTTTTGCGGCGTCTGACCCTCTGCGGGTCATTCCTTCCTGCGTTGCGGGAAGCGCACTGGCAGGCGCGCTGTCCATGTGGTTCGGGTGCAGCCTGATGGCGCCCCACGGCGGTATTTTTGTTTTGGGTATTATGAACGGTAAACTGTTGTATCTGCTGGCGCTGGCAGCGGGTGCGGCTTTGGCAATGCTTTTGCTGGCGGCCTTGAAAAAAGACATCGGAAAGAGATAAAATAGAGGAGAACAATCCCCTGAGAATAAAAGGAGGATGAACGTATGGTATCCGCAAATGTGAAAGTTACAAACCCCATGGGACTGCATATGCGTCCCGCCCAATTGTTTGTTCGGGAGATGACGCCTTTTGCAAGTGAGGTTACGATCGTGCATAAGGACAGAACCATCAATGCGAAAAGCATTATGAATCTGATGGCTTCCGGCATCAAACAGGGCAGCGAGATTGAGATCCGCTGTGAAGGACAGGATGAGCAGGCTGCGTTGGAAAAGGCGGTCGCTTTGATCGAGTCCGGCCTGGGTGAATAAAAAAGGGGACGATGCAATGATTTTGAACGGGATCGGCGCATCGGATGGCCTTGGTCTGGGCAATGCGGTGTGCATCCGTGAGAGTGTTTTGGATTATACCGGCGTGATTTATGCCGGGGCTGAAGCGGAAAAAGCGCGCCTGCTGGCGGCCGTCGATGCGTTTTGTCGTGATACTGAACGCATGACGCAGAAGATGAGCGGTCAGGTGGGGCAGCATGAAGCAGAGATCCTCAGCGGGCACATCGCCATGCTGGCGGACCCGTTCCTGCGTGCGCAGCTGGAAGAAAAAGTGGAGCAGGGCAGTGTGGCGGAACAGGCCGTGGATGAAGTGTGCGCTTTTTACGAAGAGCTGTTTTCACAGACGGATGATGAGCTGGTGCGCCAGCGTGCGGCCGATGTGCGGGATATCCGGAACCGCTTGCTGGGCCTGCTGCTGCATGTGAAGCCAATCGATCTGTCTGCACTGGCACCGCACAGTGTGCTTGTGGCGCCGGATCTCACTCCGTCCATGACGGTGGGGCTGCGCGCCGAAAACGTGGCGGCCATTGTCACCCAGTCCGGCGGCCGCACAAGCCACTCGGCAATATTGGCGCGGGCACTGGGCATTCCCGCCGTACTCGGCGTGCCCAATTTGATGAATGCTCTTTCGGACGGCGACAGGGTCCTCGTGAACGGCGGAACCGGCGAGGTAATTCTGAATCCGGATGCGGCGCAGGCAGAAGCTTATCGCATCTGGAATGAAGCGTCGATCCGTGAACGGCAGAGCCTGCAGGCGTATCGCACACGACCCACGGAAAATGCCGACGGACGGAGGGTGAGCCTGTACGCAAACATTGGTTCGACGGCGCAGCTGGACGAGGTGAGTTCCGTTGGCGCCGAAGGCATCGGCTTGTTTCGAACGGAATTTTTGTTTATGGAGCGCTCAGACGCGCCCGGCGAAGAAGAACAGTATCAGGCCTACCGGGCGGTGGCCGGGGCTATGCCCGGACGTGATGTGCTGATTCGCACGCTGGATATCGGCGGCGATAAGGATGTTCCGTATCTGTCGGTGGGGAAAGAGGAAAACCCTTTTTTGGGCTATCGTGCCATCCGCTACTGTCTGGATCGGCCCGACTTCTTTTCCACACAGCTGAAAGCGTTGCTCCGGGCCGGTGCGGAGTATCAGAATGTGAAAATCATGCTCCCGCTGATTACCAGCGTAGAGGAGATTCGTGCCGCCCGTGCGCTGCTGGAAAAGTGCAAGGCAGAGCTGCAGGAAAAAGGGAAGGCTTTTGACCGAAATATCTCCCTCGGTGTGATGATCGAAACGCCGGCGGCGGTGCAGCTTGCCGATCAGCTGGCGAAAGAGGCCGACTTCTTCAGCATCGGAACAAACGATTTGACCCAGTATACACTTGCGGTGGACCGGGGCAATGCCAAAGTGGAGCAGATGTACGATCCGCTGCATCCGGCTGTCCTGCGCTCCATTCGCCAGGTAATTTCCGCGGCTCGCAAAGCGCAGATCCCTGTGGGAATGTGCGGCGAGGCTGCCGCGGACCCAAAAATGATTCCGCTGCTTTTGGCGTGGGGTCTGGACGAGTTCAGCGTCAGCGCTCCGTCGGTTTTGACTGTGCGGAAATGGATTTCGCAGTGGGGTGACCGGCAGGCTGGGGAACTGGCGCAGCGGGTGATGGAACTTGTCACGACGGAGGAGATTCATCGGGAAATTGAAAAAATGTTTTAAAAAGGAGAGGACATTGGTCCTCTCCTTTTTCGCTTGTGCGGTGAACGGCAATTTGTTAAAATAGAACAGATGACCCCATGCGGAGGAGGAAACAGTATGGAGAGGGATCTTACGGTTGGCAGCGAGAAAAAAGCCATGCTTTTGTTCGCGGCACCGCTGATTTTGGGAAATATCTTCCAGCAGCTTTACAATGTGGTCGACACCTGGGTAGTGGGCCGCTATGTTTCGGCTGACGCATTGGCGGCGGTGGGAACCTCTTTTTCTCTTCTCACTTTTTTGAACTCAATCCTCATCGGGCTGTGCATGGGGGTGGGGGTTGCCTTTTCCATGTATTTTGGTTCCCGCGAGAGCCGGAGGCTTCGTCAGAGTATTTTCCTTTCGGGTATTTCCATCGGAGTGGTGGCGGTACTTATGGAAGGGCTCCTTTTCCTGACGGAAGAGGAGATTGTGCGGCTGATGCGGGTGGACCCGGTGATTTTTGATATGACGCTTTCCTATCTGCACATTGTGTTTATGGGAATCGTGCCGGTTTTCATTTACAACTTTTTTGCGGCGCTTACCCGCAGCATGGGCAATTCGCGGGCTCCGGTTTTGTTTATTGCGGTTTCTGCCGTCATCAATATCGGGCTGGATCTGTGGTTCGTAGCCGGCCTTGGAATGGGCGTGGATGGCGCGGCATGGGCAACGCTGATCGCGCAGGTCGTCAGTGCGGTCGGAATGGCGGTGTATACGATTTGGCGTACGCCGGAGATGCGCCTTCATCGGGAAGACTGCTGCTGGAACGGAGCACTGTGGTGCAAACTGGCCAATTATGCGTCTTTTACCGCGCTGCAGCAGTCTGTGATGAATTTTGGCATTTTAATGATCCAGGGCCTGGTCAACAGCTTTGGCGTGGCGGTTACGGCCGCTTTTGCCGCGGCGGTCAAGATCGACGCGTTTGCCTATATGCCGGTGCAGGATTTCGGAAATGCCTTTTCCACTTTCATTGCGCAGAACTATGGGGCCCGTCAGGAAGAGAGAATTCGGCGGGGCATCCGTTTTTCAGTGGCGGCGGCATGCGTGTTCAGTCTGGCGGTATCGGTGTTGGTGTTTGGCTTTGCTCCCTGGCTGATGCGTATCTTTTTTGACGCCGGGCAAACGGAAATCCTGGCAATCGGTGTGCAGTATCTGCGCATCGAAGGGGCTTGCTATGTGGGAATCGGGTTGCTGTTTTTGCTGTACGGCCTCTATCGCGGGGTGGGTTGGCCGTCGATGTCTCTGGTGCTGACGGTGATTTCTCTGGGCACCCGTGTGGCGGTTTCCTATTTGCTGGCCCCTGCCATGGGATATACCATCATCTGGTGGAGCATCCCTCTTGGCTGGCTGCTGGCTGACGTGGCAGGGTTTGGCGTATGGGCTGTGCGCAAACCTTTGGAACAGAAAAAATAGAGAAAAGGCCGCGGCTTTGCTGCGGCCTTTTTGTGACGGTTTTGTCACGCACCGGAGAAGAAAATACAGTAAAATGAAAGCAGAAAAGGGGCGAATGGAATGCGGCTGCTGATTGTGGAGGATGAGGAGACGATTGCGCGTCCGCTGGCAAGGTTGCTGTGCACAGAAGGCTGGAAGGTGGAACTGGCGTTTACCGCTGCGGAGGCATTGGCACATCTGAAAGAAGGACCGCTGGATGCGGTGCTGATCGATTTGGGACTGCCGGATCAAAGCGGCCATGAGGTGTGTCGCGCGGTGCGGGAAGTCTCCGACGCAGCCATTCTCATTTTGACAGCACGCAGCGATGAGGACAGTGTGGTGCGGGCGCTGGAAGAGGGTGCGGATGATTATGTGGTCAAGCCGTTTCGCGCCAGGGAACTTGCCAGCCGGCTTCGGGCGGTACAGCGGCGGCGGGGTGTGAAAAAACAGTATCGCTTCGGAACGCTGTGCATTGATGCGGGTGCGGCACAGGTGCTGGAAAATGGTGTGCCGCTGACACTCACGGCACAGGAATATCGCCTGCTTCTGTTATTCGCTGCCAATCCGGGACAGGTCCTGGAGCGCGGTGCATTGCTTCAGGCTTTGTGGGATTGCGGCGGAAATTTTGTCAACGACAACACCCTTACCGTAACTGTCAAGCGCTTGCGGGAAAAGCTGGGAAAGCAGGGCGATCGCATCACAACGGTGCGCGGCATCGGTTATCGATGGGAGGAAGAACTGTGAGCAGGGAAACAAAACTTCTTTTGCTGACGCTTTTGGCCGTTTCCGCGGCAGGAGGGGCGACGGGCTATCTTGTCTGCGGTGCGGCAGGTGCTTTGTGTGCGCTGATGACGGGGCTGCTTTGCTGCGCTGTCTGCCTGACGGTCAGCCTGCACCGAATGAGGGAGATCCACCGGTTGTGCGATTATCTGGCGCAGGTATATGCGGGCGACCGCTTTCTTGACATCCGGACCCAGCGGGAGGGAGAGTTGAGCCTGTTGCGGAACGAACTCTATAAGGTCACCGCGATCCTTTGGGAACAGAAGGAGTGTCTGTCGCGTGACCGGCAGCAAATGGCCGATTTTTTAGGGGATGTGGCCCATCAGCTCCGCACGCCGCTGGCAGCCATTGTGCTGCAGACGGAACTGTGGCAGGACGCGGCGGTTTCCCAGACGGAGAAAACAGAGTGTGCCGCCCGGATTCAGCAGGCGGCAGAGCGCATGGGATGGCTGGTGGAACAGCTTTTGCAGCTTTGCCGGTTGGACGCAAAAGTGGTGCGGTTCCATGCGCAGGAGCACGCGGCGCGGCAGCTTTTGCGGGAAGCCGCCCGGGGGCTTGCTCCGCTGTGTGCGGCGAAAAACGTATCGCTGGAGTGTATGGCGGACGACGGTGTGCAGTGCCGGTGCGATGCGGCATGGACCGTGCAGGCGCTCACCAACCTGATCAAAAATGCAGCCGAGCACACGCCTGCGGGCGGACGCGTTCGTCTTCTGTGCGAAGCCAATGCGCTTTTCACACAGTTTTGTGTAGAGAATACCGGGCCGCTTCTTTCTGCGCAGGAGATACCACATTTGTTTGAGCGGTTTTGGCGGGGAAAGGACGCTGCGCCGGACAGTATCGGAATCGGTCTTTCGCTGGCAAAAGCCATCGCCGAAGGACAGGGTGGGACGCTGTGGGCAGAAAACGGACCGGATGGACCGCGATTTCTTCTGCGGATTTATCGTACGTGACAAAAACGTCACGGAACTGTCACTCTCCTGTTAGATGAGAATGGCATACTGACGGCAGAAAGGAGCGAATGAACCATGGCTTTTTTGGAAGTAACCGCGCTTACCCGGATCTACGGAACAGGTGAAGCAAGCGTAAAGGCGTTGGACAATGTTTCCTTCGAGGTGGAAAAGGGTCAGTTTGTGGCTGTTATGGGGGCGTCGGGTTCGGGAAAATCCACGCTGATGCATCTGTTGGGAGGTGTGGACCGGCCGACCGGCG
>CALXIP010000047.1 GCA_944388395.1 uncultured Ruthenibacterium sp.
AGAAGCCCGAAGCTTATACACTGTAACAGGAGGCAAACGAGATGTACGAGACGAAATCTTATTTCTACGGCACTGGTCGCCGTAAAAACTCTGTTGCCCGTGTTCGTGTATACAACGGCACCGGCAAGATCACCATCAACGACCGCGATATCGACGAGTATTTCGGTCTGGAGACCCTGAAGCTGGTTGTTCGTCAGCCTCTGGCCCTGACCGGCCTGGAGAACAAGTTCGACATCGTTGTCCGCGTTTCCGGCGGCGGTGTTTCCGGACAGGCTGGCGCCATCCGTCATGGTCTGTCCCGCGCTTTGCTGGTTTATGACGAGAACCTGCGTCCGGAGCTGAAGAAAGCCGGCTTCCTGACCCGCGATCCTCGTATGAAAGAGCGTAAAAAATACGGCCTCAAAGCTGCTCGTCGCGCTCCTCAGTTCAGCAAACGCTGATTGTATTTTCCATGCATTCAAGGCACCCGTTTCGGGTGCCTTTTTTGTACAAAAAGACGCGGAAGAGAATTCTCTCCTCCGCGTCTTTTTCTCTTAGAATGCCCACTCGCCGTTTTCAAAAATGACGACCGTCTCTCCGTTCTCGGTAAGGCCGGTGATGGTCATATCATCCGATCCTACCATCACATCTTCATGGACCAGGCTCTCATTGACGCCGCAGTCCCGCAGCTGTTCTCTGGTCATGCTGTTTCCGCCTTTGACCGTTCCGGGATACCCCTGGCCAAAGGCAATGTGGCAGGCGGCGTTCTCATCGAACAGCGTGTTGTAGAACAAAAGCCCGCTGCGATTGATCGGACTGGATGCAGGAACCAGCGCGATTTCTCCAATTCGACGCGCTCCGGCATCGGTATCCAGCAGTTTGGTCAACAGTTCTTCACCCTTTTCCGCATGGTGTTCCACCACAAGGCCATCCTGAAAGCGCACCCAGAAGTTCTCGATCAGATTTCCGTTGTACACATAGGGCTTGGTCCCGTATACCACTCCGTCGACCCGCTCCCGATGCGGCGCGGTAAAGACCTCTTCCGTGGGAATATTGGCAATGAACGTATAGCCCTCGGGCGTTTTGCTCTGCGCGCCTTCCCAGATATGCCCATCCGCCAGGCCGACGGTCAGGTCGGTCCCGCGGGCGCTCTGAAGATGGACGCTTTTCAAATGCAGTTCATTCAACCGGTCCCGGCGGGCGGAAGTGTCAGCCACATGCTTCTTCCAGGCGGCTACTACGTCCCCGCCTTCCTCCACCCGGCACACATCAAAAATCGCCTGCCAGAGCTTTTCCTCTGCGTCCGGCTGACCCGGGAAAATTTTGGCTGCCCACGCGGCACTGGGAATAGCCACAATGCTCCATTGAACCTCATCCTTCAGCGTCTTGTCACGCCAACCTTTCAGAGCCGCACGGCGCGCCGCATTGACACGATTGATCTTCTCCGGGTCCAGCCCCTTGTAAATTTCGGGGTCCGCAGCGATCACATTCAAAATGCAGGCGCCGCCCTCGCTTTCCGCATAGTCCAGATAGCTGCGCAGGACATGCGGCTTCACATCCGTCAAAACATCTACGTCTGTGCGTTCCATTCGAATACGGTTCAGCTTTTCATCGTCATACTTGACGACTACTTCCCGGGCACCCGCATCATAGGCTTCCTGCGCGCACATACGTACAAATTCCGCTCCTTCAATGGGAGCACTGATGATCATGGTCTGCCCTTTTTGAGGATTTACTCCCACACGGACTGCAAACGCGGCATATTGCCGCAGCAAATTCTGATTCATCTTGTTACATCCTTTCCATATTCTCTCTTAAAGTGTCTGCTCCAGCCGCGCAAAAAATGCAACCGTACGGGAAATTTCTTCCACAGGGATCCGCTCATTATCATTGTGAATGAGCCCGCGCTGCGCCGCAGTGAGGTGCATGGCACTGAATTTATACACATCTTCGCAAAAGCCGGTATAATGGCGGCTGTCCGAACATGCAATCATCAGATAGGGCGACACCAGACAACCTTTCCAGGTGTGCGCAATGGCCGAGGCCAGTTTCTTCCAGTGCGCATTTTCCGCTGAGGCGTAAGGCGTGGCCGGCTGAGAATGCGTTACACTGACCGACACATGCGGATCTGCGATCACCTTTTCCATATACGCCTTTACGCTGTCCGGCGTATCAACATTGACCAGCCGAACATTGACGCCCGCCACCGCCTCGTTGGGCATCACATTGATCTGCTTGGACCCACGGGCCATGGTGAAGGCAAAGGTGGTCCGCATCATGGCGTTCACCTCGCCGCCCAGCTTTTCTGCCAGCAAGCGGATCAACCCACCGAAGCACCACAAATTCGCCAGCACGACGCGCAGGGCAAAGGGCGCATGCGGCGCAATGGTTCGGAACAAACCGTACACCGGCGCTGTCATCACAGCCTTCATGGGGTGCGTCTCCAGCCGCGCCACTGCGCGGCACATGGACCCCACAGCCGACGGGCGGGTAGGATGACTTGCGTGGCCGCCTTCGCTGACGGCACGAAGTTCCACGTTCATCATTCCCTTTTCACCGATGCCCACCACTGCGATTGGACGGGTCACCCCGGGGAAGACGCCTTCCACCACCGCGCCGCCTTCATCCACCACCATGGCGGGTTTAACGCCTTTTTCCTTCAGGTAAGCGATGATGTCGGTTGCGCCGTGGCCGGACACCTCTTCGTCTCCGCCGAACGCCATCCAGATGTCATTTTTCGGAACAAACCCTTTTTGAATCAACTGCTCCGCCGCTTCCAGAATGCCCACCAGCGTAATTTTTGTATCCAGCGTGCCGCGGCCCCAAAGTTCTCCATCAAACACCTGACCGCAGAAAGGCGGATGCTGCCAGGCCTCTTCGTTCACCGGCACCACATCATAGTGCGCCATCAGAACCGTTGGCTCTGCGTCAGAGGCACCTTTCCAATGAAACAAAAGCCCCGTGTTTCCGCACAGCACAGGCGGACACGTTTGATGCACCTGAGGATACAGGCGCTTCAGTTCTGCACGGAACTGTTCAAACTGCGAAAAATCCACTTTCGATTCATCATAATTGGACACGGTGGGAATGCGCACCAGCTGCGCCAGGCGTTCGGTCACCGCTTCACCGTCCACATCCACCGCAATGTCCGGCCCGTAATCCGGCTCCACCGGCTTGCAGGCCGCCGCGCGTATCAACAGAATCGCCACCCACACAAGCACTGCCGCCAGAATTATCCAACCAATCATTTCTGCCGCTTCCCTTCTCCCTGAACTGTCTCTATCATACCACAACCTTTGTCTTTGTGCACGCGTTCCTGGTGAAATCCTTTTACTTGTCCTTCGCAGCCAATGGTTGCCAAACAAAAAAATGCATGATATAATAAGAAAAACCAGCCGTCATGAAGGCAGCTGAACGAATGATCAGATTGAAAACAAGGGCCAGGAAGGCTTTTCCGCATGAAGCGGGAGAAGTGTTTCCGGGCCCTTTTGTTTTGTACGCATTCAGGAGGAACAGACAATGACAAAAACCAAAACGATGATTCTCGCGGCTCTTTGCTTCGCGCTGGGCCTTGTGCTGCCCAGTGCCTTCCACATGATTGGTGCCGGCACGGTATTTCTTCCCATGCACATTCCTGTTTTGATCTGCGGACTGGTGTGTGGATGGCAGTATGGCGGAGCCTGCGGGCTGCTGGTACCGCTGGTATCCTCGCTTCTGACCGGCATGCCGCCGCTTTTCCCCACTGCGCCCGCAATGATGCTGGAATTGTGTGCCTATGGCGTTCTCACCGGTCTTCTGTATCATCACTTCCGCGCGCCGCTTTATCCTTCCCTGATCGGCGCCATGCTGGGCGGCCGCGTTGTGTCCGGTCTGGCCAACGCGTTTTTCATGGGAATCGCCGGAAAGGCGTACGGACTGAGCGCTTTTGTAGCCGCCTCTTTTGTAACGGCATTGCCCGGCATCATTCTGCAGCTGGTGGCTGTCCCTGTTTTGGTCATTGCACTTCAGAAATCCGGTGCCATCAACGGGCCGCGGGCAGCCGCATAAATTTGTAAAAGGAGCAGTTCTCATGGATGGGATTCAGCAGGTAAAGAAATATTTTGACGCTCGCGCGGCGCAATGGGATCAGATGTGCCATCACGACCCTGAAAAGCTGGCAGCTTTGGTCACGCTGGCCGGCGTCCGGCCCGGGCAGAAAATACTGGACATCGCCTGCGGCACAGGCGCGCTGTTTGACACTCTTTTGCAGCGGCAGCCGAGCCGTCTGGTGGGCGTGGACGTATCAGATCAGATGATTGCCGTTGCCCGGCAGAAATACCCGCTTTCCTGCGTGGAACTGGTCGCAGCCGATGTTCTTGATTTTTCGCAGACCGGCTTTGACACCGCCTTTCTTTACAGCGCTTATCCCCATTTTGCAGACAAAGAGGCCCTTGCGCGAAAGGTTTGGGAATGCCTGGCGCCCGGCGGCCGCTTTATGGTCGCCCACAGTGAAAGCCGCCTTACCATCGACCAGCGGCATCACAGTCCGCAGGTACAGCGACTTTCCACCCATCTGCGCCCGGCTGTGCAGGAAGCTGCTGTCTGGCAGAAGTTTTTTGAGGTGGATATTCTGGCAGATACGCCTGATTTGTATGTGATCTCCGGCGTAAAGAAAACAGAAGAATAAAAAGAAGCGGCACAGCGCTTGCTGTGCCGCTTCTTTTTTACATTGCCTCGGATTTTGCTTTTTCCACGAG
Source organism: uncultured Ruthenibacterium sp. (assembly GCA_944388395.1). Taxonomy (GTDB): domain Bacteria; phylum Bacillota; class Clostridia; order Oscillospirales; family Ruminococcaceae; genus Ruthenibacterium; species Ruthenibacterium komagatae. The sequence continues at coordinate 4,716 of CALXIP010000047.1, forward strand.
CCACTGAAACAGCGCCGCATGGGATGGGAACTGCGCCTCCAGCTCTTCGGCGTGCCATTGCACCCCCAGCATCAGGCCGCGGGTATCCTCCACCGCCTCGATCACACCATCCGGCGCATGGGCCACCGCCAAAAAGCCGGAAGCCACATCTCTCACCGCCTGATGATGAAAGGAATTGCACTCCTGCCGCGTACCTCCCATCACGCCCGCCAGCACGCTGCCCGGTGCGATGCCAATGCTGTGGAACAACTCGCCTCGGTTTTCCGGGCTTTGAGCGTGACAGATTGCCCCCCGGCACTGAACAGGAATGTCCTGCCAGAGTGTTCCGCCAAAGGCCACATTCAAAACTTGAATGCCCCGGCAAATTCCCAGCACCGGTTTTCCCGCCCGCTGTGCCGCCCGGCAAAGCGACAGTTCCACGTTGTCGCGCAGACGGCTGGTGGGGCCGATTTGCGGAATGGGGCTCTGACCATAGTAAGCCGGGGCCACATCACCACCGCCCGCCAGCAGGAACCCGCCGCAAAGGGACAGCCACTGCTGCAGCACCTCGCCATCTGTGGCAGCCGATACCGGCAGCTGAAGGGCGAGGCCGCCCGCCCGTTCCACCGCACGCACATAGGCGCAGGGGACCGCGAATCTCGGCACTTCACCGCCCATCTGGCCCGTCACAATTCCAATCACAGGTTTCATGTGCTCGCTCTCCTCACCGGCGCGCAAACCGCGCCTTGTAAAAATCCACGTTAAGCAAACGGGCGAACCTTTCCATTCGCGTCCGTCTGGCCGGACGGTGCCGTGGCCGCCGAAGAAGAAGTACTCTGCGTCACAGAGGCGCTGTCATCCGTCGGCACCGAAACAGACTCCGTCTCAGAAACGCTCTGGCTCACAGAAGTGGAATTGTCCACAGCCATGGCGTCCCCGTCTGCACCGCCCAGGCTGAAATGCGTAAAGAGGTACCAGCAGGTGCCGGCCAATGCCAGCAGCAGCACGATCAAAACGATCACCGGGCCCAGCACCTTGTTGGAACGGCGCCGAGTCAACGGTTCATCCCACTCGAAATCCGTATTTGCCTTGAAGATCCGCACTTCTTCCAGCGGAGCTTTCAGCGACAGACGGCGAATGATATCCAGCGAAGCCAAAGCCGCACGCTTTGCCGCATCGGGCGCAGGTTTGAAGCTGCGCATATACACATAACCCTTATGTGCCACCGCCAGATAGAGCGGCCGGCCGTCGTTGCCGCCGGTGACGGAAACGCCGAACTCCGCACGGGAGCACTTGGCAGCGGCAACCGCACGGGCAGCCGCCATCTGGTACACGTTCCCCTTTTCGTAATTGCGTGAAGCAGCCGCCTTGATTTTTCCCATCACACGGGAATCATTGTAGCTGACATCGCCAAAGTCAAACACGCTGTTGCCGCGTTTTGTATGTGAGAACTCCTCTGACAGCAGCGCACCGGTGGCAGAGTCAGACGCCACGACACTTGTCTCGTTCTCGATCATCTCACCGGCGGTGAAATAGGCAAGGCTCCCCTTACCGCGGCCATAGACGGAATCTCCCAGCACCTGTTCAAACCGATCGGCAAGCGTCTCTGTCAACTCGGTGGCCGCTGCGGGCGCAATGGCGCGGGCTGTGATCACAATGAGCACCTCGCCGGCCTGCCCGTACAGATTCAACGTCACATTGGGCATGGATACAATCTGTTTGGCCAAAGCTTTTAACTGTCCCATATCCGGTTCGAATGTGCGCACGATCAACTGCTTTTCCACATTTTTTTCCATCTGCATCCGTTGGAGTCCTCCTTTTTCTTCAAACATCCTTCACCGGGGTGTCGCCGGTGAAATTTGCCGGGGTTCCGGCTGCAAAGGCCCGGCAGCCCGGCTGTGCAAGATCCAGCGCCAGGCGGCGGATCATATCCAGCGCATGCTGCGTGGAAGACAGGCGAACCATTTCGCGCGTGCGCCCGGTGACCACCAGCTTCTGCACATAGGTGAAGGTTTCCCCGGCAGCCGCCACATACACCAGGCCCACCGGTTTTTCGGGCGTTCCGCCCCCCGGACCCGCAATGCCTGTAATACCAACGCCAAAATCCGCGCCGGCCGCACGGCGAACTCCCTCGGCCATCTCCGCCGCCACTTGCGGCGAAACTGCGCCAAACTGTTCCAGGGTTTCGTGTTTTACACCCAAAACCCGCTCCTTCACTTCGTTGGCGTATGTGCAGGCACCATATTGAAACACTTCGCTGGAGCCCGGCACAGAGGTAAGCCGCGCGGACAGCAGCCCGCCGGTGCAGCTCTCGGCCGTAGCCACGGTTTTCCCCTTCTCCATCAGGGTATGCACCACGGTCTCTTCCAGTGAATCTTCTGTCTGCGTATAAATGTGATCGCCCAGCGCATCGTAAAACAACGCGGCATAATTGCGGCACATCTCTTCGGCCGTCTGCAGGTCCTGCGCCCGAGCTGTAATGCGCACCACCACTTCCGATGTTTTCGCGTACAGCGCCGCAGTGGGGTTTTCATTTTCCAAAAGGGAGCCGATTTTTTCCTGAAGATGGCTTTCCCCGATCCCCATGACACGCAGCGTCAGGGAATGAAGCACACAATCGCTCATGCCCGCCAGCCAGGGACGTACGGTTTCCAAAAACATGGGCTGCAATTCTTTGGGCGGACCCGGCAAAAGCACTGCGTATTTTCCCTTTTCCCGAGTGTCCTCAAAAATCATGCCCGGAGCAGTGCCATTGTGGTTTTCAATTTTGCGGCCATGAACCGGCACATAGGCCTGCCGCCGGTTGTTCTGGGGCATGGTGCGGCCCCAGGCGCTGAAAAAGTGCTGGATCTTTGCCAATTCCTCTTCGTCAAACCGCAATTCATCCCCGTAAGCACGGGCCACGGTCTGTTTGGTCAAATCATCTTCCGTGGGGCCCAGCCCGCCGGAAAAGACCAAAAGGTCACTGCGCTCACGCGCCTGGCGGACCACGCTCTCCAGGCGGGCCGCATTGTCGCCCACCACGGTCTGATAGTGCACGGTAATTCCCAGCGCTGCCAATTCACGGCTTAAAAACTGCGCGTTCGTATTCAAAATATCTCCGAGCAGCAACTCGGTGCCCACGGCAATGATCTCCGCTTTCAAAGCAAAGCCTTCTCTCGTTTATAAATTCACGCGCTCCAGCGGCGTCTGCTGCGCGGCCTCACGCTCCAGTTGCAGCAAATCGGGCATGGCCGCCTCGGCCGCCTCGATCTCCGACAGAGTCGGCTTCGTTTTGGGATGAGGCGGTGTAAAAATGGTGCAGCAATCCTCATAGGGCTGGATGCTGGTTTCATAGGTGCCGATCTGATGGGAGATATGGGTGATCTCCGTTTTATCCATTCCGATGCAGGGCCGCAGGACCGGCAGATCCTGTGCGGCATCGGTGCAGGCCAGCGCCATCAGCGTCTGGCTGGCCACCTGAGCCAGGCTCGCACCGGTGATGATCGCCTTGGCATCCTCCTGCTTGCACAAAATATTGGCAATGCGCAGCATACTGCGGCGCATGAGCACCGTAAACAGGTCCGCCGGCGCATGGTCGCGGATATACTCCTGCGGCTTGGTGTAGGGCACCACATATACGTTCAGGTTTCCGGTCCAGGGCGTCAGCTCCTTGGCCAGTTTCATCACCTTCAGGCGTGCGCGCTCGCTGGTATACGGCGGGCTGGCAAAATGCACACAAATCAGCGAAAGGCCCCGCTTTGCCATCATATAACCGGCCACCGGGCTGTCGATGCCGCCGGACAGCATCAGCGCCGCCTTACCGGAGGTGGACACCGGCAGACCGCCCGCGCCGGGATGCTTTCCGCCGTGCACGTAGGCGGCATAATCCCGAATTTCCACCATTACATTGACCTGCGGATTGTGCACGTCCACCCGAAGATGCGGATAGGCGCTCAGCAGCGCAGCACCCAGCTCCCGGCCAAGTTCCATGCTGTTCATGGGGAAGGACTTGTCCGACCGCTTGGCGCTGACCTTAAAGGTTTTGGTATTGCGCAGGGTATCCCGCAGATACGTCACAGCCGTCTGCTTGATCACTTCAAAATCTTTTTCGCAAACCGCCGCCCGGGAAAGAGTGGCAATACCGAAAATTTTGGAAACACGGTCAAACGCCGCATCCATGTCCTGATTTTCGTCCACCGGTTCCGCATACATGGTGGATTGGGCCCGGTACACTTTAAACTCGCCCACCGTCGAAAGGCGGCGGCGCATGGTCTTCATCAAAACGCTCTCAAACGTAGCGCGGTTCAGCCCTTTCAGGGCCATCTCACCCTGATTGGCCAGAATAATCTCTCTCATCGGAATCTTCCCTCACCGTCTGATTTTCGCAATTTCCGCGACGCCGCAGCGCAAAGCTGCCAGCAGGGCGTCCACGTCTTCGGGGGTATTTTCCCCGCAGAAGGATACGCGCACCGCAGTATCTACCCGGTCGCGGGGCAGACCCATGGCCTGCAGCGTGTGGCTTGCCTCGCCCTTGGAGCAGGCAGAACCGCTGGAGACATAGATGTCTCTTGCCTCCAGATAGTGCAGCATCGTCTCACTTTTGATGTTCTCCACGGAGAAATTGCACACATCGGGCATTGCGTCCGCAGGGCTGTTGCGCACAATTCCCGGAATCTCCGCCAGCCCCTGCCACAAACGGGCGGCCAGCGCTTCAACCCGTGCCCGGCGCTGCCGGTCGGCCTGCATTTGCTCCACCGCGCAGCCCAAAGCCGCGATAAAGGCCGTGTTTTCCGTTCCCGGGCGCAGCCCCTGCTCCTGATGGCCGCCGTACAAAAATTTCTCCACATGGTATCCTTTACGCAGGTACAGAGCCCCCACGCCCTTGGGCGCATGGATTTTATGGCCGGATACCGCATAGCTGTCGATCTGCGTTGCATTCAGCCGGATGGGAAGCTTGCACCACGCCTGAACCCCGTCCACATGCACCGCCGTCCGATTATTTTTCGCCTTGACCGCCTTGGCAAGAGCCGCTACATCCAGTACGGAACCCACTTCGTTGTTCACATGCATGGCCGTTACCAGCGCGGTCCTGGCGCAAACTGCATTCACAAGTTCTTCCGGATGCACATGACCGTCCCGGTCAGGCGCCACCACGGTGACGCGCCAGCCATCCTGTTCCAGCGCGGCCACCGCATTCTGCACCGCAGGGTGCTCGTACCCGGTGACGACCACATGATCGGCCCAGGCGCGGCGCGCTTTGCAGGCACCGAACACCGCAATGTTGTCTGCCTCGGTGCCGCTGGCGGTAAAGTAAATTTCGCCGGGCTTTGCTCCCAGTGAATCGGCCACGATCTGCCGCGCTTCGTCGATCACCATTTCGCTGCGCGCACCGGGCGCGTAAAGCGAAGAAGGATTGGCAAAATGTTGTTTTAACACCGCACAGGTAGCGTCGGCCACCGCGTCCGCCACACGTGTTGTAGCGGCGTTGTCAAGATAATGCACGCAGATGCCTCCATAATACAATATATAAAATGATTATACTACACTTGCGGCCGCCTTGGCAATGTAAAACCGGTGAAAAAAACGGGCGGAAATCCGCCCGTCAAACCTTTGCGCATCTGCGGCGCCCTTATTCCGACTCCGGATACAGGCCTCCCGCAATCTGAATCCCTTCCGGCACAATGCCTACGATGGAATACATTGTCACATAGGCCTTTGCCTTTTTGGAATACAGCGTCACCATATCGCCCTGCCCCTCTTCGTCCGGCCACATTTGCCAGTCATCCAGACCGGAGAGCCCCAAATAATCAACATAGCACCGCAGCCGCTCCTCCGGGTCGAATTCCACCTGCGGGATTGTCAGGCAAAAGCTGGTAACCTTGCCCGTCGTGCTCTCCAGCGTGATCTGTTCCCACTGCGCATACAGGGAGCCGTCCGAATCTTTTTCCCAGACATTCAGGGTGAGAAAGCCAGCAGAATCCCGCATATAGGAGCAAGTGAGATAGTGTTCCTGCAGGAGCAGATATTCTTCCAGCTCCGCGGGAATCGATGTCATGTCCAACCATTCGGCATCCAGCACACCTGCCTCCGCCAGATCCTCGATGTAGCCGTTCAGCATGGTGAATCCTTCATCCAGGATCTCGATTTCCCCGCTCTGCCAGTAAAAGTCCTGCCGGTTTCTCTCCCGAAGTGTCTGCACCAGGTACAGGTCTTCCCCACTCACCTGAACGCTTTGCACACTTCGCCAGGACCGGTTGTGGGAACGGGTAAACAGCGGTACATCCGCCATGTGCAGCGCCGCCAGCGGCAATGCGCTGATGAGCAACGCCAGAGCGCCTGTGGCCAGCACCGCATAGCGGGGATGCCGCCGCAGCCAGGTTTTTCGTTTCATTTGCCGTCCGCCCCCTCGCTTGTCTGCAGCTCCAGCCAAAAGCTGACGCTGGTTCCCTTGCCCTCTTTGCTTTCAAAGGTCAGTGTGGTTCCATGCAGTCGTGCAATCTCGCTGCACAGTGCAAGCCCCATTCCGCTGCCGCCCTGCCGGCGTGCGCGGGACTTGTCCACCATATAAAACGGTTCGGTGATCCGACCCAGCTGATCCGCCGGAATGCCGCGTCCCTTGTCAGCCACCGTAACGCAAATCCGATTTTTCTCCTGTCTCCACAAAGCGTAGATCCTCTGATCCTTCGGTTCCGCCTTGAGAGCATTGTGCATCAGATTGTACACCAGATCTGTCAGCAAGTCCTTATCTGCCAGCACCACCACACCCGGCGATTTCTGAAAGCACAGCTTGATCCGGCCGCTGACGGGCGCCAGCGCCACATACACCGCTCGAAAAATTTGTTCCAGCGGCACCGGTTCCAGCTCGGCTTTCTGCTCTGAGAGCCCCATCAGCATCAGCAATTTCCGGCTCAGGGATTCCACCCGCTTGGCTTCGGAGAAAATGTAACCCGCGGCCATGCGCTGCTGCTCCGGGCTGACCTGCATGCTGCGCAAAGTATCCGCATAACCGATGATGGCGGTCATGGGAGTTTTCAACTCATGGGAAAACGCCCCCATAAAATCTTCCCGCTGCCGCACAGACAGCGCCAGTTCGTCCACATTTTTCTGCACCGCCTCGGCCATCGCGTCAAAGTTGCGGCTCACCAGGCCGACCTCGTCTCCGGTATCCAACTCCGTCCGAACATCATACTCTCCCTGGGCGATGCGGGTACTGGCCTTGCTCAATGTTTTCAACGGCTTTGTCAAACGGTTGCTCAACACCACAGCCGCTCCCGCACACAGTACCAGCGTAACGGCTTCCATCTGCCACAGTCTCCACAACTGCTGATCGCGCGCGTCAAACACGCTGGTCACATCGTTAACGCTCTGCATGTAATATGTTTTGACCGGCGTATTGACCTGATTCTGCAGCAGAAGGTAACAGCGGTCGTCCGCCTGCCGAAGTTCGTAGGCCGTATCGCCTCCGCGCAAAGGGAACCAATCAGCCCAGGTATCGGATGTAAAAGCAGAATACACCTCGCTTTCATCAGTCATCAGGCGAATAAAATTCATTGTGGCCAGGCTTTCACTTTCATAAGCCGGCAAAGATTCCATATAGCTGCGCATGTTTTCGTCGGTGATCTCTGTGCCCTGCGCCATCCGCGTAAGAACTTCACTCTCCATGGCATAGCACTGCATCAAGTGCCAGCGTTCCGCCTGGGCTTCCGCCTCGTCCAGAGAATCGTTGAAATTCCCCCAAACCAACAGAAATCCACCCACAGAGAAGGATGCCGCCACCAGAAGAATGATGGTACAGCTGAGCTTTTGCGCAAACTTCATGCAGTTACTCCTTTTCCAACATGTACCCTACCTTATAAACCGTTTTGATGTGGTTGTGCCAGTTCAGCTTCTTGCGCAGGCGCTGAATATGCAGATCCAGGGTGCGGGTATCGCTGTCCATCTCACCGCCCCACACGCGGTTGAACAGCACGTCGCGGTACAGAGCAGCGCCCCGGTTGCGCATCAGCTGCTCCAGCAGATCGAATTCCCGGGGTGTCAGCGCCACACCCAGGCCGTTCTGTTTGACTGAGCGGGCCACCGTATCCATGATGACATCAAAGGCCTGCAGTTTCGCGCCGCCCTTTCCGGCCCGGCGCAAAACACTTTCCACACGCGCGATCAGCTCCTCCACCTCAAACGGTTTTACAATGTAGTCATCTGCGCCCAGGTTCAGGCCCTTTACACGGTCACCCAGCGTTCCTTTGGCCGTGATGAAAATCACCGATGTATCCATGGGGCGCAGATACTCCAGCAGCTCATATCCATCCAGCCCCGGAAGCATAATGTCCAACAGCACCAGATCGTAGTCCGTTTGTTCGATTTTGTCCGCAGCCTGCAAACCGTCATGCACCATCTCGCACTGATATCCCGCGCGCATCAGGCTCATTTCAATCAGCCTGGCAATGGCCACTTCATCCTCCACAATCAAAATACGGTTCATCGCATGTCGCTCCTTTTCCATTCTCTTCAACAGCATAACGGCTGAATGTATCAAAAATGTTTCATTTCAGCGTCCAAACGCAGAAAAACCTCACGGCGGTTCCATGCCCGCCATGAGGCTTTGTGCTTTTTGGGAAAATCAGCCGCCGATCAGGAAATCCAGCACATCCATTCCCGCATCGTTCATGGATTTATACAATTCGGTGTATCCGCAATTCGTACAACTAACCGTATAAAACTTTTTGTTCTGAATGTCAAACAGCTTCGCGAAGTTTCCGCCTGTCGCCTGAAACTGATCGCTCTCGTAACTGGTGCATCCACATTTGGGGCATACATACTGCCGTGTTTCCACTTTTGCCTCTCCTCTCTTCAGGTAAGGTTCAATCGTTTTGCCAAAAGATGATTGGTTACAGCATAGCATACCACATCCCACAACAATGTGACAATGGTAAGAATCCCCAAAAATGCCGCGTAAACAATGGTGGGCGGCATCGTGACCAGTGTCTCGAACACTCCTGCGGCAGCCAGGGCCACGCCGGCGAGCAAAACGGCGAACAAGGCGACAATCTGCAGCACCACCGGCAGGCCGAAGTAAACCACCAGCGTGGCCAGCAGCCGGTTGGCGCCGAACTGCATCCCGACGGCACAGCACAGATAAACGTACAAAAAGCTGCCTGCAAGCGCCAGCACCACCAGCACCGCCAACAGGAACAGGTAAAATCCCAGCCAG
>CALXIP010000048.1 GCA_944388395.1 uncultured Ruthenibacterium sp.
AATAAAAGCGCGGGACCGCACAGCGGCCCCGCGCTTTTTTATGATTGCCCGGCACTTTCTTTTGACGAAACCCCGCGCGCCGCAAACCACGGTTTCTGCATGCGGCCGATGACAAAGGACGAAAGTGTTACCGTCACCAGAGAATACAAAATGTTCTGGAAGGGAATGTACGTCAGGGAAAGCATCAGCACCGTGAAGTCCGTGGCGAAATAGGCCCGTTCAATGGGGCATTTCAAAAAGCGGGACAGCACCATGGCCAGCGCGTCATCCCCGCCGGACGCACCGCCCTCGCGCACCACAAGGCCCACGCCCACCCCCACGAACAGGCCGCCTGCCAGCGCCGAAACCAGCGGATAGGCTGACAGGTCGGGCATTTGATAGCCCACGGATTCCCAGATGCGATAGCACACTGCAAACCCGAAACTGGAAAACAGCGCGTTCTTTAAAAAGTCCTTTCCCAAAAAACGGTATCCCAGAGCATAACAGGCCACATCCATCACAGGCCCCGTAATGCTGGGCGAAAGCCCTGTCCAATGCTGCAAAAACAACATCATGCCCAGGACGCCGCCCTCTGTGATTTTGCTTCGGTCATGGATGTGAAACAAGCCAAAGGACAAAATGGCCACGCCCAGCAGCATCCGGCCGTAATGGACCAGCGCCCCGCGCGGCACTCTCCAGCGTTTCATGTAAATCTTCCTCTCGTTTTTCTTGACGCTTTCCAGCATAAAGGATATAGTAACTATATTGTCAAGAGCAAGGGAGGAATTTTTTTGGACGTGCGCTTCACCGTGGGAGAAATGGCTCAAATGGCCGGTGTTTCCAAACAAATGCTCATCTACTATGACAACATGGACGTGTTCAAACCGCGTATGACCGGCGCGGAAAACGGCTACCGCTATTACACCGCCGATCAGCTGGAGCAACTGGACACTGTGCTGATGCTGCGTGAGATGGGCTTTTCACTGAAGGAGATCCGCCGCCACATGGAGCGCCGCAGCGCCCCGGCCGCACTGGACGCCCTGCGCACCCAACGGCAGCTGGTGCGCAAAGAGATCCGGCGCCTTCAAATGGCAGACCGCCGCCTGACCCGCAAGCTGGAAGAATGGGAACGGGTGCTGCCCGCCCGGCCCGGCCAGCCCTTCTGGGAAGAAAAAGCAGGGCAATATCTGGCGTTGGAACCGGTGAAAAAGCCCTTCGGCCTGTTGGAAGTGGATCTTGCTTTAAAACGTCTGCTGCGCCGGGCCAATCAGCAGGGATACTGTTCTTATTATCAGCTGGGTGACACGGTCTGCACTGAAAATTTGCAGCAAAAGCAATTTCTGCGGTTTGAGCACGCCTTTTTGCCGCTTCTGGAGCGCGTTCCCGGGGAGGACTGCTTCTGGAAACCCGCGGGAAAGTACGCCTGCATTTACCATCGGGGCCCTTACGCGGACACCGGCAAAAGCTACGAGATTCTGCTGGATTTTCTGGCCCAGCAGGGCGTTCAGCCGGCCGGGCCTGCCTATGAGTTCTGTGTGCTGGACAGCATGACCACCGCCCGGCCCGAAGAATATCTCACCGAAATTCAAATTCCGGTGGAAAACTGAAAAAGGCAGGGCTGCCGCGGCAGCCCTGCCTTTGCTTATTTCTTTTTTCCGGCTGGCCGAGCAGGCAGCACATGCGCTCCCCGGGGCACCGGATGAAGCACCCAGCTTCGGGGATAATGCTTCTGCAGTTCCGCCTTCGCGCTCTGGGCGGTTTTCTCGTCCCGGAACACGCCGAACACCGCAGCGCCCGATCCGGTCATCAGCGCCGCCAGCGCGCCGCTGCGCCGAAGGATCTCTTCAATGGGCCCGTTGGCCGGGCTTTGGGAAGAAAATTCCAGTGCGTTGGACATCTGGGCGCACAAGGCCTTTAAATCCCCCTGCTCCAGCGCCCGCTGTGCCAGGTCATTGTCCGGATGCACATCGGTGCCCAGCTCGTCGTACCGGGCGTAGGCCTGGGGCGTGGAAATGCCGCCCTTGGGCATGCAGACCGTAAACCAGCACCGGGGGCAGGACGGCATGGGGGTGAGCACGTCGCCGATGCCCTGCACACGGGCCGTGCCGCCCAGGATGGAAAAAGGCACGTCCGCTCCCACTTTCAGGCCGATCTCGCACAATTCCGGAACGGTCATTCCCGCACCGTACAATGCGTTGAGCCCCACCAGCACCGCAGCCGCATCAGCACTGCCGCCGGCCATTCCCGCCCGCACAGGCACCGCTTTGCGCACGGTGATGTCCACGCCGGCCAGCAGGCCCGTGGCGTCAAAAAAAGCCAGCGCTGCTTTGATGGCGGTGTTGTGCTCATTGGCAGGCACATTGGAACCGGGCAAACGCAGGCGCAGATACGGGCTTTTGCGCAATGTGACGCGCTCGTACAGGTTGACCGTCTGCATCAGCATGTCCAGCGTGTGATAGCCGTTGGGCGCAATGCCCGTGATATCCAGCGTGAGATTCAGTTTTGCAGGGGCAAGAACCGTCACAGAATCCATAAAATACCTCCGTCACATTTGGAACAGGCGGAACCGCTTGACCTCGATGGCCTTGACCGGGCACATCTCGTGGCAGCAGAAACAGCGGATGCAGCCCTTCGGGTCGATGTGCGCCTTGCCCTTTTCCACACGAATGGTGTGGCCGGGGCAGATTTCAGCGCATTTTCCACAGCCGATGCAGCGGGACACATCGATCTTCGGCCGGGGTGCGATCCATTTTTCCACACCCGGCACCGCCCAGCGGATGGCGCGGGGCGCACGGTTGGAAAAGTTGATGTTGGTATAACTCTTGGGCAAACGAAACTCCGGGATGGGCGCAGCGGCCTCGGCATCGCCTGTCCGCCAGGCGGCATCCGCCCGCTGCGGGCACAGGCCCCGGGCGCTGGCCGCCTTCAGATACGGCACGGCCATGGGGTCCAGCCCCATCATGCCGCAGACCGTCAAATCGATGGCATAGGGGTCCTCGCCGCCCAAAATCAGCCCCAGCTGCCGGGGCACGCCCCCCGCGGGACCGTCGCCCTCCATGGCCAGCACACCGTCCACCACCGTGAGCGAAGGCTTCACTGTTTCGCACAGGTCCACCAGCATGTCCCCAAAGCATTCCTTTTCGGGAAAGCGCATGTGAAATTCGGCCTTCTGCAGGCCGGGCACCGTGCCGAACAAATTTTTCACCGCGCAGGACATCCCGGTCATCACATGGGTTTTCAGCTTGGGCACATTGACGATAAAATCCGCCTCCAACACCGGGTTCAGCAGCTCGAAACGCCGAACCAGCTTTCCCTGTGCCTCCCGCTGTGCCCAGGCGCATTCGTCATAGGCCTGCACGCCCAGTTCCCGGCACACCTGTGCCAGACCGCTGACCTGGTAAATGCTGCGCATCATGCCCGGGTTGTACAGTCCGCCCGGCGAATCCGCCACAACAATGTGCTCCACACCCCGCCGCTGCAGCGCGCGGATGCAGGCCGCCACCACGGCCGGGTGTGTGGTCACGCCGTGGTCCGGCGGGTGCTTTGCCAGAAGATTCGGTTTGATGAGCGCCCTTGTCTGCGGGCCCAGCGCCCCGGCCCGGGGACTGGCGGCAAACAGCTCTTCCACTGCCCGGTCCACTTTTTCGTCATAGCCGGGCACCCTGCGAATGAAAACAGTATGCTCCAAATTAAACTCCCAATTCCTTTAAAAATTCTTCCATGCGGGACACCGCTTTTTTCAGGTGGTCCAGCGAATAGGAATAGCTGATGCGCACAAAGCCTTCGCCGGAATCGCCGAACGCGGGGCCGGGGATCACCGCCACTTTCTTGCTGTACAGCAGCTGCTTGCAGAACTCGTCGCTGGGCAGCCCCGACTTTTGGATGGACGGGAACACATAGAAAGCGCCCTGGGGTTCAAAGCAGGTCAGGCCCAGATTGTTCAGCGCATTGACCAGCCAGCGCCGGCGCAGATCGTATTCCTTGCGCATGGACTCGATATCCGCATCGCAGTTTTTCAGCGCCGTCACCGCCGCGTACTGGCTGGTGGTGGGGGCGCACATGATGCAGGACTGATGGATCTTCGTCATCACCTTGATGATGGGCTTGGGCCCGCAGGCATAGCCCAAGCGCCAGCCGGTCATGGCATGCGCCTTGGAAAAGCCGTTGACCACAATGGTCCGCTCGGCCATGCCGGGCAGGCTGGCGATGCTGACGTGCCGGGTATGGCCGTAGGTCAGCTCGGCGTAAATTTCATCGGACAGCACCAGCACATTGGTCTCCCGCAGCACCTGCGCGATGGGCTCCAGCTCCTCTTTGCGCATCACCGCGCCCGTGGGATTGCAGGGGAACGGCAGGATCAGCAGTTTCGTGCGGGGGGTGATGGCGGCACGCAGTTCGTCCGCGGTCAGCTTAAACCCGTTTTCCGCTTTCAGCGCCAGAGGCACGGCCACGCCGCCGGTCAGCGTTGTGATGGGATAATAGCACACAAAGCAGGGTTCGGGAATGATGACCTCGTCCCCCGGTTCCACCAGCGCGCGGATGCACATGTCAATGGCTTCGGACCCGCCCACAGTGACCAGCGTCTGATCTTCGGTGTAATGCAGATCGAACCGGCGCTCCAGATAGCGGCAGATCTCCTGGCGCAGCTCTTTCAGGCCGGAGTTGGAGGTATACCAGGTGCGTCCCTTTTCCAGACTTTGAATGCCCGCCTGCCGAATGGCCCAGGGCGTCTTGAAGTCAGGCTCACCCACCCCCAGGGAGATGCAATCCTTCATCTCCGCCGCAATGTCAAAAAATTTCCGAATGCCGGACGGACGCATTTCCGCCGCGGCACGGGAAATCAGCTTCTCATACTCCATTATTGGCACTCCCGTTCGTCAATGGGGTCTTTGCCGTACAGCACCCCGTCTTTCTTATAGGTACGCAGCACAAAGTGCGTGGCCGTGGACAGCACGCCCTCCAGAGGGCTCAGCCGCTGGGCCACAAACAGCGCGATCTCCTGGAAACTTTTGCCGCGCATGGTCAAAGACAGATCGTATCCGCCGCTCATCAGCAAAACGCTGTCCACTTCCGAGAAATCCGCCAGCCGCGCGGCGATCTCGTCAAAACCGAAATCGCGCCGGGGCGTGACACGCAGATCGATCAGTGCCTGCACATCGGCTACGCCGGCGCGCTCCCAATCCACCAGAGTACGATAACCGTTGATGATGTGCTTTTCCTCGCACTCATCCATATATGCCGCCACTTCCTGCACGGTCTTGCCCGTCATGGCCGCCAGTTCTTCCAGGCTGGTGCGGGCGTTGGTTTCCAAAACTTTCAGGATCTGTTCCATATACAATCTCTTCCTTCCCTCGCAATCGCACAAATATGCAACCGTATTTTCTCAATTATAAACAAAAGAGGCGGGAAAGTAAATCGTATTTTCCGGCCGAAAAATTTTTGTCCTGCCGTGCCGCGCACTACCCATCCGGCGTTTTTTCTGCTATACTAAAGTTTATATTTCGCGTGCGAGCAGAAGGAGAGAATCATATGGAAGCTGTGATCACTGTTGTTGGCAAGGACGCTGTGGGCATTCTGGCAAAGGTGTGCACCGCCTGCGCCGAAGCCAATGTGAACGTAGAGGAAGTCACCCAGCGCATTCTGCGGGGCACCTTTGCCATGATTATGCTGGTTGACATGAGCCAGGCGACCCTGGATTTTACCGCCTTTTCCGAGAAAATGGCCCAGACCGGACAGGCCATGGGCGTGGACGTTCGCTGCACCCGGCAGGAACTGTATGAGACCATGCACCACATCTGAACCATTTTCCAAAAGGAGTGACAACATTGCTGGACACCAATGACATTCTTGAAACCATCCAGATGATCTCGGACGAAAATCTGGACGTGCGCACTGTGACCATGGGCATCTCCCTTTTGGACTGCGCCGATCCGGACGGGCGGAAAGCCTGTGAGAAGATCTATCGCAAGATCACCACCTGCGCCCGGGATCTGGTAAAAACGGCGGACGAAATTTCCGCCACGTACGGCATGCCCATTGTAAATAAGCGCATCTCGGTGACCCCCATCGCCATGCTGCTTGCCTCGGCTCCGGACGCGGACCCCGTCTGGTACGCGCAGACGCTGGACGCCGCGGCCAAAGCCGTGGGCGTCAACTTCATCGGCGGTTATTCCGCTCTGGTGCACAAAGGCTTTTCCGCCGGGGACAAACGGCTGATCGAAAGCATTCCGCAGGCGCTGGCCCAAACGGAATACGTCTGCTCCAGCGTGAACATCGGTTCCACCAAAACCGGCATCAACATGGATGCGGTGAAGATGATGGGCCCCGTGATCCGGCAGGCAGCCGAACTGACCAAGGACAACATGTGCATGGGCGCCGCCAAGCTGGTTGTCTTCTGCAACGCGCCGGAAGACAACCCCTTTATGGCGGGCGCGTTCCACGGTGTGGGCGAACCGGACTGCGTCATCCACGTGGGCGTCTCCGGCCCGGGCGCTGTGCGCGCCGCGCTGGCCAAACTGCCCAAGGACGCTTCTCTGGATCAGGTGGCGGAACTGATCAAACGCACCGCATTCAAAATCACCCGCATGGGCCAGCTGGTGGGCAACCTGGCCTCGCAGCGGCTGGGCGTGCCGTTCGGCATTGTAGACCTGTCGCTGGCGCCCACCCCCGCGCCCGGGGACAGCGTGGCCAATATTCTGGAAGAGATCGGTCTGGAGAGCTGCGGCGGCTGCGGCACCACCGCCACACTGGCGCTGCTGAACGACGCGGTGAAAAAAGGCGGCGTGATGGCCTCCAACCACGTGGGCGGTCTGTCCGGCGCCTTTATCCCCGTATCCGAGGACGACGGCATGATCAAGGCAGTGGAGCGCGGCAGCCTTTCCATTGAAAAGCTGGAAGCCATGACCGCTGTGTGCAGCGTGGGCATCGACATGGTCGTAGTCCCCGGTGAAACGTCCGCGGCGGTGCTGTCCGCTTTGATTGCGGACGAAGCAGCCATCGGAATGGTCAACACCAAGACCACAGCGGTGCGCGTCATCCCGGCCATCGGCAAAAAAAGCGGCGATGTGCTGGATTTCGGCGGGCTTTTGGGCTATGCCCCCATTCTGGACATCTCCTCCTTCCGGCCGGATGTGTTCGTAAATCGCGGCGGACGCATTCCCGCGCCGCTTCAGGCGTTGAAGAACTGAGTAAAATTCTTTTCGAACAGCGCATCTTCCACAGCATGGCAGAAAAATTTTTCACCGTGCTTGTCGAAGATGCGCTGTTTTTCCATGCATTTCCTTCTTTCCGTCAATCTTTGCCCTTGAAAATAACCGGAAAGCATTGTACAATTCACCCATACCTTGCAGCCGCAAATTCTTTTGGATTTCCGGTGTTTTTTTATCTGTATCGCGCGGGCCCCTGGCGGCGTGCGCTGCTGTTCTGCCGTCTTTCGGGGCGGCGGTCTGTAAAAAGGAGGTCGATGCAATCACCACGCGCCCCGACCGGGGCAACCAACATGATTGAAATTATAAGAAGGGGGAATCTTATGAAACGGATTCTGCGCGCGGCCGCGCTGACACTGGCGGCGGTCGTATCGCTCGGAATGCTGGCGGCCTGCGGAGCCTCCGGAGAGGACAACCGTCAGATCATTCGCATTGGACACAACCAGTCTACCAACCATCCCACGCACATTGCTCTGGTGGCTTTTGAAGAGTTTATCGAGAGCAAGCTGGGAGACAAATATAATGTAGAAGTCTACCCCAGCGAACTGCTGGGCTCCCAGAACGAAATGGTGCAGCTGACCCAGACCGGCGCCATCAACTTCTGCGTAGCCAGCAACTCTCTGCTGGAAACCTTCAGCGACAACTACACACTGTTCAACCTTCCCTATCTGTTCTCCAGCAGCGAGGCATATCATGCGGCCATGGACGACGAGTCCATCACCGGCCCGATTTTTGAGTCCACCAAGCAGGCCGGCTTTGAGGCCGTGACCTGGCTGGACGCCGGCACCCGCAATTTCTACACGGTCAACACGCCCATTGAGACGCCGGCCGATCTGAAGGGGTTGAAAATCCGCGTACAGCAGTCTCCCACCAACGTGGAAATGATGCGTCTGCTGGGCGGCTCTGCCACACCCATGGGCTTCGGCGATGTGTATACCGCTTTGCAGTCCAAAATCATCGACGGCGCCGAGAACAACGAGCTGGCGCTGACGGACAACGGCCACGGTGACGTGTGCAAATATTACTCCTACGACATGCATCAGATGATCCCGGATATTCTGATCGGCAATATCGCCTTCCTGGACGGTCTGAGCGAAGAGGAGCGCGCCATTTTTGAAGAGGGCTTCGACCTGGTCAATCAGGTGCAGCGCGAAGAGTGGGTCAGCGCCGTGGAAGAGGCCAAGGACCGCGCTCAGAACGAACAGGGTGTTGAGTTCCTGTATCCGGACACCAAGCCGTTCCAGGAGGCCTGTGCATCCATGCACGATTCCATGCTGGCCGAACATCCGGACCTTGCGCCCATCTACGAGGCCATTCAGGCGTACAACGAACAGTACCCCTCCGGGGAATCTTAAGGAGGTGCTGGTGAAATGAACACATTGAGAAATGCTCTGACCAAACTTTTGAACGCACTGGCCGGCATCAGTTTCATTGCCATGGTGGCACTGACCTGCTGGCAGGTCTTTACCCGCTACATTCTGCAGAACCCCTCTTCCTGGTCCGAGGAGCTGGTCTCCTACCTGTTTGCGTGGGCCAGCCTGCTGGGCGCCTCTCTGGTCACCAGCGAGCGCGGACATATGAATATCCCTATTGTCGTGGACCGTATGCCCGCCGGTGCCCGCAAGGTCTTTGAGGTATTCGGCGAACTGATCGCGTTTGCCTTCTCCCTCATCATCCTTGTGTACGGTGGCGTGCAGATCACCCAGCTTGCCATGGGGCAGACCACTTCTTCCCTGGGCGTGGCTGTGGGCGTCTTCTATGTTGTGCTCCCCCTTTGCGGCGTGCTCAACATGATCTACACGGTGCTGAACATCGTCGACATCTGCAAATCCACTGCGGACACCAAGAAAGAGGAGGCGTGAGCAAATGGCAATTCAATCCTTATTGATTATTGTGGCCGTGCTGGCTGTCCTTCTGGTTGCCGGCGTGCCCATCTCTTACTCCATCGGCATTTCCTCTCTGATCGCCATTCTGCAGACAGTGCCTCTGGACGTCTCGGTGATCACCGGCGCACAGCGCATTTTCGTCGGCATGAGCAAATTCAGCCTGACCGCCATTCCCTTCTTCATTCTGGCCGGCAACCTGATGAACCAAGGCGGCATTGCCAAGCGGTTGGTTGACTTTGTAATGGCCATTCTGGGCAAGCTGCCCGGCGCACTTCTGGTCACCAACGTAGGCGCCAACGCGCTGTTCGGCGCTATTTCCGGTTCGGCGTCCGCCGCAGCCGCGGCTGTGGGCAGCATGGTGGAACAGGGCGAGGAAGAACAGGGCTATGACAAAGCACTGTGCGCAGCCACCAACGGCGCGTCCGCTCCCTCCGGTCTGCTGATCCCGCCGTCCAATGCGCTGATCACCTACTCGCTGGCCGCGGGCGGCACCTCTGTGGCCGCGCTGTTCCTGGCGGGTTATGTGCCCGGCATCATCTGGGCCCTGTGCTGCATGGTGGCCGCCATCATCATCGCCAAGAAAAAAGGCTACAAGGGAACACCCGGCAAATTTGACTGGAAGAACCTGGGCATTGCCACGCTGCGTGCGCTCCCGTCCCTGTCTCTGATCGTGGTGGTCATCGGCGGCATCGTGGGCGGCATTTTCACCGCTACAGAGGGTTCCGCCATCGCCGTGGTCTACGCGCTGATCCTGGGCATCTGCTACCGCAACATCACTCTGAAATCCTTCTGGAACATTGTGGTCTCCAGCGCCAAAATGAGCGGCATGGTCGTATTCCTCATCGGCGTGTCCAACATTCTGGGCTGGGTCATGGCCTTCACGCAGATTCCGCAGGCGATTTCCGACGCGCTGCTGGGCCTCACGGACAACCCCGTCATCATCCTGCTGATCATGAACGTGATCCTGCTGATTGCCGGAACGTTTATGGACGTCACCCCGGCCATTCTGATCTTCACCCCGCTGTTCCTGCCGGTGGTGCAGACCTTCGGCATGGATCCTGTGCAGTTCGGTCTGATTCTGGTGTACAACCTGTGCATCGGCAATATCACGCCGCCGGTTGGCAACACGCTGTTTGTTGCCATCAAGGTGGGGCGCTCGTCCCTGTCCAAGGTCATGCCGTACATGCTGTGGTATTATGTAGCCATTCTGGTCGGTCTGCTGATGGTGACCTACATCCCCATCGTCAGTCTGGGTCTTCCCCAGCTGGCAGGCCTTCTCTAAAACCTGTTTCGCCCCGGCCTTTGGGCCGGGGCGTTTCTGTGTGATGATGTATAAAGCTGCAGACGGCGGGAATACTATGGGCATCGAAACCTTCATGAGAAAGGAAGTTAACGGTCATGAATGTATTCTATAAAATCTGCATTGTGCTGATCATTATCGGCGGCATCAACTGGGGCCTGATCGGCCTGTTCGGCTTCAATGCCGTGGCCTGGCTGCTGGGCGGCGCCACCTCTTTCCTCAGCCGCACGGTCTTCACACTGGTGGGTGTCGCGGCGCTGTGCGCCATTCCCAGCCTGTTCGAACTGGGCGTCTCCAAAGACACCTGACCCTTACGCAGTTTCTTTTCCCTCTCGGCGGCACACTGCCGGGGCTGTACAGCTCCGGCAGTGTGCCGCCCTTTCTTTTCCAACTTTACAAAAAGGCCTGTTTTGTTATATAATAGGTTGAAATATGTACAAGCGCAGAGGTGAACTATGGCGGTATTTGAGACAAACAGCAAGGCGGAGACCGTGGCACTGGGCCGCCGTTTGGCACAAACGCTTCACCCCGGCGATCTGATTCTGTTCACAGGCGGACTGGGTGCCGGCAAGACCGCATTCTGCGAAGGCATTGCCGCCGGGCTGGGCTGCACCGACGACGTGCAGAGCCCCACCTTTGCCATTGTGAACTATTACCGCGGGCCGCAGCCCATGGCACATTTTGATTTGTACCGCATTTCTACACTGGCCGATCTGGAAACGGCCGGGTTCTTTGATTATCTGGACGAGGGCGCCGTGGTCGCGGCAGAATGGAGCGAGAACGCCGCTTCTCTTCTGGCGGAACAGCGGGCCATTCGCATTGACATTGTTTCCACCGGCGACACCAGCCGCCGCATCACCATCGAGGGGGCGCAGCTATGATCGTTCTGGGGGTGGACTCCACCGGTAAAACCGCCAGCACCGCCATTGTGCGGGACGGCGTCCTGGTGTACGAAAATTATCTGGCCGCCGGGCTGACCCACAGCGAAAGTCTTGTAGCCCTTTGTGATGACGCTTTGCGCGCCGCCAAACTGCATGTGCGGGATGTGGATCTGTTTGCCGTGACCCATGGGCCCGGCAGCTTCACAGGGCTTCGCATCGGGCTGGCAGCCGTAAAAGGATTGGCCATGCCCCGGCAAACTCCTTGTGTGGGCGTTTCCACATTGGAAGCACTGGCCTGGGGGCTTTGTACAAACGGCACCGCCCTCTGTGCACTGGACGCGCGCCGCGGCGAGGTATACTACGCTGCTTTTTCCGTGGCAGACGGCACCGTCACCCGGCTCTGCGAGGACGCCAGCGCACCGGCTGCACAGCTGGAAGAACTGATGATGTCGCTGCCCGGGCCGGTCTGGTGCTTTGGCGACGGCGCACAAATTGTATGGGACGCATGGCACGAACGCAGGCCGGACCTTCAGCTTTGGCCCGCGGAGTACCGGCTTTGCCGGGCGGGCTGTGTATGCCGTGCCGCACTGGCGGCAGGCACGCCGGTTTCTCCGGCCGAGCTTGTTCCGGAATATCATCGTCTCAGTCAGGCAGAACGCGAACGTGCAAAACGCACGTCCACACAATAATAGAGAGGAAGGATCTCATATGAACAAACCGATCGCACTCGGCGCCGATCACGGCGGCTGGGCATTGAAGGAAGCCGTAAAACAGCATTTGGACGCGCTGGGCGTGGCCTATCAGGACTTTGGTACATACAGTGAAGAGTCCGTGGACTATCCCGACATGGCTGTTCCCCCCTGCGAGGCCGTTGTCAAGGGTGAATGCGAAAAAGCCCTTCTGTTCTGCGGAACGGGCGTCGGCATCAGCATTGCTGCCAACAAGGTAAAAGGCATTCGCGCCTGCTGCTGCAGCGACACGTTCAGCGCCAAGTACACCCGTATGCACAACGATGCCAACGTGCTGTGCATGGGCGGACGCGTTGTGGGCGCCGGTCTCGCGTGCGAGCTGGTGGATGTATTCCTGAACACCGAATTTGAGGGCGGACGCCATGCCCGGCGCATCGCCAAAATCACTGAGATCGAGAACCGCTGAACGATATCAATAAAAAAACAAAGGAGTCTGACAAACATGAGCAAGACCGTCATCATGGATCACCCCCTGGTACAGCACAAAGTGAGCCTGCTTCGCAACAAAAACACCGGCACCAAAGAATTCAAGGAGCTCGTCAGCGAGCTGGCCATGCTTCTTTGCTATGAGGCCACCCGTGACCTTCCCACCGAAGAGGTAGAGATCGAGACGCCCATCGCCGTGGCCAAAACGCACATGCTGTCCGGCCGCAAGGTTGCGCTGGTTCCCATTCTGCGCGCCGGCCTCGGCATGGTGGACGGCATGCTGGCCCTGATCCCCGCTGCAAAAGTCGGCCACATCGGCATGTACCGCAACGAGGAGACGCTGGAGCCTGTGGAGTACTACTGCAAGCTGCCCGCAGACATTGCCGAGCGCGAAGTCATCGTTCTGGACCCCATGCTGGCCACCGGCGGCTCTGCCTGTGACGCCATCACTCAAATCAAAAAGCGCGGCGTGAAGAACATCAAGTTCATCGGCATTATCGGCGCACCCGAAGGCCTGAAACGCCTGCAGGAACTCCATCCCGACGTGGACATCTACATGGCTGCGCTGGACGAGCGCCTGAATGAGAACGGCTACATCGTACCGGGCCTGGGCGACGCGGGCGACCGCATTTTCGGCACCAAATAATTTTTGTGCCACGACTTTCAACAAAGAGTGGGGAATGAATCTATGGCAAAACGCGAACTGAGAAGAAAGGTGCTGGCAACCATCGCCACGGTGCTTGTCATGTGCTGCGGCCTTGCGCTGTGTATCTGGCTTTTGCTCACAAGCGAGGTGTTTTCTTCCACGATCCGCTGGCTGATGCTCGCGTGTACCGTTGGTCTTGGCATTGCGATCATCGGTCTTCTGGTGTGCAAAATCCAGGAGATCCGCACCCTGTCAAAACTGGTAAAAAAAGAGGCAGAGCTGCCGCAGCCGGCCTCTGATGCGCCGCAGCAGCCGGAGCCTGAACTTCAGCCCCTGCAGACATTGGACGAGCCGCTGCCCGTTGAGGAAACACCGGCTCCCGCACCTGCACCCGTAGTGCAGCCGGAGCAGCCTGTTGTCCCGGTTATGGCGGCACCCAAGCCCGTGCAGGCTGCAGTACATACGCCGATGCCCGAAAAGCAGGAACAGGAGCCTGTGGAACAGCATCACTGGCAGCCCATCAACTTCAAGGCAGTGGATCAGCAGTACAAGGCTGCTCAAACTGCCCGTGTCAAGGCGATGGAAGACGCACGCATTGCGCAGGAGCAGGCGCGCCGTCTGGCCGAACAGGCCCGGCTTCAGCAGCAAGTGCAGGAGCAGGCCAGCGCTGCACAGGCCGCGCAGCCCTCTCCACAGCATTCGGCACGCGAAGAGGAACTTCTTCAGCGTGCACACGAGCAACAGCAGGCCCGCCGCGCAGAGCAAATCCGCCTGGCAGATGCCGCGCGCACCGGTCAGCTGCCCCGCATTACCAATGAGATGATCGCACAGGAAGAGGCGCGCCTTGCAGCGCTGGCCCGTCAGGCAGAGGCGCAGCGGCTGGCACAGTCCACAGCGCCGGCCCCGCAGCCCGTTGTTCCGGTTCAGGCGGCCGCACCGGCCACCCCCGTCGCACAGGTTCCTGCGGAACCGAAGCCCGCAGCTGTTCCCGCGGCGGCTCAGCCCGTGAAGGAATCCGCTTCCACGTGGGGGCAGGCCTGGAGCGCTCCTCGCACAGAGGCTTCCGCACCGCGTGCGGAGGCGGCCGCACCTGCAGAGCACGTAGAGCGCGCCCCCATCGCCTGGCCTGCATCTTCCAAGCCTGCGCGCACCACACAGATTCCGAAGATCACCGATGAGATGATCGCCGCGCAGAACAAAGCGCGTTTTCAGACCGCGGCACGCACCGGTCAGCTGCCCAAGATCACCGATGATATGGTGGCTGCCGCCAAGAGCCAGAACCAGTTTCAAACGGCGGCGCGCACCGGCCAGCTGCCCAAGATCACCGATGATATGGTAGCTGCCGCCAAGAGCCAGAACCGGTTCCAAACGGTGGCGCGCACCGGCCAGCTGCCCAAGATCACCGACGATATGGTGGCTGCCGCCAAGAGAGGGGAACCGACGCAGACGCTTGGCAATTTTGCAGCGCATTACCAAAAAGGTTCCAAGTCGGCTGATTCTTATTGGAAATCTCAGAATCAAAAATAAAGGACGTTGTTCCGGGGCTTTGAAGCAAGTCTTCAAAGCCCTTTTTCTTGCAAAAACGGGATTTCTACTTTTTGTCGAGTGACTTTCGGGCGCACATATGGCATACTGAGCACAGGAGGGATGGACATGAATGCGGAATACACAGGCCGAAAAATCGCACAGCTTCGCAAACAGAAAGGTTTGACGCAGCGGGAACTGGCGGTAGCTCTGCACGTCACGGACAAAGCCGTCAGCAAATGGGAGCGCGGCCTCAATTATCCGGATATCGCACTGCTGGAGCAGCTGGCGCTGGTGCTGGACTGCAGCGTGCTTGTTCTGCTGGGGCTGGAGGATGCCCGCGGAGAAGAAATTGCCGGAGCACTTTCTCAGCTTTCAACAGCAGAAAGGGCCCGCATCTGCCGTGAATTTCGATGGCGCGGATGGCTGACCATCGCGCTCTCTCTGCTGGCATGGGCGGCTGCGCTGTACGCTTCCTGGGTTCTGGCACAGCATCAAATTTTCGGTCTTCCACAGGTCGCCACCGGAGGCATGAGCGGTTTTTTGGCCATTCTTCTGGCAAATGGCATTTTCTCCGTTCGGAAAAGTCGGTTTCTTTCATAAAAAGAGAGGCACCTTCGGGGTGCCTCTCTTTTTATTGCTTTGCCTTCAACAGACGGTTTTCCCGAAGCACCAGCCACAGCGACAGCAGCAACGCCAAAAAGTCGCTGACAGGCTGCGCCCAAAAGATGCCGTTGGTCCCGCAGAGCAGCGGAAAAAGGTACAGCAGCGGAACCAGAAAAACAATTTGACGCAGCACGGTGATCAAAATGGACGGCATCGGCTTGCCCACCGACTGAAAGAAAGTAGTCGCCAGCATCACAAATCCCAGTACCGGTGTAATGCAGAAGTTGATGCGAAGGCCGGGCACGCCGATTGCAAGCATCTCCTCCGTGGCGCCGAACGCCAACAGAATCTGCTGCGGAAAAACAAGGGTGACCAGCCAGATCAGGCAGGTGACCCCCACGGAAAGGATGGTGGCCTTTGCCAACGTTTCCATCACTCTTTGGTAGTTGCCAGCGCCGAAGTTGTTTCCCACAATGGGCTGAATGCCCTGGCTGATTCCGCTGGCAGGCATAATGACAAAGGTCATCATGCTGGACACCACTGCGTATACACTGATCGCCGCGTCGCCGCCATATTTCCCCAACTGGCCGTTATAAATCAACGCAATGAACCCCATGGCCATTTGCGCTACCCAGAAAGCAAATCCGCAGGAAACGATTTTGGGCCAAAGTCCCCGGTCCAGGCGGAAAATATCCTTGTGAACGCGCACTTTCACACCGCCGCGAAAGGCCAGGCATGCCCCGAACAGCGCAGAACAAAACTGTCCGATGACCGTTGCCCAGGCCGCGCCCTCCACACCCAGCCGCAAACCTGCTACGAACACCGCATCCAGCACCAAATTGGTCACTGCGCCTACGCTGGTGACCAGCATCCCCCACACGGGCCTGCCTGAAACTCGCACAAAGTCGCAAAACACCTGTGTCAACCCTTGAAAAAGGCAGCCCAAAGCTACGATACGATAATAGGCCAATGCATAGGGATATGCGGTTTGCGTAACGCCGAAAATCTTCAGAAACGGCTGCGCAAAGGCCAGAAGAAGAACGGACAGGCACAGTTCGCTGACAATGACCAATACCAGTGCATTGCCGAACGAACGATCCATTTTTTCCTGTTCTCCCTGCCCCGCAAACAGACTGAACAGCGACGCACCGCCGGCACTGCACGTCAGGGCGAAAGCCATCATCATAAAGGACAGCGGAAAACAGACCGACAAACCGGCCAGCGCCGATGTTCCGTTAAAATTTCCCACAAAAATCCGGTCCACAATATTGTAAACCGCTGTAATCAAAAGCGAAAGCGCTGCCGGAATGGAAAAGCGCAGAATCAACCCAAACAACTTTCCCTTTTGAAAATCTTCTTTTGTACTCATCGTTTCCTCCTGACTGAACGGATTTTTCATTCATTAGTTTCCTAAGTATCACTCTAAAACATCTCTTACGAGATGTTCTTCATCATCTGCTCCATGACACGGAAAAACACTTCCAAATCTTCCTCGGAAACGCCGCGCAGCAGTTCTTCTTCCAGCTCCGTCAAATCCGTGATGACCGACTCTTTGTAACACAGCGCCTTCTCACAGACAAGAATCCGTTTCATGCGGGCATCCTCCGGCAAGCTCTCCCGCCGAATCAGCCCGTTGCGTTCCATCTTCTTTAAAAGTTCACTGGCGGTCGGCGGCCGCAGCCCGTATTCTTCCTCAATATCCTTTTGGAATACATCCCCTGTCTGGGTCAGGATAAAATGCAGCGCCTTGCCTTGCGCCCCGCTCAATTCGCGCTTGGAAGAAAGTGCGTCGATCCGCCGCCGGATCTTGTTGGAAAGTTTGCTGACATACCGCGCAGCCGAACGTGACAAAGATCGCATATACCTCCACCACCCGTTCATTAGTTTCCTAAGTAATTATAAACAGCCTTTGCCGCAAAGTCAAGTTTTCCGCTTTGGAGTTTTCTTAAAAGAAAGGGCGGGAAATTTCAATTCCCGCCTTTGTTCTCCTTCCCGTGGCGATGCCCTTCTCCGGAAACGGCCTGCCCGCCCAGTTCCGCAATGCGTTCCCGGATCTCGCGCATGGTCATGGACTGAACCTGCTCCGGCGTGACGTCCGCTTCCAGGGCCTGCAGCTGCCGAAACGCACGATATTTTCCGCAGGAAAGGCCCAACTCGTGTGCCTGTTCCAGCTCTTGTGTTCCGGCGGTATAACAATGGGCATTCCATCCTTCGGCACAGCGTTCCAGCTGCGCCATCATTTCGCTGCATCGTGCCTGATCTCCGCCGATGACGCCAATGGAAAGCCCTGCATCCTCATTCCGATAACCTTGCATCGCCTCGCTGTTCAAAAGGCGTTCCACAGCCTGTGTATAGTTCAAAGAGCGCAGTTCTATCGCGCCGGCCAAAATTTCGCCGTCGGCATTGCGGCCCTCTACAGACACCACCCGGTCGAAACGGTTCACACTCAATTCCAAAGAAGGGTTCACATCCACACTGATGACAGCGACCGGCGAACGATAGAGCATGCCGCCGCCCAGCACCACCAGCATCGACAATGCGCAAATCACTGCCGCCACTGCGGGACGCAGATGACGCCGTCTGATTTTTTTCATCAGAAACGAACGTGTTTGTTCCTTCAGTTCCTGCTCTGCACGGACAGCGTCAAAGGCCTGTTTGATCTCACTCTTCATCAGCGTCTTCCCCCAAGGTATCTCTGAGCATTTTTCTGGCGCGGGTGAGCAGTGTGTAAACAGTATTTACATTTCTGCCCAAAAGCGCGGCGATCTGCGGAGCGGTGTATCCTTCGTAATAATGCAGATACACCACCTGACGATATTTTTCCGGCAATGTCAGCACAGCCTCCAGCACATCTCGCCCGTCTTCCCGGTCCAGGCCCGGCTGCTCTTGCAGCAGGTCCAAAGGCACCGTCCGGCTGCGAAAAAAGCTGCGAAGCAAATCTTTGCACGCATTGATGGTCACGCGGATAAACCACGCCTTTTCGTGTTCCTCGCTCTCAAAATCCGCCGAATGCAGAAGATACTTCAAAAAGACGATTTGAAAAATATCTTCCGTATCCGCACGCCCTTTCAAATGCAGGACGCACAGCCGCCGCACCATATCCGCATACCGGTCCAGCACTCTGTTTACCTCTTCCTCGTTCCGCATACCGACTCCTCTTCATGCTCAGCGTACCCGGCCCCAGCCGCCTCTCCTGCCAAATCTGTTCTGCATCTCACAGCAGGCATCGTCCGCATTCTGCCGTTCGCACACACAGATCCTTTCACCGGCATAGTCGCAAATTTCATCTCTGTTCTCATCCAGAGCATTTCGGGCCGGTGCCGCTGCGAACGCAGTAGTCACTCCCATACCAACGGTCAGCACCAATGCCGCCGCAAGCGCCAATCCTCTTTTTCGCATTTTTCTCTCTCCTTTGATTGTACTTCATTTTCAATACGATTGGCGAAGAAAAATCCATTCACCGCCCGAAAATTTCCTTTCAGGCACAATTCTACTGCCAGTCGGTTGTTCTGCAAGGGCCATTCCTGTATGATATGATCAGGGAGTGACAACGATGAATCAAATCAATCGCGAGGAATTCGGGCGTTTTCTGGCGCAAAAGCGGAAAGCACAGAATCTGACACAGAAACAATTGGCACAGCGTTTATTTGTATCGGACAAAGCCGTCAGCAAATGGGAGCGCGGCCTCAGCCTGCCGGACATTGAACTGCTGACGCCGCTGGCGGAGGTCCTGGAAGTGACCGTGACTGAACTGCTGCAGGCCCGGGATCAGCCTCGGGATCAGTCGATGTCCATGGGCGAAGTGGAAAAGCTGGTGACGGGGTCTCTGGCCCTTGCCGACGGGGAAAAACAAAAAGATCTGGCCGGCAGAAGCCGGCGGCTTTTCCTTTATTTGCTTTGCGCGGCGCTCGCCGCGGCGGAAATTTCCCTGCTGCTTTTTCTCGGTTTGCGTGAATATCTGGTTCTGGAGATTTTCTGGAATCTGGAAGGGCTTTCTCTGTTCTTCGGCGGCTGGTTCTGGCTGACGCGCTATACCCGGCTGCCCGCTTATTACGATCAAAATGCCATTGGCTTTGTAAGCGCGGGCATTTTGCGGTTGCACCTTGCCGGCGTGCGCTTCAACAATCGAAACTGGCCTTCTATTTTGCGTGCCGGACGCATCTGGGGCGTGGTCACACCGCTTTCCTATCCACTGGTATACGGGGCAATCTGTAAGCTGTTTCCACAGTATCTTCCCACGCTGTGCCTGGTCATTTTATTGATCTACCTCTCTTCACTGTTCATACCGCTTTTCTGGGCCGGAAGAAAATACGCATAAAAAAGGTCCTCCCCTGCCGGGGAGGACCTTTTTAACTCAAACGAATCTGCCAGCCTTTGCCGTCACGGTGCAGCCAACCGCGTGCCGCGGCAGGTTCCTGCCCGCCTTTGGCCGGGTCCAGGCGAAAAGCCGAGAGGATGACTCCTGCCAGCACCGCCTGAACGCTGCCGCTCCACACGCCGCCGCTCAGAAAGGGAACCGACAGGTTCAAGGGTTCCAGCAGAAGCTGTGCGGTCAAAAAGGCGACCGCCGCCAGTGCCAGCATCCGCCCTGCCGCGCTTCGCACGCGCAAAACCGAGCGCCACAGAAGGACCAGACAGACGATAAGCGCCCCCAACAGCACCAGCGCAGCCGGTCTGCCCAACGCATGAGCACTCCAGGTCAATGGATCGTCGGAGCCCAGCAGACGAAACAGAGACTCCTCCGTGAGCCCCTGAAAAAGATTTTCCGGTACGCGGTCCGCCCATTCAGAAGTCAGCGGCTGCAAGGGCGATTTCCCCTGCCAGATGGTCAGCCGCAGCAGGTCCAGCCAGCCGCCGCCCGCGGGGTCGGAAAAGGGATTGCCTCTTTCCAGCATTCGCTCCACCAGATGCGGGTTGGACAGGCATCCGATCGCGGGAAGGCCCACCGCCACAGCAGCTGTCAGGCCCATGCTTCTGCCGCGCCCCCATCCAAACCAATCGCGCCATCCGCAATACAGGCAAAGCACCAGTCCGGTCAACAGAATGCAGATGGCCTGCGACAGTGCAGGCAAATAGAGCGCTGCCAGCAGCAGCGGCACAATGGCCACACCGCTCAAAAGCAGACCGGCCAGTCTCTTGCCCCGCTGCCGGTACAAAACCGCTGCGTAACCCAACACCAGAAAACCGCACAGCGGCCGTGCGTAAATTCGGGCTCCATTGATTGTGGGCGTACAAAGCGCGGTGCCCAGCACCAGTGCCAGAGCGCCGCCATAAATCAGCCAGGTATGGCGCATCCGTGCCACAAGGTCCGTTCCAAAATATACCACGGCCAGCACGGCAACCGGTACACAGCCCCGCACAAGCAGAGACACCACTTCTCCGGACCCGTCCGGCCCCAGGCGAAGCTCGCCAAAAACACGCAGCGCCGTCCCCAGCACAAACAGCATTGCCACCCAAAGAAACGGCCCCCAGGCGGAACGGGGGCGGTGAACTTCGTCCAGCCTGCCGCCTACCAGCACCGCGTCCCCCATACTTTCCACGGTCTTGCGCGCTGCCTGTTCGGGCGAATCCTCCTCGGCCAAAAATGCCTCGTACTGATCCTCCAGATGTGCTTTCAGTTCTGCTTTGACGGGCTGTACCGCCGCACGGCAGCGCAGCTGCGCAACGGCCCGGTCCAGCCATTGTTCCAATTGTGCGGGCAGCATCAGCCATTCCCCCTTTGCAGCTGTGCCGGGTGCAGCACGCGGTTAATGGCAGTACTGACCCGGTCCCATTCCTTTTGCTGTACATCCAAAGCCTGCCGGCCCACCTGCGTCAGGTGGTAATATTTTCGCGGTTTTCCCGCCGTGCCTGCGGCTTCGTAACTTTCGATCTTCCCTTCCTGCTCCAGCGTGTGCAAAATGGGATACAGCGTTCCGGCTTTCAACAAGAACGTGTCGTTGGAACGGTTGCCAAGTTCCTCGATCATCTGATAGCCATACATATCGCTCTCCTGCAAAAGCCGCAGAAGCAGCATTTGTGTGGATCCGGGAACCAGATTTTTCTGCTGCATTTTTTCGCCTCCAATATATAGATTATCTATATTTGTATTATACATAGATAATCTATATATGTCAAGACTTTCCTACTTCTTAACACACCTTCCATTTCTTGTACAGCGTCTGCCGGTGCCCCGCCAAGATCCCGAAGCCGGCTTTCGTATGCAAGCGACTTGCCATCCCTTACAAGGGCCTTGCGATATTTTATGTATATGTTATATTTAGACAGGAACCGGTACACAAATGAAGAATGGTGCGGATTGACTAAAACAACTGAAACGGCACGTTTGCTTACACTTGCCGGAATGCTCACTGTACATACGCACTCGTTGTATTTTTTATTCGATCAGTGTCGCCCGGAAAGGAGAATGTACCCATGCAGCTGCAACAAATTCATCATATAGCTATCATCGTGTCCGACTATGCGGCAGCCAAAGAATTTTATGTTAAGAAGCTAGGATTTTCTGTAATCCGCGAAAACTTTCGCCCCGCACGGGGCGATTGGAAATTGGATCTGCGCTTGGGCGAAGGTCCCGATTCCATAGAATTGGAAATTTTCGCACAACCAAATGCTCCACGCCGTCTCACTCGCCCTGAGGCATGCGGACTGCGTCATCTGGCATTTCATGTTGAAGATATCTTCGCCACAATTGCGGAATTGAACACCCAAGGGATCCATTGCGAGCCTGTGCGCTTTGACGAATTTACCGGAAAACCAATGACATTTTTCTTTGACCCAGATGGCCTTCCCTTGGAATTACATGAATAACCCTATGCACTCCAATATGTGCCGCGAAATCTTTGTGCATTTTCACGAATAATTTAGCTTTACATTGTGCAACATAACGAATATAATAGGAACACCGCAAGAGAGTTGCTTGCGGCATGGCCACAAGCAGGCGGCCATGTTGGGAAAGAATGAGAAAAGAGGTTATTGTTATGTTTAAGATGATTCGTGAATTTGCAAAATACCATCTGTCTGACAACGCAATGAATTGCTGGGGACGCGAAAGCCTGTTCTTCTGAGAACAGATTTAAAAAAGGTCCGCACAGGGATCCCTGTGCGGACCTTTTTTATTGAAACTTTCAGTCAGGCTTCACCAAAACGCGCTCAACTGGCCATCATACGGCGTGGAAAAAGCGGAAAACAGCCAGCCTCGGTCTGTGAGGGTCATGCGAAGCGTGCAGGCCGCGCCGCTTTCATAACAGGTTTCAAACACGATTTCCTGTTCTGTCCGGGAAATCAGCTCAAAGGAGGCGGGATACGGGCATTGCTTCCCATTTCCCTGCCCGACCTGCAGCACATAAAGCTTTCCTTCAAAGTCCGCATACAGCGACTGTCCCACCAGCGGCGCAGACCCCGGCGCAATGGACTGACTTTCCACCGGTGCATAAGCCTGATGCAGCTTTTTGAACAGTTCGAAGTCGAACAGCGAACGCAGATAATCTGCGAGATCGGCGGAATCTTCAAATGCCTTTTCTCGCACATATTGATATGGCAACCCGGTCTCCCAGACATCCGTGTCATCGGACGAGAAACCCGGCTCCACTGTGAACGCGCGATAAGCCTCCATCGCCGCCACGTATCGCGCCTGCTGCTCTGCATTCAGAAAATCCGGCACCGCCATGATGTACTCCACAATGGTTCCCTCAGGCACCTGAAAATCATATTTTCCGGTAGGCTGGTAATCCTCCTGCATCCAGTCCGGTATAGAGGCCGACTGAGATGCCGCCTGGGAGGGCGCGGCCGCTGAGGATGCAAATTCTGCCGCGCTGCATCCAATCAAAAGCAGAACAGCACAGAGAAGCGCAATCCACTTTCTCATACCTCTCAACCCCTCTCGTTTATAAAAACGAAAAAGAAGAGGCAAGTATTGCATAAAACCGAAAATTCATTGACAACGCCTCCGGTCACGCCTATACTCAAGCTGAAAACGGGGGTGAGTTTATGGCCGAAACCGGGACGCAGTTCGTACTGCTGGCTTTTGCCGCGAGATGTCTTGTGCTCAGCATTCGCCATTTTCAGCAAAAGGGCTTTTTGTGGAACAATGCCTGGCTGTTCGCTTCCGAACAGGAACGCAAACATATGGACAAAGCCCCTCATTACCGCCAGTCCGCCATCGTGTTTGCATTGCTTTGCCTGATTTTTCTTCTTTTGGCTGCGGAAGTCCGATGGAAAACCAGCTGGCTCCTTTGGCTGGTGGGCGGCACGATGGCTGTCACATTGGTCTACGCCGTGGCATCTTCCGTCCGCAGAGTTTAACAAAACCGGGTCCCAATACAGGGACCCGGTTTTTTGATGATATCAGACAGGTGCAGCTTCCTGCTCTTCCCAACGCGCCCGCACCAGACGATTGACCAGGAAAATCACCACTTCTTCTCCCAACAGAACCAGCGCCCAGGGACTTTTCAAAAACAGAACCACTTTTCCCAAAAAGGGAATGTGCGTTACATACGTTCCCAAAATGTCCGAACGAACAGTTTTATATCCGTCCAAATCGGTCGTGTGTTCCGGGTGCGTTCGGTAGAGCAGCTGCCCCAGCTCCCCATCCCATTCTGTGTGGCTGAAGCGATGCGTTTCAGTAATTTGTTCCCCAAACCGGTTCGCGCGGAAGGTGATGATTTGCTCGGGCTCCAATGTCAGAGAAGCATCCGGTGAAACCTGACGCACAAGGACCAGCGAAAACGTGGGAATGGTAGGCTCCATGCTTTGGGACAGCACCACATAGCAGCGGAAAGGCAGCAGACGCCCCACCTGCTGGGGAAACAACAGGTAGGTGCCAATACACAGGGCAAGCACCCCCATGAGCAGCCAAAAGACTGCGGCCCTAATTCGCTCAGCCATTTCTTCCACTGCGCCCCGTTTCTTTCAATCAGCTCAAGGTTGCCGTCACGTCAAATTGAATCGGTGTATCGGCGGACACCTTGTCCGCCACATTGTCACTGTTGACCGTGGCCTTGATGGTGTATGTGTTGGTTCCTTCAATGGCCGTATCCGTGAAGCTGGTACCGGAACCGCTCACGCTGCCTCCGCCGCTCTGCGTAACCTCAAAGGTAAAATCAGATGTGCTCGGGCCCGAATCTCCTTTTACCGCAATTTCCAAATCCAACTGCGTTGCCAGATCTCCCTCATTCTCCACCGTGAACGTCACATCACCCGAAGCGGAAGGATATGCATCCAGCGTGCCGCTGTCGCTGTTCATGGTGAAGTTGCTGGTCTCTACCGTGACGGGTTTGCGCAGGGTCACTGCCGTCGTACTTGCCGTTGCGGTGGTTTTGTCGTACACGGCAAACGTGCCCGCAGAGGTCACCACAACTGCTGCTGCCGTTGCCAGAGAAAGCCAGGTTGTCTTTTTGAACATGATCCGATCCCCTTTTCGTCTACTTTTTTTGTATTGTTTTCAGCAATGGTTATCATATCACATGTCCAAAATATTGAAAAATACCTGTTTCTTTATAAGTAGCCATATCAAAATTGATATGGCTTTTTTTAAATTTAAATCTTCTGCAAATTGTTTCAAAAAGGAGCGGGCCGGCTGAGACAGCTCTTCTCTGTCCCGGTGAAGAAGCAGCAAATTCATCTGCACCGGAGCATCTGTCAGCGGTACGCTGCAAATTTGGGAGCACTGCAGTTCCTCCCGCTGCCACGCATTGCCCACAATGTATCCGTTGGTACTGCGCAGCATACGCAGCACCGAGTGATAGCTGTTGACCGTGATGGTCCGCCGCGGCCATTCGCTGGGGCGCCGGAGATCATCCAACAGCGTCTGGTTCAGATGGCTGAAAAAATCCCCCGGCAGAAGAACACGCGGGTACTCAAACAATCGGCGGCATTCCAAGCCGTCCGCCTTTGCCAAAGGATGGTCCCGTCTCACATGAACATACATCGGACGGGGATCATCCAGCGGCGTCACGTACACATTTTTGCCGGCAGCCATCTTTAAAAACACCGGCAGCTGCGTGTCGTTCACCACTGCCAGGCCGATTTCGGCATCCAAAGCAGCTACCTTTTCCAGGGCAGGCTCCAGCGTGGTTTCGTAAAAGCACAGCTCGGTATCCTGCGCTGCCATGTGCTCGTAAACATGCAGCAAAAGTTCATCTTTTAAAAAGAGCAGCGCCACCGCCACATGCAGCCGACTGACCAGCCTGGCGTCCTGCGTGTCCCGCAGCCGCTCCAGCATCTGAAATTTATCCAAAATGGACTGGGCATAGTAATACATTTGCCGCCCGGTCTGTGTGGGGCGCACCCCTTTGCTGGTGCGTTCCAAAAGTTCGCAGCCCATTTCCTTTTCCAATGCATTGATGGTGCGGCTCAGGCTGGGCTGGGCCACAAACAGTTTCTGCGCAGCTGCGCTGATGCTGCCGCAGTCCACCACTTCGATAAAATATTGAAGCTGCCTGCGCTGCATAATCGTTCCTCCTTTTCCCCGCGGTTTCCGAAACATTTCATTCATGGTTTCGGCTATTTTTTACTGCTTTAATCTGCAAATATCCCTGCTTCTTCACAAAAAACAGGCAGCAGATTGCTCTGCTGCCTGTTTTGAATTGACTTTATCTTATTTGGACAGACGGGCACGCAGGTCAGCCAGCTGTTTGCGCAGCTCAGCGGGCACACGCTCGCCGATCTGATCGTACAGCTCCTCTACGCCCTTGACGTCTTCCAGCCACAGATCGTTGTCGATCTCCAGCAGGCCCTTCAGGACATCCAGAGTGATGTCGGACAGGCCTTCGATGTTGATGTCTTC
This sequence comes from uncultured Ruthenibacterium sp., assembly GCA_944388395.1. Classification (GTDB taxonomy): domain Bacteria; phylum Bacillota; class Clostridia; order Oscillospirales; family Ruminococcaceae; genus Ruthenibacterium; species Ruthenibacterium komagatae. The sequence continues at coordinate 25,986 of CALXIP010000048.1, forward strand.
TGCCTTAGGCACATAGCCGATCGGAGTTTCCACCGCGTCCACTTTGCCCTCGCAGCGATCCAGCATCCACATCAGGACACGCATGTTGTCGCCGAAGCCCGGCCAAATGAAGTGGCCGTTGTCATCGGTGCGGAACCAGTTGACATGGAAGATCTTGGGAGCTTTGTCGCCCAATTTCTTGCCCATCTCCAGCCAGTGGCCGAAGTAGTCGCCCATGTTGTAGCCGCAGAAGGGACGCATGGCCATCGGGTCACGACGGACAACGCCCACAGCGCCGGTAGCGGCAGCAGTGGTCTCAGAAGCCATGGCAGAGCCCACATACACGCCGTGCTCCCAGCTGAAGGACTGGTACACCAGCGGAGCGGTCTTCGCGCGGCGGCCGCCGAAGACCATCGCGGTCACAGGCACGCCCATGGGATTGTTGAACTCTTTGGACAGGCAGGGGCAGTTCTCAGCCGGAGCCGTGAAACGGGAGTTGGGATGAGCCAGCTTGCCGCCGTTGGCAACATACTCTTTGCCGTTGACGGGAATACCGGTCCACTCCTGAGCATCCTCGGGAGGATTCTTATCCAGGCCTTCCCACCACACAGTGTTGTCCGCCAGGTTGTGGGCAACGTTGGTGAAGATGGTGCCCTTCATGGTGGTGTGCAGTGCGTTGGGGTTGGATTTCTCGTTGGTGCCGGGGGCAACGCCGAAGAAGCCGTTCTCGGGGTTGATGGCATACAGACGGCCGTCCTCACCGATGTGCATCCAGGCGATGTCGTCGCCTACGGTCCACACTTTATAGCCCTGTTTTGCATAAACCTCAGGCGGAATCAGCATGGCCAGGTTGGTCTTGCCGCAGGCAGAGGGGAAGGCAGCGGTGATGTATTTGGTCTCGCCATTGGGGCACTCGATGCCCAGGATCAGCATGTGCTCGGCCATCCAGCCCTCTTTCATGCCCTGGTAGGAAGCGATGCGCAGAGCAAAGCATTTTTTGCCCAGCAGCACGTTGCCGCCGTAACCGGAGTTGATGGACCAGATTGCATTCTCTTCGGGGAACTGCACAATGTAGCGGTTCTCCTCGTTGATGTCGGCTTTCGCGTGCTGGCCGCGCACGAAGTCGTTGGAATCGCCCAGCTGACGCAGCGCTTTCACGCCGATGCGGGTCATGATGTCCATGTTCAGGGCAACGTAGATGGAGTCCGTGACCTCAATGCCCACTTTGGAGAACGGGCTGCCGATGGGGCCCATGCAGTACGGAATCACGTACATGGTGCGGCCTTTCATGCAGCCGGTGTACATGGGAACCAGTTTTGCTTTCATCTCTTCGGGGTCCATCCAGTTGTTGATGACGCCCGCGTCTTCTTTGTTCTTGGTGCAGATGAACGTGCGGCCCTCTACACGGGCAACGTCGTTCTTCGCGGTGTGATGCAGAACGCAGCCAGGCAGTTTCTCCTGGTTCAGTTCCGTCATTTCGCCAGTTTTGAAGGCTTCCTCGCGCAGAGCGCGCAGCTGACCCTCAGAGCCGTCGATCCAAATGGTCTTGTCCGGAGTCATCAGGTCTTCCATTTCTTTGACCCAGTCCAGAACATGCTGATTGTTCGTCAAAGCCATAATTGAATCACCTTTCCTTTAAAAAATCCCTCTCGCATAAAGTGGTGAACAGAACAGTTCGATCAAAATGCGATTTGGTTTCATTATACCTTTTTGTTAAAAAAAACACAAGATTTTTCCGGGAAAAAGCCGCACTCTTTTTCCCGGATGTGCCGATTGTGCGCTTTTTGCGGATATCTTTGCAAAAAAGGCGGTCGTCCCGCAGGACGGCCGCCTAGCCGAAATTACTTCGCAGCTTCCACCAGAGCCTTGGTGTCGCGGGCAATCATCAGTTCCTCGTTGGTGCAGATGACCAGCACTTTCACGCGGCTGCCTTTGCCGCTGATGTCCATGATGTCGCCGGTGCGTTTGCAGTTTTTCTCCGGATCCACGGAAATGCCCAAAAAGCCCATGTTCTCGCACACGCTGGCACGCATGCGATAATCGTTCTCGCCGATGCCGCCGGTGAAGACCACGCAGTCCAGACCGCCCATGGCCGCAGCATAAGAACCGATGTATTTCTTGATCTGATAAGCCAGCATCTCGGTGGCCAGCTTGGCGCGCTCATTGCCGGCATCCGCCGCATTGGTCACGTCGCGCATATCGCTGGAAACGCCGGAAACACCCAGCAGGCCGCATTTCTTGTTCAGGTAATCGGCCATCTCCTGACCATGGATGCCCAGTTTCTGCTCCATGTAAGTCACAACACTGGGGTCTAGGTCGCCGCAGCGGGTGCCCATCAGAACACCGGCCAGCGGGGTCAGGCCCATGCTGGTGTCCATGCACTTGCCGGCTTTGACCGCGGAGATGGAGCTGCCGTTGCCCAGATGGCAGGTGACCATCTTCAAATCGCTGCTGTTCAGGTACTCAGCAGCCGCCATGCTCACATAGCGGTGGCTGGTGCCGTGCGCGCCATAGCGGCGGATGGAGTACTTTTCATACATCTCATAGGGAACGCCGTACATATACGCCTTGGCGGGCATGGTCTGATGGAACGTGGTGTCGAACACAACCACGTTGGGGACCTTCTCGCCAAATACAGCCTTGGCGCTGCGCAGGCCCTGCACGTGTGCCATGTTGTGCACGGGAGCCAGCGGTGCGATCTCTTCGATTTTGTCGATGATGGCATCGGTGACGATCTCAGATTTGGTAAAGAACTCGGCGCCCTGCACCACGCGGTGACCGATGGCGGAAATCTCGCTCTTGTCTTTCACCACAGCGCCCTCGCCCGTGGTCATCATTTCGACTACCTTCATGAACGCCTCAGTGTGCGTGGGGAACGGCACCTCCTGGCTCCATTCGCCGCCGTTGGCCTTGTGGGTGATCTTGCTGCCTTCAATGCCGATGCGCTCGCACAGACCTTTGCACAGCACGCTTTCGTCCGTCATATCAATGAGCTGATATTTCAGAGAGCTGGAACCGCAGTTGATGACCAGAACTTTCATAGTTTCTTTTTCCTCCTAAACGTTTCAAATGCCCGCCTTTTGATCAGCAGGCACTTTTCTTCCTTATCTTTTTTATTATATAATGGTAAAAATTCATTTGCAAGGCACGAAAGGGGTTTTATGTTGAAAATCGTTGGAATCATAGCGGAATACGACCCGTTTCACGCCGGGCACGCCTGGCAGATTCAGCAGGCACGGCAGGCGGGCGCCCGGGCCGTGGTGTGCGTGATGAGCCCTTCCGTAGTCCAGCGGGGCGGATGCGCTCTGTTCCCCACCCCGGTGCGGGTGCGGGCGGCACTGGCGGGCGGCGCGGATCTGGTGCTGTCCCTGCCCGCTCCCTACGCCACGTTGAGCGCCGAGGGGTTTGCCGCGGCCGGCGTGCATCTTTTGAGCATGCTGGGTTGTGTGGACACCCTGTGTTTCGGCGCGGAAACCCCTGACCCGGAACTTCTGCACCGGACGGCCCAAACGCTCCGCAGGCCGGAGTTCCAGCGGGAGATGCGTCATGCTCTGCGCCAGGGCGGCGGCTTTGCCGCAGCCCGAGCTGCCGCGGCCGAAGCCGTTCAGCCGGGCGCGGCCGCTCTGCTGGCCAGCCCCAACAACATTCTGGGCGTAGAGTATTGCAAAGCGATTCAGGCTCAGAAAAGCCCGCTGCAGGTTTTCGCTTTGGCACGGCGCGGTGCCGCCCACGGAGAAGCCACCCCCGGAGACGGCTTTGCCAGTGCCAGCGCCCTTCGCACGCTGTTTCAAGCCGAGGGTGCCGACGCGATGGCGCCCTACGTTCCGGCCGCCTGTCTGCCCCTGTATCTGCAGGCGCAGTCGGAAGGCCTGTTTCATGATCCCACAGCAGGCTCCATCGCGATCCTGTCACGGCTGCGCGGACTCTCCGCCCAGGATCTGCTTCGTGTCCGCGGCGTAAACGAAGGCCTGGAGCACCGCCTGTACCAGAGCATCCAGTCCGCAGTGAGCCTGCCTGCCCTCTACGCAGATTTGAAGACCAAGCGCTACGCCCACGCCCGGCTGCGCCGGCTGGTTCTGGACGCCGCGCTGGGGTACGGAAAGCAGATCCCCGCCCTGCCGCCCTATCTCCACGTTCTGGGTGCCAGCGAGCAGGGGTTAGCCGTGCTGAAAACTGCCAAAGAGACCGCACATCTTCCCCTCTCCACCTCTCTGGCCCGGCTGCGGGACATCGCGCCCGACTGTGAACGCATCGCCCGCGCCCACAGCGACGCAGAGGATCTGGCAGCGCTGTGCCTCGCCCGGCCCCAGCCCTGTCAGACCGCCTACACGCAACCCTTTCTTCGCGTTTAACGATCAAAAAGGCCCCGTTCCCAAAGGAACGGGGCCTTTCTTTATGCGTAATGATACACCTTCCGGAACCGAACCAGACACCAGATGGACACCGCCAGCGACAAAACTTCCGCCACCGGGATGGCCAGCCAGATGCCGTTGACGCCCCAGATGCGGGGCAGCACGAAAATGCACAAAACCAGGAAGCCAAAAGTGCGCAGGAACGATAAAAACGCCGACACCTTTCCATTGGACAGCGCAGTGAACAGGCCCGAGGCAAAAATGTTCACGCCCTTGAGCAGGAAGGAGATGGCATACAGCAGCATTCCGTGCAGGGCAATGTCGAACACCTGCGTTCCGCGGCGGGCGAAGAAGCCCACCACCGGGCCGCTGAACGCCAGCGAGGCACCGTAAGCCGCCGCCGAGCCCACCGCGATGAACAGCAGGCTGAGCCGGAACAGCTTTTGCAGGCGCTCGTGGTTCTGCGCCCCGTAATTGTAGCTGAACAGCGGGGCCACGCCGGAGGTATACCCCAGAAACATTGCCACAAACAGGAAATCCGCATAAAACACAATGGTGATGGCTGCCACGCCGTCTTCGCCCAGCCAGCGCATCATTTCCAGATTGAACAGGAAGGTGGTCACCGCGATGGCCAGGTTGGTGACCATCTCGGAAGAACCGTTGGCACAGGCCTGCACCAGAATGTCCCCACGCAGCACCGGCTTTGTGAAGTGGAGGTGCTGGCTGCGGCATACCGAAAAATAGATCAGCCCCGTCACGGCAGGGATCATGAAACCAATACCCGTGGCAATGGCCGCCCCCTTGATGCCCATTTGCAGCGGCACGATGAATACATAGTCCAGAATGATATTGGCCAGGCCCCCCGCCACGGTGGATATCAGCCCCAGATTGGGCCGTCCCGCTGTGACAAACAGATACTGAAACAACAGCTGAAGCACCGCGAAAGGCGTAAATCCGCTCATGTAGATGAGATAGTCATAGCAGTGCTGAAAAATGGCATCGCTGGCCCCCAGCGCCCGCACCAGCGGGGAAGCGAATACCAGGCCGCCCACGCCGATGAGGACGCCCAGGACTGTGCCTGCCGCCACCACCAGTGAAAAATTCTCCCGCGCCTCCTGGTTTTTCCCCTCGCCCATCTGCCGGCCCACAATGGCGCTGCCGCCGGTGGCCAGCATAATGCCTACCGCAAACACCAGATTCAGCGCCGGATACACAATGTTCACCGCACTGAGCGCGCTGGTTGCCACAAAATTGGAAACAAATGCACCGTCCACCATGGTGTAAAACGAGTTGAAGATTAACATGATCATGGTGGGGATGGTAAAACGAAGCAAATACCCGGGCGTGACCGCCCGCTCCATGGCGTTCATCAGAGTTCTCCTTTCTCCAGCTGACTCAATTGACAAAAAGACCGGTGAATGCTCTCCAGCATGTCGCACAGCATGGCCACCTCTTCCGGAGAATGGCGGCGCTCCACCTCATCCAAAGCCGCATACAGCGCCCGGTCATACGCCCGGTATTCGGCGCGCACCGGCTCGTTGACGCTCAGGTAAAAGACCCGCTTATCTTCGTCGCTCTGGGTTTTGGTCACAAGGCCCAGCCGCTCCAGTTCCTTCACCTTCAGTGTCACGGCGGACTTGGCAATGTGCAGCATGTCCGCCAGTCGGCTGACCGTGCACTTGTCCGTATAGGCGATCAGATCCAGATACAACAGGCTGTTGTGCGTGATCCCCTGGGAAATGGAGCCATTCGCCAGGCGAAGCTCATTGACCACCATGCCTACGTAGAAGCGTTCCATGCTCTGCCGCAGATCCATTTTCATCCACTCACTTTGTTTCATAAATATAATTATATTTGCTTAACCAATTGTAGCAAACCTGCCTTTTTCTGTCAACAGCCCGTAAAAAAACGAACCTCTCCATACAGAGCGGTCCGTTTTTTCGTGTTATCCGCGTCCAAACAAACGGGTTTTCTTCATCATTTTCGCGGCCAACTGCGGCGTGAGCTGTTCCGTCTTCAGGCGCCAGCGCCAGTTGTTTCCGCCCAGCGTGGAGGGAGTATTGATGCGTCCCGCCGCCCCCAGGCCCAGCCAGTCGGCCATGGGGATCACCGCCAGCTTTGCGGGGCTGGCAAGAACGCCCCGCAGCATGCCGTCCACCAGACCTTCTTCCTCATTCAGGCCCAGATAGGCAGTGGCTTTGCGCCGTTCTTTCGCAGGCGCATGGCGCAGCCAGTCGGCCACGGTGGTGTTGTCGTGCGTGCCCGGATACGCAATGCAGTTTTCCGGGTAATGGTGCGGCAGATACTCACTGTCGCCGGACGGGTCAAAAGCAAATTGAAGCACCTTCATCCCGGGGAAGCCGCTGTCGCTGAGCAAACGGCGTACACTGTCAAACATCTCGCCCAGGTCCTCAGCCACAATTTCCGCTTTGCCCAGCTGCTGCTCCACCTTCCGGAACAGCTCCATGCCCGGCCCGTTGCGCCAGGCGCCGCCCCGGGCGTTTTTGGCACCATAGGGGATGGCGTAATAGGTGTCGAAGCCCCGGAAGTGGTCAATGCGCACCATGTCGTACAACTCCAGCGCAAAACGAATGCGCCGCACCCACCATTCGTATCCGGTTTTCCGATGATAATCCCAGTCATACAGCGGGTTGCCCCACAACTGGCCATCCTCAGAGAAATAATCCGGCGGGCAGCCCGCCACGGCCGTGGGGGTGCCGTCCTCATCCAACTGGAACAGCTGCGGTCCGGCCCATACATCGGCGGAATCTGCGGAGACATAGATGGGCAGGTCTCCCAGAATGCGCACTCCCTGCTTTTGGGCATGTGCCTTCAGCGCGCGCCACTGGCGCTGGAATTCGTATTGGCAGAATTTCCAAAAATGGACTTCACTCTCGTGTTCGGCGTACAGCGCATCGATGGCGCTTTGGGCGTGGTCCCGCTGCAGCTGCGGCCACTGGCGGTAGTGGACCCCGCCGTTCAGTCCCTTGGCCGTCATAAACAGCGCATAATCTTCCAGCCACCAGCCCTGCTCATAGCAAAAGTGATAGTAGTCATCCGGATACCATTTCGAAAATTTTGCAAAAGCCTTGCGCAAAACGGCGAAGTGCGTTTTTTCCACTGTTTCGTAGTCCACCTTGCCGTCGGTGCCAAAGCGCAGAGTTTCATAATCGGATTTTTTCAACAAGCCGTCTTTGCGAAGCAGGTCAAAATCAATGAAATAGGGGTTTCCCGCAAAAGCCGAACAGCTTTGATACGGGCTGTCGCCAAAACCGGTGGGAGAGACCGGCAGGATCTGCCAGACCGCCTGATGCGCCTTCTTCAAAAAATCAATAAAATCATATGCCGGTTTTCCCAGCGTGCCGATGCCGAACGGACCGGGCAGGCTGGCCACCGGCATTAAAATACCGCTTTCCCGCATGTAAATCCTCCTCGCGTGGGTTCAAAGTTCAACATAAGCATTATAAACGAAAATAAATGGATTTTCGCGCCAAAAAATCAGCGTTTTTTTTAGTGTTTTTCACAAGTAGCTATGGTATTATGTTATGGAGTTATACATAGCATGAGCACAGACTGGAGGCTTTCATGAACGGGACGAAAAAGCTTTACTACGATGAGCCCTACCTCGCGCAGTTCTGCGCAAAAGTACTTTCGTGCACCCCTCTGCACGGCGGGCAGTTTGCCGTTGTACTGGACCAGACCGCTTTTTACCCGGAAGGCGGCGGCCAGCCTGCGGACCACGGATCTCTGGGCGGCGCCTGTGTGCTGGACGCCCGGGACGAAAACGGAACCGTGGTGCACATCACAGCCTCTCCTGTGCGCGTGGGTGAGACGGTGCAGGGCGATGTGGACTGGATGCGCCGCTTTGACCATATGCAGCAGCACACCGGAGAGCATTTGCTCAGCGGTGTGATCAAGTCCCAGTTCGGCTACGACAAGGTGGGCTTTCACATTGGGCCGGACGTGGTCCGTGTAGATGTGTCTGGCCCTTTGAGCGACGGAGAATTGCAGGAGATCGAGCAGGCGGTCAACTGGGTGATCTGGCAGAACGGACCTGTTCGGGCGCTTTGGCCCACTGCGGAAGAACTGGCGGACATGCCTTACCGCAGCAAAAAGGAAATTGAAGGCCCGGTTCGCATCATCGACGCAGCCGGTGCGGATCTGTGCGCATGCTGCGGCACCCACGTGGCACGCTGCGCCGAAGTGGGCGCGGTCAAGATCCTCAGTGCGCAGAATTACAAGGGAGGCACCCGCCTGTCGGTGGTGTGCGGCATGCGTGCGCTGCGGGATTACACACTGAAATGCGAAAACGCTTCCCGCATCAGCACCCTGCTCAGTGCCAAAGTCAACGAGATCGCTCCGGCGGTGGAGCATCTGCAGGACGAGGCCGACGCGCTGAAAGCACGGGTGGCCCGGCTGGAAACGGAACTGTTTGAAAGCCGCGCCCGGCAAATGGCCGGGGCCGAACATCCGGTGGTATTTGAAGATGACCTTCGGCCCGACAGCCTGCGCAGATTGTCCTGCGCGCTGAGCGGCGTATGCCCCGGCGTGTGCGCAGCTTTCTCCGGCAGCGATGAAACCGGCTATTCCTACGCACTGTTTGAAAAAGACGGCGACGTGAGTGAATGCAACCGCGCCATGAACAAAGCCCTGAACGGCCGCGGCGGCGGACGGGGCGAAGTAGCGCAGGGAACGGTCCACGCCACCCGCGCCCAAATCGAAGCCTATTTCCAATCCATTTAAAACAAAAGCACCGGCCCGACGGCCGGTGCTTTTTTATGGTTCAAGGCTCTTGCGATACTGTTGAATCAACAATTTGGCCGTGTCAAAGTCCAGCTTTTCCTCCACGGCCAACCGCTTGATCAGCGCCACATAGGGGTCCGCCGCCTGCTCTTCCGTCAGACGGATTTTTTGAATCAGCCGGTCCAGCCGCAGGCGAACGGTGGGATAGGTGACGCCATACGCCCCGGCCATTTCCTTCAGACTGCCTGACGCCAGCAGAAATTTTCGGATGAACTCCACATCCTCCTCTTCCAGCCCGGCCATCCACTCCGGCACCACTTCCACTGCCATGGATTCTTCCTCCTTACAAATCCTGAAGATTCATCTTCTCCAGTTCCCGCTGCTTTCTGCTCTTACTGCGCACCACCCCGTAAATGAGCAGAAAAACATAGGTGGGCAGATTTCCCAGAAGGAAATTCATCCCGATGGATGCCGCGATCACCAGCGGATCGGTGCTGGTTGTACTCTGGGGATAGTTCAAGCTGGAAAACAGCGCCCACAGCAGCGACAGCCCCGGAAGGATCAGACCCGGCCACCACGCTTTCTTGCGCGCCAGCATGCGCTCCAAAAAACACAACCCCACAAATACGACGCCCAAAACCAGCGGCACCAGCAACACAATTGTACCTGCCATGACTGCCATCTCATTTCTCCCCTTTCTGCCCATAGTATATACTTTAATTTTGTTAAAGTCAATCTTTAATTTTATTTTTTATAAAATTTTATTTCCATCCAAAATCGCGGTGCATAAAGAATCTGCCTCATACACCAGTTTCAGAGAAAAGAAGGGGACATCCCGAGCCAGAAGGTCCAAAAAAATGCGGTCCCCCTCCCAGAGTTCGAGCTTCGTCACCTGTGACACGGGCACCCAGGCCAGTTCGCCCTCATCACAGGCGTGAAGCGTGCCGGAAAACCGGGTGGAAGTGAACAAATGCATATATTCCGTTCCCCACTGGTCGGACACAAAGGTGACGATTCCCCGGGGCCGCACCTCTTCCAGTGCAAGGCCGGTTTCCTCCCGCACTTCCCGCCGGGCGCACTCTTCCGGGCTTTCGCCTTCCTCAAACTTTCCGCCCACGCCGATCCACTTGCCGGCGTTCTCATCCTGCTGCTTTTTCACACGGTGCAGCATCAAGTAGCATCCGTCTTTCTCCAGATAACACAGCGTCGTATTTTTCACGGTTCCACACTCCTTTGTATCAGCATACCACACCGGACCGCTTTGTGGTATACTGTTTTCAAAACAGAAGGAGCGATGCGCATGACACAAGTGACAGCGGCACAGATGAAGCAAATCGAGCAGGCAGCCAATGCCGGCGGACTGTCTTACCTGCAAATGATGGAAAACGCCGGGCAGGCAGCGGCGCAGCTGGCATTAAAGCGATGCCCCGCTGCGCAGACTGCCGCCGTATTCTGCGGAAAGGGAAACAACGGCGGCGACGGATTTGTAGTGGCGCGGCTGCTGCATCAGGCAGGACTGCAGGTGCAGGTGATTCTGACCGACGGCCCCCGGCCGGCCACGCCGGACGCTCTGACCAATTTCCAGCGGGCCTCTGCACAGGGCATCGTCATCCGTGAAAACAACGACGAAGCAGACGTTTTTATCCGGTCCGCGGACCTGCTGGTGGACGCGGTGTGCGGAACAGGCTTCCATGGAGAACTGCGCCCCGGCGCGGCACAGGCAGCTCGTCAGATGAAGGAAGCACCGGGCTTTGTACTGGCGCTGGATATTCCCAGCGGTGTGGAGTGCGACACCGGTCGTGTGGCCGAAGGTGCGGTCCTGGCCGACTGTACCGTAACCTTTCATGCTGCCAAACCCTGTCACACACTGGCCGCCCGGCAGTGCGGCGACATCGTGGTGGCAGACATCGGAATTCGGCTGTGATCCGACAAAAACATTCAAAAACGCCCGTCCGGCTTTGCGCCGAACGGGCGTTTTTTCTGTCTATCCTGGACCGGCATTCCGGCTTGCTTTAATTCTCTGTCTGAACATCCATCAGATACTCCAACTCCCAGCCGTCGTTCAGCCGCCACAACGCATAGAGCCGGCTCTGTTCGGAACACGCCGTTCCCCACGCCTGTTCCCCCTTCCACTGAACCCGGCAATGCCAACGAGCCTTTGGTTCCTTTTGCAGAGCCAGCGCATACAGCTGCCCGTGCAGATCCTGTGTTGTTTTCTGGGGCTGCGGCGTTCCACATGCCAGAAGACAAACCGCCAAACCCGCCACACAGATTGCCCAACGCCGCATCAACATCCCCTCCTTTGCCCATCATTATACTCAATATATTTAGTATAGTCAATGTCTTGAGCATGGTAGCATACAAATGAGGTGGGGCGTGTGATCAGTTACGAACCGTTTTACAAAACATTGTACCGCAAAAACATGACCGAATATCAGCTGATTTTCAAGCACGGCGTTTCGGCCAACACCCTCCATCGGATGAAGCACGGCAAAACCATTACATTGAAAACACTGGATACTTTGTGTTTTATCCTGGACTGTCCGGTTTCAGACATCATTGAATACCGCAAAGAATAAAAAAAAGCGGGATGCCTTGGCATCCCGCTTTTTGCTTAGTTGAGCGCTTTGTAAACGCGCTCCAGTTCTTCTTCATCCTCACTCACCAGGAGTACAGGGTGCGTATAGTCCAGGCTCATCAGGCCCAGAATGCTTTTGGCATCCGCAATGCTCCCCTTGGCGTCGTGCACGCCGATATCGTTGTAGCAGCGAGATGCCGCGTTCATAATGTTTTTCACTTCATTGAAATTGGAAATCTTAATCTGCTTGACCATTTTGGTTTACCTCTCTTCCAGTCAGCATAGATTTGCGTACTTGTAAGGCCTCACCATCCAGTTTATGGTGTACTCTCCCGTCCTTACGTTGTGCATTATATCATAAGTTTTCCTATTTGTCTTGTGTAAAATACACAAATCATGGTTTTGCGTTTCTTTTTCTCGCTATTCAACAAAACTGCATTTCACCAAATTTTGGTTTTGTGCAGTTCGGCAAGAAAAAAGAGGGGCTATTTGCAACTATTTTGTTCCACTCTCTTTGCCTTTCTCTTTTTAAAGCTCCAAAAATCCATATTGAGAACAAATTGTTACAACAAAAACTGTTTTTTGAGCAAATACATCTTCTATTCGGATGGTTGTCTTCCGAAATTCATGCTATAATTGAAAAAAAGCACAGATGCGGTGAGAGAAAATGAATTTGAAATTTTACCGTGACCCACAGCAGGTACACGACTTATTAAATATGTTCAGCCAGAGCACCGGCGATTTTTATGTATTTTTTGACTG
>CALXIP010000049.1 GCA_944388395.1 uncultured Ruthenibacterium sp.
CCGCCCATGGCAAAGCCCGCGGCCAGCAGCTCGGACAGCCAGTGATAGGTGATGGTGTACCCGGAAAAACGCAGGTCCTGGGGCGGCAGCCCCTGCAGAAAGCTTTGGGCGTTGCCCAGGTTCCAGAAAAAGTCGTGGTTGGGCTCCACGGCGCCCGCGGCCACGGCGTGGGCATTGGGCAGCACGCACACGGCGATGCAGGCAAGCCAGAACGCGGCCCGCACCAGCGCGCGGGCGTTGTCGGGGGCCGGGATGGTCCCCCGCACTGCGAAGAGGCTGGCGAGCCCCGCCACAGGCAGCACCCACACCAGCGCGTGCAGCCCCGTGGCCGAGGCCAGCGCTGTGACAACGGCCCACAGCCCCAGCCCGAACACGGTTCCGGCGGTGGCCGGCAGGCCCGCCTGTTCCGCGCCCAGGACCCGGGCCAGCGCCCGGCCCGGAAGCCAGATGCCCAGCACCGCCAGCACGGCAAACAGCGCCGCCCCGGTCAGGGACGCCCCCGCCCACCCGCAGGCAGCCAGGAACGCCCCGGCGCAGAGAAGCTCGGCCCACCGGGCTTTGGTCATCAAGCGGATCATATCAATGATGGAACAGCCGCAGGCCGTTGAAGGCCATGACGATGCCGTACTTGTCGCAGGTGGCGATCACCTGATCGTCCCGGATGGAGCCGCCCGGCTCCACAATGGCGCTGACGCCCGAACGGCGGGCCCGCTCGATGTTGTCCCCGAAGGGGAAGAAGGCGTCGGAGCCCAGGCACACGTCATGGAACTGGGCCAGCCACGCTTTTTTCTCTTCGGCGGTCAGGGGTTCGGGACGCGTGGTGAAGGTAGCGGCCCACACGTCGTCGCCCAGCACGTCCTCCCACTCGTCGGAGATGTACACGTCGATGGTGTTGTCCCGGTTGGGGCGGGACACGTCCTTGCGGAAGGGCAGACCCAGCACCTTCGGGTGCTGGCGCAGATGCCAGATGTCGGCCTTGTTGCCCGCCAGGCGGGTGCAGTGGATGCGGCTCTGCTGGCCCGCGCCCACGCCGATGATCTGGCCGCCCTCGGCGTAGCAGACCGAGTTGGACTGGGTGTATTTCAACGTGATGAGGCACAAAATCAAATCCCGTTTCTGGGCCTCGGTCAGGGTTTTGTTCTGGGTGACGATGTTGGAGAAGGTCTCGGGGCCGAACTTGGCCTCGTTGCGGCCCTGCTCAAAGGTGATGCCGAACACGTCCTTGTGCTCCACGGGGGCCGGCACATAGGCGGGGTCGATCTTCACCACGTTGTAGCCGCCCTTGCGCTTTGCCTTCAGAATGGCCAGGGCCTCGTCGGTGTAGCCCGGGGCGATGACGCCGTCGGTCACTTCGTGCTGGATGACCCGGGCGGTGCTTTCGTCGCACACGTCGGACAAAGCGATCCAGTCACCGAAGGAGGACATGCGGTCCGCGCCGCGGGCGCGGGCATAGGCGCAGGCCAGAGGCGACAGCTCCATGCCCTCCACAAAGTACATTTTCTTCATGGCGTCGGTCAGGGGCAGGCCCAGGGCGGCGCCCGCCGGAGACACATGCTTGAAGGACGCCGCCGCGGGCAGGCCCGTGGCCTCCTTCAGCTCTTTCACCAGCTGCCAGGAGTTCAGCGCGTCCAGAAAGTTGATGTAGCCCGGGCGGCCGTTGAGCACCTCCACCGGCAGCTCGCCTTCCTGCATGAAGATGCGGGCGGGCTTCTGGTTGGGGTTGCAGCCGTATTTCAGTTCCAGTTCTCTCATGAAAAAGCCTCCTTGAAAGGCCGGGTCAGCCCTCGGTCTTCTGGTATTTGTTGACGATGCGGTCTTCGGCCTCGCCGGTTTTCAAATCGATGAAGCGCACGAACAGAGACACCTTGTTGGCCTCGTTCAGGCTGTTCCACACCATGTTGGTGAAGGTGTCGATGCTGCCCGCGATGCGCACCCGCTCGGGCTCGCCGGAAAAGCTGGGGATGGGGTTGCCGTCACACCGGTAGGTGTGGATGAACCGGCCCTCCCCGGCCACGGGCTGCGGATACTCGAAGAAAAAGCGCTCCACCGAGGCTTCGTTGCCGCCGTCGGATTTCAAAATGGACAGCTTGTAGCTCATCTCGCCCTCTTTCACCTTCACCAGGCCCGAGATGCGGGGGGTGAAGTTGGGGCTGTCCGGCTCAAAGGTACGCTTGCGCAGGGCCCTGGCAAAGCTTTTGCCCTTTTTCAGCGCGTCGTACACGGTGTCGGTCTGGTCGCCGTTGGTGACGATGGTCTTGTGGCCCAGCACCCGCACCGGCGCGTAGATGATCAGGCTGGGGTCCTCCAGCTTGGCGGGGTCCGCGGCTTCGGTGATGATGCCGCCGTCCCTGGCCGTGAACACACGGTTGCGGCTGTTGGCCGACCGGCCCATGATGAAATAGGCGATGACGGCGCTTTTGCCGTCCTCAGAACGGCCGATGACAATGCCCCGGCCGGGATAGGCGTTGATGGCGAGCTCTGCCGCCAGACTTAAATGATCCATAAAAAGCTCCTTTCGCGCCGCTTTACAGCCGGCCGCTGGTCAAAAGGTCCAAAGCCCGGGGCAGAATCTCCCACTCGGCCTGTTCCATCACCCGCCGCTGCAGGGTCTCGGGGGTGTCCCCCTCTTCCACATACACGGCCTTTTGCAGCACAATGCGTCCGTCGTCGTACGCTTCGTTCACCAGGTGCACCGTGGCGCCTGTGACCTTCACGCCTTTTTTCAGCGCCGCCTCGTGCACCCGCAGTCCGTAGTACCCGGCCCCGCAGAAGGAGGGGATCAGGCTGGGGTGGATGTTCAAAATGCGGTCCGGATAGGCGCGCACCACGTTCTGCCCCACCATGGACAGATAGCCCGCCAGGACCACTGCCTCGATGCCGTGGCTTTGCAGGGTCTGCAGCATGGCGTCGTTGAACGCGTCCGCGCTGGCGTAGTCTTTGCGGCGCACCACCGCGGTCTCGATGCCCGCTTTGGCCGCCCGCTCCAGGGCGTACACCCCCGGCTTCGAGGCCACCACCAGCGCCAGCTGGGCGTTGGGCAGTTTGCCCGCGGCTTTGGCGTCGATCAGCGCCTGCAGGTTGGTTCCCCCGCCGGAGACAAGCACCGCCACTCTCATACCAGCTCCACGCCTTTCTCTTCCCCTTGGGCGATCTCGCCCAGGAAGTAGGCGTCCTGACCGTTTTCGGCCAGCACGCGCAAGGCCTCGTCCGCCTTGTCGGCGGGCACCACCAGGGTCATGCCAACGCCCATGTTGAAGGTGTTGAACATATCCCGCTCGGGGATCTTGCCGGTTTTCTGCAGCAATTCAAACACGGGCAGCACCCGCACGTCGCTGCGTTTGATGCGCGCCACGCAGCCCGCCGCCAGAGAACGGGGAATGTTCTCGTAGAAGCCGCCGCCGGTGATGTGGCTGACCGCGTGCACGGGCATTTTTTCCATCAGCGCCAGCACGGGCTTGACGTAGATCTTGGTGGGGGTCAGAAGGGCCTCGCCCAGGGTCATGCCCAGCTGGTCCACATAGTTGTGCACGTCGGCGTATTCCACGTTGAAAATTTTGCGCACCAGCGAGAAGCCGTTGGAGTGCACGCCCGAAGAGGGCAGCGCGATGATGGCGTCGCCCGGGCGCATTTGGGTATTGTCCACAATGCGGCTTTTTTCCACCACGCCCACGGAGAAGCCCGCCAGATCGTACTCGTTTTTCGGGTCGAAGCCGGGCATCTCGGCGGTCTCGCCGCCCACCAGCGCGGCGCCGGCCTGCACGCAGCCTTCGGCCACGCCTTCCACGATGGAGGCCACTTTCTCCGGCACCAGCTTGCCGCAGGCGATGTAGTCCAGGAACACCAGGGGTTTTGCCCCGCAGGTGATGATGTCGTTGACGCACATGGCCACGCAGTCGATGCCCACGGTGTTGTGCTTGTCCATCAAAAAGGCGATTTTCAGCTTGGTGCCCACGCCGTCGGTGCCGGACACCAGCACCGGGTGCTGCATGCCGGTGACGTCCAGCTCGAACAGGCCGCCGAAGCCGCCCAGGCTGCCGATGGCGCCGGGGGTCATGGTGCGGGCCACGTGCTGTTTCATCAGTTCCACGGCGGTGTAGCCGGCGGTGATGTCCACGCCCGCTGCCTTATAACTCTCGGAATAACTTTTCATACCGATTCTCCTCTCTCAGTCGGCGGATTCGGAAATTTTCTTTTCAAATTTGCTCTTGTGGGGAGAGGCGGGCACCTCGGCCGGGTACTCGCCGGTAAAGCAGCCGGTGCACAGGTCCAGCTTGCAGCCCTCGGCGATCTTTTTCACGCCGTCCACACTCAAGAAGCCCAGGCTGTCCACGCCCAGCATGTCCCGGATCTCCTCGGTGGTGTAGTTGGCCGCAATCAGGTTTTTCCGGCTGTCCACGTCCACGCCGAAGTAGCAGGGATACAGGAACTTGGGCGCCGAGGACAGGAAATGCACCTCGGTGGCGCCGGCTTCCCGCAGCAGCTGCACGATCTGCCGGGAGGTGGTGCCCCGGACGATGGAGTCGTCCACCAGCACCACACGCTTGCCGCGCACGGTGTCGGCGATGGGGTTCAGCTTGATGCGCACGGTGTTCTCCCGCAGCTGCTGAGAGGGCTGAATGAACGTGCGGCCGATGTATTTGTTCTTCAAAAAGCCGATGCCGTAGGGGATGCCGCTCTGCTGGGAATAACCCAGGGCCGCGTCCAGACCGGAGTCCGGCACGCCGATGACCACGTCCGCCTGGACCGGGTGCTCCAGCGCCAGCAGCGCGCCGGCGCGCCGGCGCGCACGGTGCACGGAAGCGCCGTCCACCACCGAGTCGGGCCGGGCGATGTACACGAACTCAAACACGCACAGGGACGTGGGTTTGCCGCAGTGAGTGCGGATGCTGTGCACGCCGTTTTCGTCGATGCACACGATCTCGCCGGGCTCGATGTCCCGCACGAACTCGCCCCCTGCCGCATGGATGGCGCAGCTCTCGCTGGCCACCACGTCGCTGTCGCCGATCTTGCCCAGGCACAGGGGCCGGAAGCCGTAGGGGTCCCGGGCGGCGATGAGCTTGCGGGGGCTCATGACCACCAGCGAATAGGCGCCCTTCAGCTTGGGCATGGCGTTTTCCACGGCCTTTTCAATGCTGGGGGCGGTCAGCCGCTCCCGGGTGATGGTGTAGGCGATGACCTCGGTGTCGGAGGTGGAGTGGAAGATGCCGCCCATCAGCTCAAACTCTTCCCGCAGCTCGGCGGCGTTGGTCAGGTTGCCGTTGTGGGCCAGGGCCATGGGGCCCTTTACATGGCGGATGACAAAGGGCTGGGCGTTGGCACGCACGGGCGTGCCCGTGGTGGCGTACCGGCAGTGGCCGATGCACATGTTGCCCCGGGGCATGCTCTCCAGCACGTCCTTGGTGAACACCTCGTTCACCAGGCCCAGCTCTCGGCGTTTGTAGAACACGCCGTCGTCGTTCACGGCCATGCCGCAGCTCTCCTGGCCGCGGTGCTGCAGCGCGTACAGCGCGTAATAAGTGGTGGAAACCACGTCCAGTTCGTCGCCCCGGCGATACACGCCGAACACGCCGCACTCCTCGTGGACTTTATCGCTCCAAATCTCTTTCATGGCAGACCTCTCAACCCAGCAGACGGGCCATGACTTCCTGATAGGCTTCCTCTTCGCCGCCCAGATCCCGGCGGAACAGGTCCTTGTCCAGGTGCGCGCCGGTGGTGGCGTCCCAGAAGCGGCAGGTGTCGGGGCTGATCTCGTCGGCCAGCACGATGGTGCCGTCGGGCAGGCGGCCGAACTCCAGCTTGAAGTCGATGAGGCGGATGTTGAATTTCAACAGATATTTGGACAGGATGTCGTTGACCCGGAAGGCATAGTTGGTGATGGTGGCGATCTCCTCTTCCGTGGCCAGGCCCAGCGCGCGGGCGTGGTAGCTGTTGATCAGGGGGTCGTGGTACTCGTCGTTTTTATAGCTGAACTCGATGGTGGGGATCTTCAGCACGGTGCCTTCGGGCACGCCCAGACGCTTGGTGAAGCTGCCCGCGGCCACGTTGCGCACGATGACCTCCAGAGGCACGATCTCCACTTTTTTCACCACGGTCTCACGGTCGCTGAGCTCTTCCACAAAGTGGGTGGGAACGCCCTCGCCCTCCAGCATCTTCATCAGGTTGTTGGTCAGCTTGTTGTTCACCACGCCCTTGCCGCGGATGGTGCCTTTTTTGGCGCCGTCGCCGGCGGTGGCGTCGTCCTTATAATCCACGATCACCAGATCGGGGTCGTCGGTGGCGTACACTTTCTTGGCCTTTCCCTCGTACAACTGTTCCAGCTTTTTCATAATCCTGTGCTCCCTTTCTCTATTAAAAAATAATCAATGGTGGCAATGTTACAGCGCTGCGATCTCGGCCTGCAGCTTTTCGTCCTTGGCGGCGATGTCCTTTTCCATGTCCGCACGGGCCTGCTTCAGCAGCCCGGCAATGCGCCCGTCGTGAATGGCCAGCATCTGGGCGGCCAGCACGGCCGCGTTTTTGGCGCCGTTCAGCGCCACGGTGGCCACGGGGATGCCGCTGGGCATCTGCACGGTGGCCAGCAGCGCGTCCAGCCCGTCCATGGCACCGCCCTTGCAGGGAATGCCGATCACCGGCAGCACGGTGTTGGCGGCAATGGCCCCGGCCAGGTGCGCCGCCATGCCCGCGGCGGCAATGATCACGCCGAAGCCCTTGTCCGCGGCGCTCTGCGCAAAGGCGGCGGCAGCGGCGGGGGTGCGGTGCGCGCTCATCACGTGCACTTCAAAGGGAATGTCCCACGCTTTCAGCTGCGCGGCGGCCCCTTTCACGCAGGGCCAGTCGGAATCCGACCCCATGATAATGGCTACTTTTTTCGTTTCCATGTTCTTTTCCACCTTTCCCATCCAAAACAAGAAGGGCCGTGGTGCAAGTGCACCACGGCCCTTTGCTTACACGGATACACGATTCCCCCATACAAGAGCGCACCCCGACCCGTACTCGGCGCGCCAGCTCCTGCCGAAGGCCGCACGATGCCCGTGTGCCATCTGCTTTTGCAGCATTTCGCTTCGAATCATCCTGACGGCCTCCCTTCAGAAGGAAAATACAATTCTATTGTACTCTGTCCTTCCGGGGAAATCAATGTGCGCCGAACCGCTTTCGGGAAGTTCAGAGAAACGCACAAAGAAACCCGGCCCCGGCGGGAACATTTTAGACCTTAGGCCAAATCGCCCTGGGTCACGTCCGCGGTGCGCGCCCGGGCCAGTTTCAGCAGGTCCGCAGGGGCCAGCTCCACCTGAAACCCGATGTGCCCGGCGGACACGGCGATGGCCGGCTGGGAAAGGCAGCTTTCGTCCAGCACGGTGACGAAGGGCTTTTTCATGCCCAGCGGGCTGCACCCGCCCCGCACGTAGCCCGTGACCTTCAAAAGGTCCGCCACATGGAGCATGGCCACGCTTTTTTCGCCCACGGCCCGCGCCGCCTTTTTCAAATCCAGCTCCCGCAGCACGGGGATCACGAACACGAAATAATTTTTGCTGGCGCCCTGGGTGACCAGCGTCTTGAACACCGCGGCGGGGTCCTGCCCCAGCTTTCGGGCCACGGCCGCCCCGTCGATGGCTCCGTCCGAAGCGTCGTACGCGTGGGGCGTATAGGCCACGCCGGCTTTGTCCAGCATGCGCATCACATTGGTTTTGACTTCTTTTTTTGCCATCCCACATTCCTCCAAAACATGCGTCCGCGCGGCATTTGCCGCGCGGACGCATTCTCTTATTGCTTTTTCAGCTGCACGGTGACGGTCTCGCCGTCCACTTCCAGCTTGCCGGTGTAATCCGGGTCGGCCAGAGGCGCGTCGCTGGCCTTGGCCAGCAGGTCGCTCTCCAGATAGCTCAGCTTCGCAGCCACCACGCCCCGCAGCTTCTCACCCGTCTCGAAGTGAACGAAGATCCGGTCGGACACCGCGAACCCGGCCTCCTTTCGGAACACCTGGCACTGGCGCAGAATGTCGCGCAGGCAGCCCTCGGCATACAGCTCGTCGGTGATGGTCATGTCCAGCGCCGCGGTCACGCCGAAGTCCTCGGCCACCGCCAGGTGCGCCTTGGGCG
>CALXIP010000050.1 GCA_944388395.1 uncultured Ruthenibacterium sp.
GTATCTTTCCGGCCCCAGTACTGGGCGATCAGCACGCCGCCGCCCGAAGAGAGCCCGAAGCCCAGGGACATCAGAATGGCAAAGGGCTGGCCGCCCACATTGGCCGCGCTGATGGCCACGTCTCCAAAACTGCCCAGCATCACGCTGTCCATCATATTCACGCCGAAGCTGATCATGTTCTGCAGCGCGATGGGGATGGAAATGGCAAGCAGCGACGCAAAAAAGCGCCGGTCCAAAATCAAATGGCGTCTCAGTGTCTGTCCCATGCTTATATCCTCTTTACGACTCCTTTTTCTCTCCCTTCGGCTGTTTCATGGTCAGGGAGATTCTCTTTTTGGCCACATCCACGCTCAGCACCCAGACGGTGACCACGTCTCCCACCTTCAACACCTCGCCCGGATGGCGGATAAACCGGTTGGAGATCTGGCTGATGTGCACGAGGCCGTCCTGATGGACGCCGATGTCCACGAACGCCCCGAAATCAATGACATTGCGCACGGTGCCCTTCAGTTCCATGCCGGGCACAAGGTCTTTCATATCCATCACATCGGTGCGCAGAAGCGGCTTGGGCAGGCTGTCGCGCATATCCCGCCCCGGGCGCAGGATCTCGGCGATGATGTCCTCCAGGGTGGGCACGCCCACGCCCGTCTGCCGCGCCAGTTCTTCCATGCCCATGGCCCGTGCCTTTTCCGGCAGGGTCTGCACGGCGCTGGTTCCGATGTCCTGTGCCGAAAAGCCGCACAGCTCCAGCAGTTTTTGCGCCGCTTCATAGCTTTCGGGATGAACGGCAGTGGCATCCAGTTTGTTTTTGGCGCCCGGCACCCGCAAAAAGCCCGCGCACTGCTCAAAGGCCTTGGGGCCCAGTTTGGAAACCTTCAAAAGCTGTTTGCGGGTGGTGAAGGCACCGTTTTCCTCCCGGTACTGCACAATGTTTTTGGCTGTGGCCGCCGTCAGGCCGGCCACCCGGTTCAGCAGCGGCGCCGAAGCGGTGTTCAAATCCACGCCCACCGTGTTTACGCAGGCTTCCACCACGCCGTCCAGCGCAGCGGACAACTGGGCCGGGGGCATGTCGTGCTGGTACTGGCCCACACCCACCGCTTTGGGATCGATTTTCACCAGTTCCGCCAGGGGGTCCTGCAGGCGGCGGGCAATGGACACCGCGCTGCGCAGGTTGACGTCATATTCCGGAAATTCTTCAGCAGCCAGCTTGGAGGCGGAGTACACGCTGGCGCCCGCCTCGCTGACCACCATGTAGCTGACCGGACGGTCCAGCTCACTGATGACCTGCGCCGCAAAAATCTCGGTCTCTTTGCTGGCGGTGCCGTTGCCGATGGCGATGATCTCCACTCCGTGCTTTTCAATGAGAGCCTTCACCTTCCGCTTGGCTTCCTCCACGCGCTTGAACTCTGGCACCGGATAGATGACCGCGGTGTCCAGCACTTTTCCGGTGGGGTCCACCACAGCGGTCTTGCAGCCCATGCGATAGCCGGGGTCCAGCCCCATGGCCACCTTGCCTTTGATGGGCGGCTGCAGCAGCAGCTGTTCCAGATTTTTCGAGAATACGCGGATGGCGCCCTCGCAGGCTTTTTCGGTCAGACCGGCCCGCACTTCCCGCTCCAGGCTGGGATGGATCAGCCGTGCGTAGGCATCGGCCGCGGCCTCGCGCACCTGCTGGCCGCACAGGGACTGATTTTTCACCGTGCGCCGCAGCACCAGATCCAGCGCGCGGTCGCTCTCCACTTCCACGCTGACTTTCAAAAAGCCCTCGCGCTCGCCCCGGTCCACGGCCAGCACCCGGTGCCCCGCCATTTTGGAGGCCGGCTCGGAATAATCGTAATAACCGGCGTACACGCTGTCCTCGTCCTTCTTGGCCGCCTTGCTGGCGACCCGCGCAGTGGCAGTGTAGAAATTGCGCAGCGCGGCACGGATCTCCGCCGCGTCGGAAATGTTCTCTGCCAGAATATCCCGCGCGCCGGCCAGTGCCGCATCCACATCGGGTACCTCATCCTTGACAAAGTCCGCGGCCAGCAGACGGGGATCGTCGCCGGTGCGCTGTTCGCCGATGCGCAAAGCCAGCGGTTCCAGTCCTCTGGCCTTGGCCATGCTGGCCCTTGTTTTCCGCTTGGGTTTATAGGGGCGGTAGATGTCCTCCACTTCCGCCAGCGTGGCCGCCTTCTCCAGTGCGGCGGCCAGTTCGTCGGTCATGGCGCCCTGCTCGGTAATGGAATTTGCCACGGCGGCCTTCTGGTCATCCAGTTTGCGCAGATAGGAAAGCCGCTCTTCCAGCTGGCGCAGTTTCTGATCGTCCATGCTGCCGGTGGCCTCTTTGCGGTAACGGGCGATGAACGGAATGGTATTTCCCTCGTCGATCAGTTCCACAGCCGCCTGCACACGGGCAGGGTCCAGCTCCAGTTCTTTTGCAATGATCTGTGCGTGTTTTGTCATGGTATTTCCCTCAACTTATTGTTTCTTTTTCCGGCGGCCGGCCAGAACCACGGCTCCGTACACCGCCCAGACGACCAGAGCGGTCACCGAAACGGTGGCGCTGGCGCGCAGACCCGGCGTCTCGTACTGGAATTCGATGGTGCTCTCCCCGGCCGGGCACAGCACCGCGCACATGCCGCCGGAAACCTTCTCCACAGTGACCGGCTCTCCGTTGACGGTGGCACTCCAGCCTTTGTCATAAGGCACGCTGAAGAACACCAGATTGTCCGAAGAAAGTTCGATGGATGCGGTGAAACCGGAGCCATCCGCCTCGAACTGGGTGACGGCTGTGGTGCGGCGCTTGTTCACGTCCCAGACGTACCCGTCATAATCCAGCCCCACCAGATCGTCGTTGGTCACCTGCTCCATCAGATGGCCGTAGGTTTCGGCCTGCTCTTCGCTGAGGCCGATGGCGCGCACCAGCATGTTGACCCGGTCGGATTCCGACATGGACATCAGCGTGATCGAATCGCTTTCGCCTTCTTCGTCCTCCATGAGGATGTATTTGTCATAGGCGAAGCCCATGGGCAGTTCATTTTCATTATAATAGTAAGCATAGGTGTCATCCGAGAAGGCATAGGAGTACCCGTAGGAACCGTATTTCTCCTCATACTCGGCGGATTTGTCCAGCGGCATCATCACATACTTGACGCCCAGCAGACCCCGCAGCGCATATTTTTCGTGCTCGGGTTTGGAGGAAACGTCCCGCTTGACACCCAGGTTGGGATAAAACTCCATGATGGAAGGCGACACCGTGCTGTTAAAGCACAGAAGCGCCGGGCGTTTCATCCAAAGGCTCAGGTTGTCGTAACACTCGTACGTATCCACACGGTAGAAGCTGTCATCCGGCCACTGAATGTTCTGGGCTGCCTCATAGCATTCCGAGCGATAGTCCTTGTCGCCCTCCCACTGAGGGAACTTGCCCAGGCTGATGTGGACCACCGAATAAAATACGGAAAAGCCCAGGATCGCCGCCAGCATGATCGTGGTCATCCGCCGGCGCTGATCGCCCCAGAAGCGGATCACACCGTACAAAAGCAAAAGCCCCAGGATGGCCGTGAGATACGTGAGCCAGAACTGCGACTGCCGCTGCACCACACCGATGCTCCAGGAGCCGTCCTCTTCTTTGGGCACCAGCGCAAACACCGCGTAGGCCAGCGTGATGGCGGCCACCGGTTTGAAGCCTTTTTTCCAGTCGATGTCCTCATCCTCAAAGGTGTGCATGGTGGCGGCGCACAAAATCAGGATGGGCATATAGTACCAGCGGGCGTAGTAGCTGGAGTTCAGCGCGTAAAACGATGAGTTCAGCACCGGGACCATGGCCATGAAAAAACAGACCAGCAGAATGCGCTTCCAGGGCGTTTTTTCCCGGCAGCGCAGATAGGCCATGCCGCCCACAAAGCCCACCACCGGCAGATAGGCCGTCATGCTGGTGTGCTTGATGACTGCATCGGTGAAAATGTTGGGCAGATAGGTGGGGTCCGGCGGCAGGAACAGCGAGGTAAAAATGGCAAAATACTGCTGCACCCGGCCGTACAAAAGCAGACCGAACCCGTTGGACACGTCCACCGTGCGGGGATTGTCCATCAGGCTCAGCGCCGCGGGCCACAGCAGCACGCAGCCCATGGCCACGCCCAGCAGGGATTCAAAGGCCAGCAGGAAAAACTTTTTCGGCCGCCGGATGCGGTAGTCCCGGCAGGAGAGTTTTGCAAAAAAGTAGATGAACAGAAATACGATCTGGCCGGCGAAGAAGAAATAGTTGTTGACCAGATTCAGGGCCACTGTCACCGGGAACAGCGCGTGAACGTCTTCGTACATGTATTTGTCCAGCGCCCACAGCAGCAGCGGGAACAGCGCGATGCAGTCCACAAAATGGTTGAAGAAGGTGTTGTACACCGTGAACCCGGAGAACGCGTACAGACATGCGGCGATCACGGCCCAGCTTTTGGTTTTTGCATAGCGGTGCAGCCACATGTAAGCCGTCAGGCCGCACACGCCGAATTTCAGGATCAACAGCGGAACCATCAAAAAAGGAAGCGCCTTGGCGGGGAACAGCGTGCTCAGCCAGAAAAAGGGCGACCCCAGCAGATAGAAGGAATAAGAGTTCACTGCGGAAGAGCCCAGGTCCGTCTCCCAGCTCCACTGCCCGGCGGAGTTCTTGACAAAGTCGTTCATATAGGCGTAGAACGGGATCTGCTGCGAGTTGAAGTCGCCGCAGTACTGGAACAGCCCCTTGTCAATGACCACAAAGGGCAGATAGATCAGCGCGGCGGTGGCCACGCAGATGAGGAACGTAAACAGATACCCGTTTCCCAGATTTTCACGTTTCAGAGTTTTCATTTGCGCATACTCCCGGTTGTGTTATAATAGCTCCAAAGCCCCCGGCCTGCGCCCGGGGCTCTGTCTGCCTTGCCGCGGAACCCCGAAGCCGGGTTTCCGCTATCCTAAAAACGAAGGAAAGAGAGGAAATCTTCCCATGAATGTCTATCCGTTCAATGCGTTGGTGGCACGGATGAAATACATTTCCCGCTGGGGGCTGATGCGGTCTTCCCGCACAGAGACCCTCAGCGAACACACGGCGGATGCGGCCATTCTGGCGCACACGCTGTGCCTTGTCGCCCAAAAGGAGTTTGGCCGGAATGTGCGGCCTGAAACCGTGGCCGTGGCCGCGTTGTACCATGACGCCAGCGAAATCATGACCGGCGACATGCCCACGCCCGTCAAATATAAGACCGAACCGCTGCGCCGCGCCTACAAAGCGCTGGAAAAAGACGCGGCCCTTTCCATGGCGGGGCTGCTGCCCGAGGCGCTGCGCCCGGAGATGGAAGGGTATCTTACAGGGGACGTGCTGACGGACAAGGAAAAACAGCTGCTGAAAGCCGCCGACCGCCTGTCCGCGTACATCAAGTGCATTGAGGAAGAGCGGGCCGGCAACCGGGAATTTTCCGGCGCGAAGGCGCAGCAGGAAGCCGCCATCGCCGCCATGCAGTGCCCGGAAGCCGACTATTTTCTGGCCCATATGCTGCCCTGCTACCACTGGACGCTGGACGAGTTGAGCGCGGGTGAAAAAACGCCGTGAGCCTTACTCCTGCAAGGCCCAGGCGTGTTCAATGACTTTGTCCAGATCGGTGAAATGGACCATGGAGCAGCACTCCCGCCGCAGACTGGCGGCGCCCCGCAGCCCGTGCATGTACCAGGCGGCGTGGGTGCGCGCCTGCTGCATGGCCACCCGCTCGCCCTTGTCCTCGCACATGTCGTAAATGTGCTTGCGCAGCGTGGCAAAGCGCTGGTTCAGGCTGGGCGGCGCGGGGATCTCCTGGCCCATGAGCGCGGCGCGGATCTGCCCGAACAGCCAGGGGTTGCCCATGGCCCCGCGGCCCACAGCCACACCGTCGCACCCGGTTGCGCGCAGCAGCGCCAGCGCCCCTTCGGCACTGGTCACATCGCCGTTGGCCAGCACCGGAATGCGCACCGCCGCCTTGATCTTCGCAATCTCCTCTTCGTGGATGCCGGGGTTGTACATCTCCTGCCGGGTGCGCCCGTGCACGGTCAGCACGCAGATGCCCGCATCCTCACAGCGTTTGGCTACTTCCACGCCGGTCAGCGTGTCCATGTCCCAGCCGATGCGCAGCTTGGCGGTGACCGGATACGCCCCCGCGTTTTTCACCACCGCCTGCGCCACCTGCCCGGCCAGCTGCGGATCTTTCAGCAGCGCGGACCCCGCCCCGGAACCGGTGATTTTCGGCGCGGGACAGCCCATGTTGATATCCAGAAAATCAAACGGCACGTGATATTTGCCGCCGGCGGTCATGGCCGCCGCCTCACCCATGGACTGGGGCTCGGCCCCGAACAACTGAATTCCGTACGGCGCGCTGCCGCCGCCCCCGGCCATCAGCCGCGGGCTTTTTTTGTCGCCGAAGGTCAGTGCCTTGGCGCTCACCATTTCACTGACCGTGCAGCTGGCACCGTGCTGTGCACACAGAATGCGCATGGTCGTATCCGTCACGCCCGCCATGGGGGCCAGCGCAGCGCCCGGCGCAAGGGTCAGTGTTCCCATTTGAATTGCATGTTTCAACTTTTCCATAACTTAGTTATTGTATCATATATTTCGGTTTTATGGTATAATATTTTCAAATTGCCGCACATGCGGCCATCAACAAAACATCGGAGGTCCCGCCTTGAAACTTCTTGTACTGGATGGAAACAGCATCGTGAACCGTGCCTTCTACGGCATCAAGCTTCTGACCACCAAGGACGGCCGCTACACCAACGCCCTTGTGGGCTTCATGAACATTCTTTTGAAACTGCAGGCCGAGCAGAACCCGGACGAAGTGGCCATCGCCTTTGACTTGAAGGCGCCCACCTTCCGGCACAAACTGTACGACGGCTATAAGGCCCAGCGCAAAGGCATGCCCCAGGAACTGGCCGATCAGATGCCTGTGCTGAAAGAGCTGCTGGCGGACCTGGGGTATCAGATGGTCACCTGCGAAGGATACGAGGCCGACGACATTCTGGGTACGCTCAGCGCCGCCTGCGAAGCCCGGGGCGATGAGTGTGTGCTGGCCACCGGTGACCGGGACTCGCTGCAGCTGATCGGGCCGCACACCACGGTGCTGCTGGCCTCCACACAGATGGGCAAAAGCGTGACCATTCCCATGGACGAAGCCGCCGTGCAGGAAAAATACGGCGTTTCCCCCCGACAGCTGATCGATGTGAAAAGCCTGATGGGCGACACGTCCGACAACATTCCCGGCGTGACCGGCGTGGGTGAAAAAACCGCGCTGGCTCTGATCCAGGCCTTCGGCTCTCTGGCGGGCGTGTATGAAAATCTGGATGACGCGCGCATCAAAAAAGGTGTGCGGGAAAAGCTTGTCCGGGACAAAGCTCAGGCCGAGATGAGCCTGACGCTGGCCCGCATCGACCGGGCAGCGCCTGTTCCCACCGAACCCGGCGCTTATCAGCGCACACAGCCCGACGCGGCTGCGGCCAGCGCCCTTCTGACCGGGCTGGAGATGTATTCCACGTTGGAAAAACTGCATCTGGA
>CALXIP010000051.1 GCA_944388395.1 uncultured Ruthenibacterium sp.
GATGATATCCGGACACACCCAGACCGATGCTGCGATAGCGCCGGTTGGTGAGTTTGGCGTAGGGCCGCGGATAGAAATTCAAATCGATCACATTGTCCAGCGCACGCACTGCCGCAGTGACCACACTGCTCAGCGCCTGGTCATCTTCCACCGGCAAATTGCCCAGGCAAAGGCTGGCCAGATTGCACACCACAAATTCGCCCGGGCGGGTGCGGGTGACCACTACGGTGTCTCCGTGCTCGGTTTCCACCGTCTGGCCGACCTCTTCGATGGGAGCCATGTTCTGAGCGATCTCCGTGCACAGATTGGAACAGTAAATCATTCCCTTATGGCCGTTGGGATTCATGCGGTTGACAAGGTCCCGGTTGAAGGTGAAGGGCGTTCCGGTTTCCACCGCGCTTTTCAGCACAAGGCGCACAATTTGCTTGACCGTGACCATGCGTTTGGAGATGCGGGGATCCGCCACGCAATCGCGGTACCGCCGCTCCCATTCTTCGCCCCAGTAATCTTCCAGCGCATACCCCTTCACCGTCAAAATTTCATGAGGACACATCAGCGCCCATTCCGCGTCCAGATTCTCTTTGGCCAGTTTCCAGAACAAATCGGGATAGCACACCGCCGGAAACACGTCATGCGCTTTCATGCGGTCATCGCCGTTGTTGGTGCGCAGCTGCAAAAACTCGGGCAGATCTTTGTGCCAGGCATCCAGATACACAGCGACCGCTCCCTGGCGCATCCCCAGCTGATCCACTGCCACCGCCGTGTCGTTGACCAGACGGATCCACCGGATCACGCCGCCGGCCGCTCCCTCAAAACCTCGGATGCTGCCGCCGGTGGCGCGCACCTTGCCGAAATACAAACCCATGCCGCCGCCGAATTTGCTGACCTGCGCAAAGTTATCGATAGAGCGGTAAATTCCCGTGAGACTGTCGGGCACCACATCGATGAAACAGCTGGAGAGCTGATGGTATGGCTTGCGGGCGTTGGACAGGGTGGGCGTGGCCATGCTCACCTGCTGCAGGCTGAGCATGTCATAGAATTTTTTCACCCAGTTCAGGCGGTCGTTTTTCTCCAAAAGCGCCAGATGCAGCGCAATGCCGAGGTACATCTCCTGCGGCGTTTCCAACCGGACGTGGCTGCGGGAACGGATGACGTAGCGGTTCAAAAGAAGGTCCAGTCCGGCATAGGTGAACAGCCGGTCCCGGCTGTCATCCAGAAAGGACGCTGCCTGCTCCAGTTCCTGCCGGCTGTAACCGCTGAGAATGTATTCCCCGTACAAACCTTTTTCCGTCAGATAGCGCAGCTTTTCGTAGAAGCTGGAAACACCCCGCCGCTCCAGTTCCTGCTCCAGACCGAGGCCAAAGGAAAAGCGAAGCAGCCGAGCCGCCACATAATCCCAGGAAGGAGCTTCCGGGCTGGTCATTTCCACCGCGGCCTTGGTCAAAGCCTTCAAAAGCTGCGCCTGCTCCATGCCCGGCTTGCAGAACCCCGCAAACTTCGCCTGCAGCGCGCCCAGGTCGCACTGTTCGCCATAATCTTTCTGAATAGCGGCCAGGACCGGCTCCAGTGCAGGACACAGCGCGGACGCTGCGATCTGAGAGCGAAGCGCCCGCAGATGTGTGCGCTGATTCCGGTACAAAATATAGCTTTTGGCCTCACTGTAGTGACCTTCCTCCATCAGAACGCGCTCCACCACATCCTGAATCTCTTCCACGCTCCACTCCTGGGGGCGGGATGAAAGATGTTCCTCCACCCGCCGGAGCAGCTGTTCCAGACGCACCTGCTCCACAGGCGTCCGGGTATCGGTGAAAGCCTTGCTCATAGCGGTAATAATCTTTTCCGGCGTATAGGCCTGCCGGTCTCCGTTGCGCTTGATGATCGTGCGGTCCATGGCGATCTCTCCATTCACATATTATACTTATTTAGTATAATATGTATTCAGCGCCGCGTCAATCGGAAGTTACAAAAAAACATCCGTATTTTCTTTTGAAAACACGGATGTTTTTTATTTGATCACATCTACATGAACGCGGCTCTTTCCGCTGCGCTTGGCCGTGTACATGGCGCGGTCGACCCGCGCGTACCACGTTTCGAAAGGCATTTTTTCGCTGCTGCAAACAACGCCGATGCTCAGCGTCGGGCCCAGCTTGCCATACAGCTGGCTGGTCCGCCGGGCAAACAGCTGGCAGAACAGTTCCGCCTTGTGCCGTGCAATGGACTCCGAATCCGTATGGCTGAGATACACCAGGAACTCATCGCCGCCAAACCGTGCGGCAACGTCGTTTTCACGCACATTTTCTTTCAGGATCTTGCCCAGTTCCACCAGGACGCTGTCCCCTACCTGATGGCCCAAATGGTCATTGAGCTGCTTGAAGTCATCGATATCGATCAGCATCAAGGCGCCCTTTCCATCGTCCATTTCCAACCGGCGAACTGCCTCGCGCCGATTGAGCAGATGGGTCAACGCATCCACCGTGGCCTCTTTGGTCAGCCGCTTCTGCAGTTCAATGGAAGTAGAAATATCCATAATGATGCTGATCATTGCGGCGCGGCCGTCCTCGGTGGTGATAAAGCGCCCCTTGTCATACACCCACAGATACGTTCCATTTTTGCGGCGCATCCGGTACTGCACCTGATACTCTCCAGGGCCGCGGAAACCACTCCAAACCTGTTTTTCCACCAGCGGAAGATCATCCGGGTGAATGATTTTTGCCATCTTGCCGCCGGTATCTTCCATCAGTTCCCGATAGGTATATCCCATATAGCCCAGCAGTTCGTCGTTGATCACGTACAGCGGGAACCCGTCTTCCATGTATCCGCCCATGATGCCGCCCGGAATGACGTCGCTCATCAGCTTCAGCAGTTTCTTCTGGGAGCTTTCCTGCATATGAACAACGTCCTGCCGGCCGTAATTCAGCGGAAGGAATTCCCGTTCCGGCTGGTGAATGGAGGGCGCCGACATATGAATGCTGCCGATTTTCCAGTCCCCGTCCCGCCGCACAAAGCCAACGGTCAGACGCGTTTGGAACTGCAGACGGCCGCCTGCGCCATCGGAAGTATCCAGATCCACAAAACAGAAGCTGCTGCATACATCCGGCGTGAGGCTTTTCTCACGGTAATTCAAAAGCTCATATTTGACGGGTTCGGAACTTTCATGAAACTCCTCACGCATCAGCACCGCCAGCGCCTGCTTGTCGGCGGCGATCTCATGCTCTCCGGTTCCCAGGCTGTAAACATCCTCTGTCAGGAAGGAAAGACTTTTTTCCAAATCACGCTGCGTCAGGTACGCATCAAAAAAACGCTCCAGCGTTTCTCTTGGCTGAGATGGCACGTCGATCTCCCTCCTTTGACAAAAATCACTCCGGCATGAGCCGAAGCCTTTCTGCGTTCTTTATAAAGTATAGGCTACCAATCCTGTAAAATTCTGTCAACTAGTGCCCAGTGGGATATCCTTGTTTAAAACGATACATTCCCCACTATAAATAGACAAATTTTGACCAAATTGAAAATTTGACCCAAATTAGACCGCAAAAAAGACCGTGCCTTTCGGCACGGTCTTGAACAAAACGAGTTCGGTTTATTTGCCCTGTTTGGCAGCCAGATCCGCCAAAGCGTCTTTGCGGGACAGGTTGTTGCGGCCCTGCTGATCGATCTCAGTGACCTTAACCAGCAGCTCGTCGCCCACAGCGACCACGTCTTCCACTTTTTCCACGCGCTTGGTATCCAGCTTGGAAATGTGGACCAGGCCTTCTTTGCCCGGCGCGATCTCCACAAACGCACCGAAGGTCATCAAACGGGTCACACGGCCTTTGTAGATGGCACCGATCTCGGGGTCTTCCACAATGGTCTTGATGGTGTGCAATGCGCGCTCGCCGTCTTCCTGGTTGATGGCGCTAATGAAGACGCTGCCGTCCTCTTCCACGTCGATCTTGCAGTTGCAGTTGGCGCAGATCTCCTGAATGACCTTGCCGCCCTTGCCGATGACGTCTTTGATCTTATCCACGTCGATCTTGAGGCTCAGCATCTTGGGCGCATACTTGGACAGCTCCGCACGAGGCGCCGGAATGACCGGCAGCATGATCTCGTTCAGGATATACAGGCGGCCTTTGCGGCACTTTTCAAACGCTTCCTCGATGATCTCATAGGTCAGGCCATCCACTTTGATGTCCATCTGAATGGCAGTGATGCCGTTCTTGGTACCGCCAACCTTGAAGTCCATGTCGCCGTGGAAGTCTTCCACACCCTGAATGTCCAGCATGGTCATCCAGCGCTCGCCCTCGGTGATGAGGCCGCAGGAAATGCCGGCCACGGGCTCCTTGATGGGAACGCCCGCATCCATCAGGGCCAGCGTGGAGCCGCAGATGGACGCCTGGCTGGTGGAACCGTTGGAAGAAAGCACCTCAGAAACCAGACGCAGCGCGTACGGGAACTCCTCAGTGGAAGGAATCATGGGCAGCAGAGCGCGCTCAGCCAAAGCGCCGTGACCGATCTCGCGGCGGCCGGGGCTGCGGGGCGCACGGGCCTCGCCCACAGAATAAGGCGGGAAGTTGTAGTGGTGAATGTAACGCTTGGTCTCCTCCGTGGACAGATCGTCCATGATCTGCGCGTCACGCAGGCTGGACAGCGTGCAGGTGGTCAGGACCTGCGTCTGGCCGCGGGTGAACATGCCGGAACCGTGTACACGGGGCAGAAGGCCAACTTCGGCGGCCAGCGGACGGATCTCGTTGATGCCACGGCCGTCCACGCGCTTGCCCTCGTCCAGAAGCCAGCGGCGAACCACGAACTTCTGCATTTTGTACATGATCTCTTCGACGGTGGCCTCGCCCCACTCCTCGCCGTATTTCTCGGAAATGCGGTCACGGATGGGCAGCAGGCGCATGTCGCGGACGTTCTTGTCATCGGTGTCCATGGCGGCTTTGAAGTCATCCAGGAACTCAGCCTTCACAGCTTCGAACAGGTCGTGATCCAGCTCCATGGACTGGAACTCTTTCTTGGGTTTGCCGATTTCGGCCACGATGGAGTTGATGAACTCGATCATCTTTTTGATCTCCACGTGAGCGGCTTTGATGGCGTTCAGCATGGTGCGCTCGTCCACTTCGTTGGCGCCCGCCTCGATCATGACGATCTTCTCCATGCTGGCGGCAACGGTCAGCTGCAGGTCGCTTTTCTCGCGCTGCGCCTCGGTGGGGTTGACCACCAGCTCGTTGTCCACCAGACCCATGTAAACACCCGCGATGGGGCCTTTCCAGGGAATGTCAGAGATGGAAATGGCGATGGACGTACCGATCATGCCGGCGATCTCAGGGCTGCAGTCCTGGTCCACGCTCATAACGGTCATGACCACAGACACGTCATTGCGCATATCCTTGGGGAACAGCGGGCGGATGGGGCGGTCCACCACACGGGAGGTCAGGATCGCCTTTTCACCGGGGCGGCCTTCGCGGCGCATAAAGCTGCCGGGGATGCGGCCCACTGCGTACAGTTTCTCTTCAAAGTCCACGGAAAGCGGGAAGAAATCAACGCCTTCACGGGGTTTTTCAGACATAGTGACGTTGCACAGCACACGGGTGTCACCATAGCTGATCATGCAGCTGCCGTTGGACAGGCCGCACATTTTGCCGGTTTCCACAATGAAGGGACGGCCGGCCAGTTCGGTTTCGAACTTGCGGTAATGGGGGAATGTCTCTTTCTTGGAGGAGAATTCCAATGCCATAATGTTGCCTCCTTATCAAAGCAATTTGATTTATTTTCAAGGGAGGCTTTAGCAACAAATCCAGCCCGCGTCGGCGCAGAAGACACGCGTTCGATTTATTGCTAACAACCTTCCCGTTGAATGCGAACAAAATACACCGAAAGGCAGAGGGCTGAGCCCGTCTGCCTTCGGTTAAAATGTTCTTATTTACGCAGGCCGAGTTTTGCGATCAGGGCACGATAACGCTCGATGTCCTTTTTCTTCAGGTAGGCCAGCAGGTTGCGGCGACGGCCGACCATTTTCAGCAGGCCGCGGCGGCTGTGGTGATCGTTTTTGTTGTCCTTCAGGTGCTCGTTCAGGTGGTTGATGCGCGCGGTCAGCAGCGCGACCTGAACCTCGGGAGAACCAGTGTCGTTCTCATGAACGCGGGCGGACTCGATGATGGTCTGTTTGTTTTCCATTTCAATAACTCCTCTTTTTCAAAATGAATGTGCCCAAAGCCCAGTGTCGGTACCAAGCGAGGATATGCCGGCCACCAAGCCCGGGTATACCGCAGTACGGCAGCTTATATAGTATACCACACGCACTGCAAAAAAATCAAGCTGAAAACGCCATTTCACAGGGACTGTTTTTGAAAATAATCCAGCGAAGCCCGGGCGGCCCGGCGCACCATGGCGGCCAGATCGTTCACGCTTTCAAACTTTTCGGTGGGCCATAAGTATTTGTAAAAAGAAACCGTCACCTCGTCGCCGTAAATATCGCCGGAAAAGCCCGGCAGAAACGTCTCGCAGGTGATTTTATCCTCGTCGCTGACGGTGGGGCGGCTGCCCAGCCCCGTGGCCCCCGGGTGCCGGGTGCCGTCAGACAGGGTGACCTGTGTGACATAAACGCCGCTTCGGGGGATCAAAAGTCCCTCGGGATAGGTGAGGTTGATGGTGGGGAACCCCAGTGTATGCCCCAGGCCCTGCCCCCGCTGCACACTGCGGCGCAGGCTGTAGGGCTGACCCAGCATGTCATTGACCGGCTCCATTTCCCCCTGGGAAAGGCAGGCCCGGATGCGGGTGGAAGAAACCGTTTGCCCCTGGTACTGTGCCATGGGCACCACATGCACTTCGATGGAACGCTCCGCGCAAAGCCGGCGCAGCACTTCCACGTTGCCCGCCTTGTCCTTGCCGAAGGTGAAGTTGTCCCCGCAGAACACGGCTCGCGCCCCCAGGTCCCGCAGCAGCACCTCGTCCACAAACTGACGGGGCGACAGGACCCGGAACTGCTCAAAAGGAGGGCACAGGTACAGCTCCACACCCAAAGAGGCAATGCGGCGCCGCTTTTCTTCCCCGGTGAGAATGCGGCGGCCCTTGAACCCGCCGGAAACCGGCAGGGAGAAGGTAAACGCCGCAGCGGTCAGCCCCCGGCTGCGGGCACAGGACACAGCTTCGCTCAGCACTGCCCGGTGTCCCAGATGGACGCCGTCAAAGTACCCCAGCGCCACAGCACTGCCCGCGCCGTATTCCATTTTGCCAAGCTCGGTAAATCGCTGCAACCGCACTTACTCCCTTTCCACAAACAATTTTTCCGTGTGAAGCGTGCCGTTCTTTACCCGGCCAACGCCCAGAAAAGCGCCGTCCCGCCGCAGACGGACCAGTCCATCCGCCGCGGCGCACCGATACACGGGCGCGCCGTTGCGCAGGCGCTTTTCTCCCGTTTCGTCCACCTGCCAGACCGGCAAATGTGCAAACACGGTTTCCACGCTCAGAAGAAGCTGCTCCAGGCGCCCCTCGTCCCGCGCCTGCTGAATCTGCTCAAAACCCACCGCCTGCTCCTGCGTATAGGGGCCTGCCTGGGTGCGGCGCAGCGCGGCCAGCGTGGCGGGAACACCCAGCGCCGTGCCAATGTCCTCCACCAGCGTGCGCACATAGGTGCCTTTTCCACAGGCGACATGCAGCGCGTATTCCCGCTCCGACACGCGGCCGGTCAGCGTCAGGGAATGGATGGTCACCGGGCGCGGCTTGCGCTCTACCGTTTCGCCGCGCCGGGCCGCCTTGTACAGCGGCTGCCCATTGATCTTCACGGCCGAATACATGGGCGGAAGCTGCATCTGCGGCCCCAAAAAGCGGTCCAGCACCTGCCGCACCGCCGCCTCATCCAGATTCGGCGGAAGAGGTGCCTCTTCCAGCGTCTCACCGGTGACGTCACCGGTGTCCGTACGGCGGCCCAGCAGCATCACCGCATCATAGGCTTTGTCGGTGTTCTGCTGCATATCTACGGCTTTGGCCGCGCCGCCGATAAACACAGGCAGCACACCGGTCGCCATGGGGTCCAGTGTGCCGCTGTGGCCAATTTTTCTTGTTTTGCAAATGCCGCGCAGTTTGGCCACCACGTCAAAGGACGTGAAGCCCGCGGGCTTGTCCACAATCAGGATTCCTTGCACAGAGCACGCTCCACTTCTGACAGCAGCGCCGCCTTTGCATTTTCCATACTGCCCAGAATCTCGCAGCCGGCCGCCTGTTTGTGGCCGCCGCCGCCCAGATGCGCACAGATCTGCGCCGCGTCCACACCCACTTCGGTGCGCACGCTGACTTTGTAGCTTCCGGTGGGCTGCTGACGCAGCGTAATGCCCACGCGGACGCCCTCGATCATGCGGGGAAGGCTGGTGATGCCTTCCAGATCCAGCGGTTCCACGCCGGTGCGCTCGATCTGCTCCTTGGTCAGGCTGATGATGGCGCAGGCGCCGTCAAAATGATACTCCAGGCTCTCCAGCGCAATGCGCTCGATCTCCAGACGGCTGCGGGATTTGCTCTCGAACAAAATGTTGTTGAGTTTGACCAGATCCGCCCCCGCCTCGATCAGACGGGCCGCCACCAGATGTGTTTTTGCCGTTGTGTTGGCAAATTTGAAGCAGCCTGTGTCTGTGGCCAGGCCTGTGTACAGGCAGTTGGCAATCAGCGGCGTGATGGAAACATCCATGGATTCAAACAAACTGTACAAAAGTTCGGCTGTGGCTGCCGCCTCGCCGTCCAGCAGCATGGCGTCGGCATAGCCGCCGTTGGAGGGGTGATGGTCAATGCACAGATCCACCCGGTCCGCATACTGGGAAACCGGATCGCCGAACAGCTGGATGCCCGCCA
Organism: uncultured Ruthenibacterium sp.; assembly: GCA_944388395.1. GTDB lineage: Bacteria > Bacillota > Clostridia > Oscillospirales > Ruminococcaceae > Ruthenibacterium > Ruthenibacterium komagatae. The sequence goes on from CALXIP010000051.1 coordinate 8,818, forward strand.
CGTCCACGGCAACAATGTAGCGCGGCTCAAAAGAGCCGTCGTACATGCCGATCTCCATATAATCGTAGCGTGCGGGGATCTCGTCCGAACAGGTGACCGCCACGGTCTTGCCCAAGCCCTTGAGCACATGATACAGCGCCGCTGCGCTGCCAATGGTGTCGCCGTCAGGATTTTTATGGCAAAGAAGCAAGATGTTCTCTGCTTTCAAAAGACGGCTGATGACGGTCACCAGGTCCAAAATCTCACTCATAATTTCTCCTCTTTTACCCTTCGGGTCACTCTTCGCGCTTCAGTCCCGCGATCAGTTCATTGATGTGGGTGGCATACTTGGCCCCGTCATCCGCAAAGAAGCGGAATTCGGGCGCTTTGCGGATGTGCATGTGCGCGGCCACTTCGCTGCGCACATGTCCGGCCGCGCGGTTCAGCGCCTTGACGGCCTGCTCGGTGGCGTCATCCGCCCCCATTTTGCTGACATACACCTTGGCACTGGACAAATCCGGCGCCACTTCCACACGCATCACCGTCAAAAAGCCCTGGACCCGAGGATCCTTCATCTGGCCGATAACGCTGATCAGCTCACGCTTCATGTCTTCGGTCAGCCGAGCCATATTTTTGCTTTGTGGCATTGCTGATCTCCTTTCTTTGAGAGAAGGGGCGCGCTCAGTCGCGGTACTCTTCCATCACAAAGGCTTCGAACACGTCGCCTTCCTTGATGTCAGAGAACTTCTCAAGCCCCACGCCGCACTCGTAACCGGCGGCAACTTCCTTGACGTCGTCCTTAAAGCGGCGCAGAGAATCGATCTCGTCCTCGGTGATGACGATGCCGTCACGCACCAGGCGGATCTTGGCGGAACGGGTGATTTTGCCCTCCTGCACGTAGCAGCCCGCAATGGTGCCCGCAGAAGAGATTTTGAACACGTTGCGGACCTCGGCACGGCCCAGCTCCACCTCGCGGTATTTCGGAGCCAGCATACCCTTCATGGCGTCGTTCACGTCGTTGATGGCGTCATAGATCACGCGATACATGCGCATCTCCACCTCAGCCTGCGCCGCCTCTTCCTTCGCAATGGGATCGGGACGGACGTTAAAGCCGATGATGATGGCGTTGCCGGCGTTGGCCAGCATGACGTCGGATTTGTTGATGGCACCCACGCCCGCATGGATGACCCCCACGCGCACCTGGGCGTTGGACAGCTTCTCCAGGGACTGCTTCACCGCTTCGGCAGAGCCCTGCACGTCGGCCTTCACAATGATGGCCAGCTCTTTGCGCTCGCCCTCGGCGATCTGGCTGAACAGATTGTCCAGCGTAACTTTCTTATAGGCGGCGAACTGTTTCTCCTTGGCCTCGACAGCGCGCTGATCCGCCAGCTCACGGGCCAGTTTTTCGTCTTCGACCGCGTCGAAAATATCACCTGCCGCAGGTACTTCGGTCAGGCCAGTGATCTCCACAGGCGTGGAAGGACCTGCCTCTTTCAGATTGCGGCCCTGGTCATCACGCATCACGCGCACACGGCCCACAGCGGTTCCGGCGATCACGATATCGCCCTGATGCAGTGTGCCCTTCTGAACCAGAATGGTGGCCACAGGACCCTGGCCCTTGTCCAGGCGCGCCTCGATCACCGCGCCTTTGGCACGGCGGTTGGGGTTGGCCTTCAGCTCTTTGACTTCCGCTACCAGAATGATGTTCTCCAGCAGATCTTCGATGCCCTGACCTGTCAGTGCGGAAACAGGGACGCAGATGGTGTCGCCGCCCCACTCCTCGGGAACCAGCTCATACTGGGTCAGCTGCTCCATGACATGGGTGGGATTCGCGGTGGGTTTATCCATTTTGTTGATGGCCACGATCACCGTAACACCCGCCGCTTTGGCATGGTTGATGGACTCGACGGTCTGGGGCATGATGCCGTCATCCGCAGCTACCACCAGAACGGCGATATCCGTCAGGTTGGCACCGCGGGCGCGCATGGAGGTAAACGCCTCATGGCCCGGGGTATCCAGGAAGGTGATGACCTTTCCGTTTTTCTCCACCTGATAAGCGCCGATGTGCTGAGTGATGCCGCCGGCCTCGCCCGCGGTCACGCGGGTCTTGCGGATGGCATCCAGAATAGAGGTTTTGCCGTGGTCAACGTGACCCATGACCACCACGACGGGCGGCCGCTCCTGCAAATCCGCCTCGCGGTCTTCGTCCACCTCAAACAGACGCTCCTCAATGGTCACGTGCACTTCGTGCTCCACCTTGGCGCCCAGTTCTTCGGCCACCAGAGAAGCCGTGTCGAAATCGATCACTTCGCTGATGGAGGCCATGACGCCCAGGCCCATCAGCTTTTTGATGACCTGCGCCACATTGACTTTCAGACGGGTGGCCAGTTCGCCCACCGCGATCTCGTCGGGAATAGAAACCTTGAGCTGCGCTTTGCGGGCCTTTTCCAGCTGGATGCGCTGCAGGCGCTCGGCCTCGGTCTCGCGCTTTTTCTGGAACGGCTGGTTGCGGTTTTTCTTGTTGCCGAACTTCTGCTTGTTGCCGGCCGGCGTGGGTTTGCGGCGGTTTTCCACGTTCTTGGTGCTGGCCAGATCGGTATATTTTTCGTTGAATTTATCCAGGTTCACGTCGGACACACGGGTATCCACCGTGACCGTGACCACTTCGCGCTTTTCGGGCGCGGGGCGGTTCGCCTTCTCCTCTTTGGGCATGCGGATGCGCTCTTTGCGCTTGGCAGGCGCGGCTTTCTGCTGCTGCGGACGCTGTGCCTCCGGCTTTGCCGCGGCGGGTGCCTGCGGTTTTGCGGCTGCCTGCGGCTTCGCCGCCTGAGGCGCCGGCTTCTCTTTCTCTTTTTCAGCGCCGGGCGCCGGCACGCTGGACAGGTAAGCATCCAGGCTGGCCTCTTCATTCTGGGTGGTCAGCTTTTCAAACAGCTGGTTCAGTTCCGCATCCGTCAGCGGAGAAGAGTGCTTCTTCGCCTCGCCGGTCAGCTCGCTGACCATCTCCAGCAATTCTTTGCCGGGGATATTCAAATCCTTGGCAACATCACTCAGTTTATATTTAATCATGGGCGTTCCTCCTTAACTGGCGCCGCGCAGGCGTCTAGGTTTTTGCGGCAAAGCACCGCGAGGTTTTCATCGGTGACAGCAAATACGCCTGTAGGCTTTTTGCTGACGGCGGAAAGCTCAAACTGGGTCAGAGGCATATCCGCCGTTTCTGTTTCGTTCTGGCAAAACCGGACCACACGCTGGCGCGTGGCCGGGGAAAGATCGCCGGCGCAAAGCACCAGGCACGCTTTTCCCTGATTGACACTGTCTTTCACCGCGTCAAACCCCATTACCAGGGCGCCTGCCTTGCGGCACAGGGAAAGCGCAAACAACAGTTTATTCTGCATTCGGCTCCCCTTTTTCGATCTCGGCCTCCATGGCCGCATAAATTTCATCCGGAATGGAGACCTCCAGCGCCCGCTCGATGCGCCGGGCCTTGCGCGCCTTGGCAAGGCAGGCGGCGGACGGACACACATAGGCGCCGCGCCCCGGTTTCTTGCCAGTCAGGTCCAGCGACACGGTTCCGTCCTGGGCGCGCACCACGCGCACCAGTTCCTTTTTGGGCTTCGATTCGCCGCAGCCATTGCAGCGCCGCAGCGGAATTTTTCTCTGGGTCATACAGGTCTCCTTCCAATGCTTTGTAACGGAGCGGGAACTTCTCTGTTCCCCTGAGAATTACTCCTCGGTCTTTTTCACAGGCGGTTCTTCGCCGTAATATCCGCTCTCCGGCCGGATATCGATATTATAGCCGGTCAGGCGGGCGGTCAGGCGGGCGTTCTGGCCCTTATTGCCAATGGCCAGGCTGAGCTGATGATCGGGCACCGTCACACGGCAGGCGCGCGTCTCACCTTCCAGAATCTCCACGCCCACCACGTCGGCCGGGCTGAGCGCCTCGCTGATAAACTTGGCCGGGTCTTCGTTCCAGCGAACGATGTCGATCTTCTCGCCGCCCAGCTCCTCAACGATCTTGGCCACACGCTGACCGCGGGGGCCGATGCATGCGCCCACGGGATCCACGTTCTCGTCCTTGGACCAGACTGCCATTTTGGTGCGGGCGCCCGCCTCACGGCTGATGGCTTTGATCTCCACGGTGCCGTCAAAGATCTCAGGCACTTCCATTTCAAACATACGTTTCACAAGGCCGGGGTGCGTGCGGCTGATCATCATGCGGGGACCGCGCTCGGACTCGACCACGTCCACCACATACACCTGCAGATGCTGGCCCTCGGTCAGGGTCTCGCCGGGCACCTGCTCATTGCGGGGCAGGGTGGCAACGCCGCCCTTGCCCAGTTCCAGCGTGACGATGCCGCGCTGCGGATCCACATTCGTGACCACCGCAGAAACGATCTCGTGCGCTTTGGACTGCATTTCCGCGTACATCTGGCTGCGCTCGGCCTCTTTCAGGCCCTGCCGGATCACATGTTTGGCCGTCTGTGCCGCAATGCGTCCGAAGTCCTTGGTTTTCAGCGGAATCTGGAACATATCGCCCAGTTTGTAGGTCTTGCGCTTTGCCTGCGCAGCCTCCAGGCTGATCTGTGTGCGGGTGTCCTCCACCTCATCCACAGCCTGTTGCAGCAGGCTCACGTTGAACTTGCCGGTCGCCGGGTCGATCTCCACGGAAACATTTTCATCCTCAACGTCATAGTCTTTTTTGACCGCGATGACAATGGCGTTCTTGATTTTCTCCAGCAGGTATTCCGCAGGCAGGCCGCGCTCCGCCTCCAGCATGGAAAGTGCTTCAAAAAATTCTGCGTTCATTTTTCCGATCTCCGTCCTTCTCTATAATTGGTTGTCTTAACCGAAGGTCAAAACAGGTCCTCGTCGTCGCACAGCTTGAAATAACTTGCGTCTTTGGTATCGATGGCCGCCAGAGTGCCGTCCTCCCGCTCCAGAGTGACAACAGTGCCCTCTTTTCCGCGCAGAATGCCGGTCACCTCGCGCTCGCCCGCTTCATTGGCACGAATGAGATGCGCCAGCACCTTCTGCCCGCATTTCGCCGCGAAGTGCGAATCCCGGGTCAGTCTGCGGCCAAGGCCGGGGCCGCCCACCTCCAGATAATAGCTCTGTGAAATGGGGTCCGCCTGATCGATCACCGGGTTGATGGCCCGGGTAGCCGCCTCGCACGCCGCAATATCCAACGGGGTATCCCGGTCGATGAAGACGCGCAGAAACCAATCTGGCCCTTCCTTTTCAAAGCGCACATCCCAAAGCCGCAGGCCCAATTCCTCCAGCACAGGCGTCACCAGTGCTTCCACGATCTGCACCGTGCCGCCCACCTTTTCTTTCGCCATGCAAAACCTCCTGTCAACAAGGCCCTAACAACAGGAAAGAGCGGGCCTTGCGGTCCACTCTTTCCATAAAAACTTATCGTACTGTAATAATATAGCACATCGGTCCAAATTATGCAAGCCCTGTTTTCCGGGCGCAGTCGTAAAAGCGAAGCAGATTTTCCATGGTCAGACGCAGGTCGTCTGCCGCGCGGGACTTCATAGCCTCGTAGGGCAGCGCCACACGGTTGATGCTGAACACTCCCGTGACCCCCTGCTCATACACCTGCTCGATGTGATCGCCGATGTCGCCGACCACCGCCACCACCGGCACGCCCGCTTTCTGCGCCCGGTGTGCCACGCCAAGCACCACTTTGCCCCGCAGGGACTGGGTGTCCAGCTTGCCTTCGCCGGTGAACACCATTTCCGCTCCGTCCAGCATGGCGTTGAAGCCCACGGTGTCCAGTACGGTCTCGATGCCCATCTGCATCTGTGCGCCCAGAAGCGCGGCCATTCCGCCGCCCATTCCGCCGGCCGCACCGGCGCCGGGCAGATCCAGAATCTCCTTGCCCGTATCGCGCCGAACCACGTCGGCCAGATTCTGCAGGCCTGCATCCAGCCGGGCAACCATGGCGGGGTCCGCGCCTTTTTGCGGGCCGAACACCGCCGCCGCGCCAGTCGGTCCGCACAAAGGCGTATCCACATCGCACATGGCAATGACCGGCACCTCTTTCAACCGGGGATGCAAATTTCTCAAATCAATGTGATCCACCTGCTTCAGCGTGCGCCCTACGGGCACAAACGAAGTTCCATTCTTATCCAGGAACACCGCGCCCAACGCCGCGGCCGCACCGCAGCCTCCGTCGTTTGTAGCGCTGCCGCCCAACCCTACCACCAGTTTTTTACAACCGGCATCCAGAGCGGCGGCCATCAGCTGACCCACGCCGTATGTGGTGGTGCGCTCCGCGTTCCGGGCGCCGCCCACCATAGGCAGGCCGGCCGCCGCCGCCATTTCCACCACAGCCGTCCCGTCCGGAAGGAGGGCGAAGAACCCGTTCGCCGGTTCTCCGTAAGGGCCCTGCACCGAACAGTGGCGCTTCTCGCCGCCCACCGCCTGCAAAAAGGCTTCCACACTGCCCTCGCCGCCATCGGCCACCGGCACGCACACGACCTGTGCGCCGGGAATTCGGCGGAGAATCGCCTCTTCCATAATGGAGCAGATCGTGCGGGAACTCATGGTTCCCTTAAAGGAGTCCGGAATCACAATAAACTTTCTCACGAGCAGCAGCTCCCTTTCCTGCGATGTTCCGCGTTTACTCGATTCCCGCGTCTTCGCGCACTTTTTTCAAATAAGGAATGCGCTGCGGCTGCGTGCACGGTCCATCATCCTGTTCCAGAGCCGCGTACAGACGGTCTACTTCGTTTTCCACCGCGTTCCAATCCTTTGCCATGGCCTCGGTCAGTTCCTGGGCAGAGCGACACGGGTCGGCTGCCTGCGCCATTTCCTGCTCCATTTTGTCCCACACCGGACGTACCACGCGGATAAAGCGGGGATAATCTTCCTCAATCTTATAGTTCAGCCGTTCGAACTTCCACCACAGCGAATCTTCGCTGAAACGCGCGCCCGCATGACTGAGGTTTGCAGGCAGCTTGCCCTCCAGATAGCAGGGTACGTACACCGAAGCACAGGGACTGGACAGTGTATTGAACCACACCAGCGGCTTGTCGGGCGTCAGTTCCACCACCGCGCCGGCTGCTGTTTTGCTGGCATCCGGGTCGATGCTGTGCATACAGATGGACACATGCAGGCCATCCGCCGGACTGAACCGCGGCTCGATCAATTCGCCTTCAAAATGATCCCGCTGAATCTTCTGCAGCGTCTCGCGGGTAATGTCCCCCTTGGCCTGATTCAGCAGCTTATTGAGACGCATCCAGCGGGGATGCGCCGCCCGGTGCTTGATGGACATGGCGCTGTAGGCCTGCGCAAAGTTAAAAGGCAGCTCCCGGGGGTACCAGCCCATCTCATAAGCGTGTTCCTGCAGATCGGGGCTGGCCTCGTCCCACTGCGTGGTGGTGCTGTAGCAGTTGGAAATACCCGCCACATCCTGCACACGGCGCGCCACCCAGCGGCGGTTGACGGTGTCCAGAATCCACGCCTCGGTCGGGTCCGCGATCAGGAACGCATTGTGATAGTGGAACACTTTGCCCACAGCCGCATTGCCGCCCTGGCCGTATTTTTCCAGCAGAGAAATAATGACGTGCATGGCTTCATACGCTGTTTTCCCGCGCTCCAGGCCCAGTCGAAGCAAGTCCATGCCGATCAGGCCGTTCTCCGTCTCTTCCTCTTCTTTGGACCAGACCGCCTCGTTGCCGATGACCACTTTGTGTTCGTTCATGCCATGTTCAAAGCCCCAAAGCCAATAGGGCTGCGAACCCATGACACGATAGGTGTGATCCACCTGCGGAATGGTGATGTAGGTGCATTTCAATTCTTCGCCCGGCGCATGGTCCGCTGCTTCAAAAAGTACCAGCGGCTGCGCCTCATTCATGGGGCGGTCACTGTTTTTCGCAAACAGAATGTTTCCGGAACGGGTGCTGTTTCCCAGCGCCACCATTGTATCGCAAGAATAGAATTCCATTTTTCTTCTCCTTTCATTGCTTGAGATCCGCACGCTGTGCACTGCGTTCTCCCAATACGATCAAAATTGAAGCCGCTATGATGGCCGCACATCCGGCCATCGTTCGAATATTCAAAGGTTCCGCGAACACCAGAACGCCCGCCACTACGCTGACCACCGGTTCCAGCATATTGAGCACAGAAGCGGTGGATGCCCCAAGAGTGCGAATGCCGTAAGTGAGCATTGCCAAAGCAAAAATCGTACACACAACCGAAATGATGATCAGACAAACAAACGCCGTCCCGTTGGGCGGTGCCTGCAGCTGGCCCAACAACAGACTTTTGGCGCCAAAAATCAGTGTGGAAAACGCGCTGACAAAAAAGATGACTTCCATGGGCGGCAGAATTGCAAAACTGCTTTTGCGCCCTGCGATCACAAACGCAGCATACGTGACGGCAGAACCCAGTGCCAGCAGAACGCCCGGCAGTGCAAGCCCTTGGGAAAAATCAGCCAGAAGAGCCACGCCCGCCAGTGCGACCGCCACGGCAGCCACCTTATAACGTGTAATTTTTTCGTGGTACAGTACCGCCATGACCGCCAGAATCACCAGCGGATAAGCGAAGTGAAACATGGTGGCCAAACCGGTGGGAATGTACTGATACGAAAATGTGAGCAGATTAATGGTCATGCCAAAGCCAAGAATTCCAAATATCAAAAGGTGACGCAGCTGTTGATGGGTCACATAGCGCCGGTTGGAGCGCCGGATCAGAAACAGCAGGGCAAATACAGCGGAAAAGAAAAAGCGAAAAAACACCACGCTTTCCGCGTTCATCCCCTGCGCCATCGCCGTCTTGGAAAACACCGGCATTACGCCGTAAGCCACCGAGGCGGCCAAAACCGCCAGCACACCTTTGATCATGTGTCTGCCTCCACATTCTCCCGATCGATCTGCAGAAGTGCCGCCAAAATATGAAGTCTCAGCCTGTCGCTTTCACAATGCAACGGGTCCAGGCCGGTTTGTTCTTTCAGGCGCTGCATACGAAACGCCACGGTGTTGCGGTGAATGTACAATCGCTCTGCCGCAGCACTGGGGCTCATTTCACTGGAACTGAGCGCGATCACTGTTTTGGCCAGTTCTTCATCCTGACGCAGCAAACCCAGACCTTCACGCAGTGCCTCCGACCGCCTCAGGTCCGGCATATGCCGGACCATCCAACACAAAAGCCAGTCCTGAATGTGGTAAATCCCCGGGGCAGCGCATCCAGGCCACCCCATCAGGAACCGGGCTTCTTCAAAGCTTTCCGGCACACGTTCCATTGCCGAAGCCACGCTGCCGCAGACCATGCGCAGTGCGATGCCTTGTGAAGCGCAATCCGCGCGCAGCGTTTCAAAAAAGCGCTCCAGTTCCGCGCGGGCCTGCCGGGTTCGACCTGCCGGCGCTGTCTTCAGCAGCACCACCTGCTTTCCGCCCAGATATGCCGCGATGTCCTGCGCCGAAAAGCCCGGCATCCGTTCGACACTGCGCAGCACCGCGTCGTGCATGGAGGACGGACGGCGGCGGCCTGCCAGCGGCTGTGCCGCAAGCAGGCAGACCGCACGCGGCTGGTCCATATCATACCCGTGCCGTTCTGCCCAAAGGCGAACGCTCTGTGCATCCTGCGGGCTCGCCAGAGAGATCAAACGGTTTACATAGCTGGTTTTCGCCGTCTGATCACTGAGTTTCTGATCATTTGCAAATTCCTGCTCCATCAGCAGTTCCGCCGTCAGTTTCACAAGACGTGCCATATGCTCCAGCTGGTGCGGATCGCCCGTGACACCCACAACACCCACCACTTCGCCCGCATGGCACAGGGGCATATTGATGCCCGGCTGCGTACTTTCCGCGCCGGCATCTGTGGTGTCAAAGCACTGGACGGTCTCTTTTCGCTCCAGAACAAGGCATGCGCCCACATGAAGCTTTCCGATCCGGTCCGGTTCTCCGCTGGCGATAATCACACCGCGCCCATCCATCATATTTACGTTGCAGCCCAGGCTTTCCATCATTCGATCCACTAGCTTTTGGGCCACAGGTGCGTCCAGAAACATGGCTTCACCGCTTTCATGCGGGCCCGCATACAGCGGGCCCTGCTGTTATTCCTGCTCAGCGGCTTTTGCCGCCTCGCGCTCGTTCAATTCCGCAACAATCTGATGCATACGGTCCTCGTTCAGTTTCCAGCCGCACAGAACCAGCGTCATCAGCAGATAAATCACTGCCGGAACAACGCAGTAGATCAGCAGAATGCCCTGCAAAGCCTGCGGGGTCTGCGCCTCATTGGCCACATAGCCGAACAGGTCCAGCCAGCCGCCGACGATAGTGGCAGAAATGGCCATGCCGAACTTCTGGCAGAAGGTATAGAAGCCGTAGTTGATCGCACGCACGTTTTTGCCCGTCAGCCACAGGCCATAGTCGGTGGTGTCCGCGATCATGGTGAAGAAAATCGCCAGTGTGGCGCTCATGGCAAACATTCCAACCAGGTTGGTCGCAACCACTACAACACCGCTGGTGGGGATAAAGTAGCGAACGATGCTTGCAGCCGCGAATACGACGCCGCAGGCCATCAGAAGTTTCTTCTTGCCGGTTCTGCGCGCAATGGGTTCCACGCTCAAAGCCGCCACCGCCGAAATCGGCGCATTGAAGAACAGGATGGTAGACATCAGCGTTGCCGAACCATAGTAGTAGTTGAAGAAATACGCCATGGACGAAGAGAAGATGTAATAGCCCAGCGTGCGCAGGAAGAATGCAACGCTGACCACCAGCAGCTGCTTGTTGCTGACAACCGCCTTGAAATATTCTTTCGCCGTGGTGCGCTCGGATTTTTTGGGCGCCGTGGCGCGCTCTACAATGCCGCGAACACAAATCAGGGTGGCAAAGGTCGCAATCAGCGCAAAGATCAGTGCCGTGCGGGAATAAGAAGTGTTTCCGGTCTGGCCGCTCTTCAGATACGGAGTGGCAATGGAGATGATCAGGCTGGGGATGGCCACAATGGCAAAACGGATGGAGTTCAGTTTCGTGCGCTCTTCCGTGCTCTGGGTCATCGTGGATGCAAACGCGTTGAAGGGGATCGCATAGCATGTATACATCAGCGTCCAGAAGCAGAACGCCGCCAGCGCAAAGACCGCCTGCAGATTGGTGGGAAGATCAAACTTTGTAAACATTATAACAAAGCTGACAGCCGTGGCAATAGAGCCCCACAGAATCCAGCGTTTATAATGTCCGGTTTTGTCGGAAATGTAGCCGATGAACACGTCGTTCACACCGTCGAAAATACGGCTTACCATCGAAATCAGACCAGCCAGTGTCGCCGGGATCCCCAAAACGTCCGTATAGAACACCAGCAGGAAAATCGCAATGAACTGAAGATACAGGTTGGCGGTGATATCGCCAATGCCGTAACTGATCATTTCCTTCATTGTCAGCTTTTTCGTTTTATCCATGAATTACCCTCCTCTTTAATTGGTTCACAACAACTTTCAGAATGCGGAACGCGCGCCTCCCTCCCAAATGCACTTTGTGCACTTTTATCGTTTATTCGTTTTTTTGATATCAAAATTCTAGCATATTTCACCATGAATGTCTTTATTCCCGCACCCCAGAATCTTTTGACCGCATTTGTGCTCTGCGCACAAAAAGCGACCACTGCTCCCAAAATCAAATTCTCCTGTTCAGGAACAGCATGCGCCGTTGTTCTTCCCTCTCTTTTTGAAATCATATGCCGTCGCGGACACAAATACGCTTGCGCGCCGGCCGCCCGAAAAAAATCTCGAAACGTTGTATGGTGAAAACATGCAAAAAGCGCGCACGTTCAAAACGTGCGCGCTTTTTTACAGTTCTTGTGGCAGCGAAACCTTTCGGGCAATCAGTGCCTTTGTGGGGATCCCCATTTCCGTAAACATATTTTCGTGCTCCGTGCGGATGTTCCAGTCCGGCTCATCAGCGTGGAGGTCCCTCGTCATCCAGGTGATCTCAAAACCCGCAGCGGGCAGATACAGCAACGTATCTTCAAACAGATCCTCGTCATCGCATTTGAACCAGATCTCCCCGTTTTCACACAGGAACTCCCGGTACAAAAGCAACTGCTTGGTGTGGGTGAGGCGGTGCTTTTTGTGCCCCGCCTTTTTGTTCCAGGGATTGCAGAAGTTGATATAGATCCGCTCTACCCGGTCGCCCGCGGCGCCGGAGAGCATCGAGGGGATGCGCTCGATGTCATGGGTCAGGATCAGCACATTGTCCACCGGGCGGCCCGCCTGGGCGTACTCCCGGTCAATGTTCCGCTTTGCCAGAATCAGAACTTTGTCGGTCAGGTCGATGCCCACATAGTTGATCTGCGGGTTCCGCACAGCCAGCTTTGCCAAAAAGCCGCCTTTTCCGCAGCCCAGTTCCAGATGCAGGGGTTGGTCGGGACGGGCAAACAGTCCGTTCCATTTCCCCCGCTGCTCCATGGGTTCATTGACGTGAAACGGACAGGCCCGCAGTTCCGGGCCTGCATAGGGTTTAAAACGCATTCGCATAAAAAATCGTTCCTTTCCTGATAGTGGAAATCAGTTGTTTTCTTCCGGCGGCAGGGTGCAGCTGCCAAGGCGCTTTTCGTTTGCCTGCACCGTCACGGAACCGTCCGCTTCCATACGAAGGGTATATTCCCGGTTTTTCAGCACCCGTTTTTCCGCCAGGCCGTCCAAATTGCCGTCGGAATAGCTGACCACTTCCAGCTTCCCGTCCGGCTGCCGTTTGGCTTCCAGCCCGCCCCGATGCAATGTCAGTTCCATAGTCGCGCTGGTTTTCAGCAGCTGGCCATCCGTATCCATTGCCCAGGCTACCACCGTTACAAAGACCGGACAATGCGCCTGTTTCATGGGAGCGCCCGTCAGCGCCAGTACCAGCATGCGGTCGCTGCCCGTTCCCACCACCGTGGGAATTACCGCACGCAACCCGCCCGGGCAGATTGCCGTGGGAAGGAAATGCCACGAAAGTCCCTCTCCGCCGCTGAGCGTGATTTGAACGTCCAATGCGGCACCTTTGGTATTCACCAGATCTCCAAAGGGCTTATACAGAGACAAACTGACGTTGGGGCTGTCTTCCCGGGGCAGCTCCGGCGGTTCTCCGGAACCTTCCTCTTCCGGCAAATCTCCGTCCAGTCCTTCCCGGCGCGCAGGCAGAGCGTCCGGCTGAGACAGTGCATTGGCCACAGCAGTTCCCCCCAAGCCCAGAGCCGTGGCGCCTGCAGCAGTGGCGACCACAGATCCGCCGCCGGTGGACACATGCCCCCAGTCCGTAATGTTCAGCAGTACATCTACTTCATAGCCCCAGGGCAGGTCTTCACCCGCTTCTATTTTCTGAATTCGGCCATCGTATTCCAGTTCCGCATTCCAAGTTTTCCCCTCCAGCGAATGGACGGTGGAAAACGCATAATAGAATGCATCCGCAGGAAAACTGCTGTTCCGCGCGCTTCCCATTTGGCCCTGCATGGTAGCCCGGAACACCGCTTCCGAATACGGCTGCTGCTGAACCGGCGCACTTTGCAGAAGGCTGCTGGTCTCCTCCCGATAGGATTGCGTATTTTCAAAAGGCGGACGCTGCACCGTCCGCGTCACAGGAAAACGAACCTCAATCTGACAGGTGCCATCCATGGTAAAAAACAAATCACCGGTATCTTCGATTTGGTTCACAGCGAGCAGTTGAACGTTTTCAAACGCAATGCGCAGGGTGCCTGCCGCATTGTCCGGCAAACCGGCCAGCATGCCGCTTTCGTCCGAAGACAGCAACAACCAGCGATTGGAATAAAAAGCAACCTGCTGCTCGACGCTCACCAAGTCAAAAAAAGCCGCACCCTGCCACATGCCGCCCTCAAAAGGATACATCCCGCTGGTATCCATGGTCACCGGGCTTTCCAGTGTAAAACTGACCCGCTTGCCCTCCTGCAAACAAACCGAACCGTCCTCATCCACATCCGGGCCGGTCAGCTGCATGCTCTCGCTCACCGAAGCAGGCGCTGCGATCCGCACACTGTTGATTTTTTCTTCTCCGCCGTCCGCAAAAGCGCACGCACCGGTCAACGCACAAAAGGACAGCAAAATTACAACCGCGGCGCACCGCCGCAAAACCGATTGCTTCATTTGCCTGCCCCCTGACCCGCCGGCTGAATCTGCCGCGCTTTCCATAATGTCCAACCAAGGCATCCCACACCGGCCAAAATCAGAGCCCCGGGCAGGACCCGTGCCAGCAGCATCCACAATGCACCACCCACCAGAGGGACAGCCCGCACAGCGGCAACGGGCACTGCCGCAGCCATGCCGACGGCAAAGCCCGCGAACACACGGTCCACCGCGCTCCGGTTCACCGTACGCAGCGCCTTGCGCGCCAGCACGATGTTCAAAAGAGTGATGAGCAGGCCGCGCTGTTTGGAAATCTGCTTGCCTACGCTGAGGAACAGCGCCACGCACACCATGCTGTTGACCAGACTTCCGTTTCCGGTCAAAAAGGGATACGATGCCAGCGCAATTCCTATGCCCAGCAGACCGCAACCCAGCATCAGAGGAGTGCGATCGCCGGTCAGCAGACGCAGATTGCCATATTGGGGAATGCGCGCCAGCACAGTGGACACGCTCTCCTTTTTCAATTCTTCCAAAAAGTGGACACGCCGCCGCTCATCGCCCTTGCGCCGGACCACGATGCCGCGAAAAAAGCTGTTGAAAATCACCAGCAGAATTGCCTTGCCGATCGTTCCGCCCAGCGCGCTGCCTTCCAGACCGCTGAGTGCGCCGGTCAAGAAATTCAACGGCCACAGGATCACCCACTGCACACCGGCTGCGCGCACCCAGCCCAGCAGAAGCCAGAACAGCGCCATCAATGCCGTGGGCGCCAGACTGTTCCGCACCAAAGTCCACAGATATCTGCCCCATTCACGGGCGCTTCGCTCTTTGAGATTCCCCATCGTTTTTCCCCTTCATCCTTCTTATTCGTTCTGCATTACACAGCTGCCCAGTCGTTTTTCCGCCGCCTGCACGGTGATGGTGCCGTCGTTGTTTTCCGCCAGAGTATACTCGTGCTCTTTCAGCACCCGCTTTTCCGCAAGTCCGTTCAGGTTTCCGTCCGCATAGCTGACCACTTCCAATGTGCCGTCCGGTTTGCGCTCCGCCTCCAGACCGCCCCGGTGCAGTGTCAGCTCCATGGTGCCGCTGGTTTTCAGTATTTTGCCGTCCAGCCCCGCCGCCCAGGCGATCACTGTCACAAATACCGGGCAGTGCGCCTGCTTCATGGGCGCGCCTGTCAGCCCCAGCACCAGGGTGCTCTCACTGCCTGTTCCCACCACCGTGGGCACCACCGCTCTCAGCCCGCCCGGACACACAGCCGTGGGCAGATAGTGCCAGCGAAGGCCCTCGCCCCCGCTGACGGTGATTTGAATATCCACTGCGGCGCCCTTGGTATTGATCAGGTCTTCGAAGGGCTTGTACAGGGACAGGCTTACCTGCGGGCTGTCCTCCTGCGGCAGATCCGGCGGATCTCCGGAATCGTTCTGCTGCGGCAGGTCCTCCTCCAGTTCCTCCCTGCGCGCGGGCAGCGCATCCGTCTGCGCCAGTGCATTGGCCACCGCGCTGCCGCCCAAGCCCAAAGCAGTGGCTCCGGCCGCCGTAGCCGCCACCGGACCCGCATGGGTGGTGGCTTCGTTCCAGTCGATCACCTCGAGATAAAGCGTGACGAAAAGCGAAAAAGACGGCGTGTCGGCTGCATCCAGGCGCTGGGTGCTGTCATCAAACTCCACCGTACACAAATCGCCCTCATCGCTTTCTGTCCCCATCAGCAAAAGGCCGGCGGGAATGCCCCGAACCGGTTCCACCGACTGACCATTGGCGCCGGATACTCCAACGCCTACGGGAGAGTTGTGATATGTGGCACGGTAAACCAGCTCTCTGGGTTCGATCCGGGCCCACTCGCGGTCATAAATGCCGCGCGTATAGGCCCACATCTCTTCATCCGTCGAAACCTGAGGCGGCGCCTCATATTCCAGAACGCGGTCAACGGTCATGCGCACCTCGACCTCGATGGTGCCGTCCATGGCCACATAAGGCGTCTCTATTCGGGCGGCATCGTACAGGTAGCGATACTGCTGCACGTTTTGAAATGAAATTTTCACGTGCACCACAGACCCCTGCGCCGGAGCGGCAAAGGTCACACCGGACTCGTCCGCCTGTGCCACCATGGGAACGCGCGCATTGCTGACCTGCGGGAACACCGCGCGCATCTCCGGTGCAGCACCGCCCTTGACCCCTACATTGATGGGTGAATCGAACCATGCCGCATCGATTTCCTCTTCGAACGTAAAGTTGCCGGACCGATCGCTGCGCAGCAACACAGTGCCGTCTTCTTCCACCGAAGGGCCTGTCAGCAGGGATGTCCCATCCGACAGGGTGGGCATCAAAATGCGAATGTTTTCAATTTCCTGTTCTTCGTTCTGCGCCAAAGCGCATGTGCCCCCAAACACACAAAACGCCAGCAGCGCCAAAGACGCGGCGCACCGGCGAAAAAACGACCTCTTCATGCCAGGTTCCCCTCTTTTCCGACACATATTATACAATGCGCCATCGGCCTGTGCAAGGCGCAAAAAAGGGCGGACCCCTCGGGGGCCCGCCCTTTTTTCATCTTATGCATGGGGATGTGTTCCGCCGGTCCAGCGCTCGGCTTCACACCAGACGGCACTGCCGGCCGCCAGGCTTTTGGGCACATCCAGAATGCGCTGGTTTTCTGACCCGCGAAAGCGCAGGTCCAAATTGCGCCTGGCCAGGACAAACTCTCCGTCCACCAGAATATCCAGCTGTGCGAGCAGATCTTTCTGGGCCTGTGTTCCCTCCAGCAGCTGCTCAAAGGTATAGCCGGTATAACTGGCGACCTCATACCCGGCTGCCTTCAGCATACGGGCCAGTTCGCCAAATGCCTCGGCCTGAGAGAAAGGCTCTCCGCCGGAAAACGTGACGCCCCGCACCAAAGGACTTGCCTTGATATGGGCGAACAGCTCTTCCACCGGCACATCCTTTCCTGTACCGAACGGCCAGCTTTCCGGGTTGTGGCAGCCCTCGCACCGGCGGGGGCAGCCCTGGGCAAAAATGGCGGTGCGGATGCCCGGCCCATCCACAATGGAATCTTCCATAATGCCCGCCAGGTTCAGCACCTGTCCCATATCAGTGAGACAGACCGTGTTTCACGCGGTCGCGCTCCTCAGCCTTTTTGGCATCGTTCCATTTGTCCATGGTGCCGACCAGATAGCCGGTGATGCGGCGGATGCGCTCAAAGCCCACGTCTTTGCCATATTTTGCTTCACGGTTCGTCTGAATAGCCATACTGTTTCCTCCCAAGCTCTCGCTTATCTATGTAATGTTGTGTTTATTGTATACCAAATTAGAATAGTTTGCAAGTACCTGTTTATTCACAGCCGCAGAAAGTGGTCACTTCCGGATACAGTTTGCGCAGCTCGTCAACCTTCTCCTGGCTCAGTGCCTCACCTTCACGACGGCCGCAGCGGGGGCAAACCTCGCCGATGACACCTACATACCCGCAGATGGGGTCACGGTCTACCGGGTGGTTGATGGAGCCGTAGCCGATGCCCGCATCGTGCATGCAGCGCACCACGCTCTCAAAGGCCTCTACGTTGTTGGCCGTGTCACCGTCCAGCTCCACATAACTGATGTGACCCGCATTGGTCAGCGCGTGATACGGCGCTTCCTTGTGGATCTTATCGTAAGCGGAAATGGGGTACCACACGGGGATGTGGAACGAGTTGGTGTAGTACTCGCGGTCCGTGACGCCGGGGATCTTGCCGTAACGCTTCTGGTCCATGCGGATGAAGCGGCCGGACAGGCCCTCTGCCGGGGTTGCCAGCAAACCGTAGTTCAAATGCGTCTCGGCGGCCTTTTTGTCGCAGAACTCGCGCATGTGGCGCACAATGGCCAAGCCTTTTTCCTGCATCTCGTCGCTTTCGCCGTGATGATGGCCGTACAGCGCAGTCAGCGTCTCGGCCAGGCCGATGAAGCCAATGGACAGGCTGCCGTGTTTGAGCACCTCGCGCACTTCGTCGTTGGGGCCCAGCTTGTCGGAGTCCAGCCACACGCCCTGACCCATCAGGAACGGATAGTTGTACACACGCTTGGAAGCCTGGATCTCATAGCGGTCATGCAGCTGCTGTGCCACCAGTTCCATCATGGCGTCCAGCTTCTCGTAGAACAGCTTTTCGTCGCCGTGACTCTCGATGGCCAGCCGGGGCAGGTTGATGGAAGTGAAGGACAGGTTGCCGCGGGAATAGGCGATCTCCCGCTCCGGGTCGTACACATTGGACATCACGCGGGTGCGGCAGCCCATGGTCGCCACCTCTGTCTCCGGATGGCCGGGTTTGTAATACTGCAGGTTAAAGGGCGAGTCCAAAAAGACATAGTTGGGGAACAAACGCTTGGCGCTGACCTTGCAGGACAATTCGAACAGATCGTAGTTGGGATCGCCCGGATTGTAGTTGACGCCCTCTTTTACTTTAAAGATATGAATGGGGAAAATGGGAGTCTCGCCGTGGCCCAGGCCCGCGTCCTCAGCCATGAGGATGTTGCGGATGGCCATGCGGCCTTCGGGAGAGGTATCGGTGCCGTAGTTGATGGAGGAGAACGGCGTCTGCGCACCCGCACGGGAGTGCATGGTGTTCAAATTGTGCACAAAGCCCTCCATGGCCTGATAAGTGGCACGGTCGGTGGCTTTCTCGGCACGGTGACGGGCATGGCGCACCACATGCGTTGCCTTTTCCTTATCCAGACGGCCGTCCTTCACCAGCTGCTGCGCGGCAGCTGCATCAAAGGTGGCAGCCTGCGACTGGAGCCGGGGCTCCTCGCCGGTGGCTTCGGTACCGGCGGCAATGGCCGCCTGCGTCAGCACGGACTCGTCATCGGTGTCCAGAACATCTTCCAGTGCTTCCCGCAGCTTGCCGGCATAATTTTTGGCAAAGGTCTTGCGCACGCCCTGTGCCATGGCGTAATCGAAGTTGGGCACGCCCTGGCCGCCGTGCTGGTCGTTCTGGTTGGACTGAATGGCAATGGCCGCCAGCGCCGCATAGCTGCCGATGCCCTGCGGCTCACGCAGGTAGCCGTGACCGGTGGAGAAACCGCCTTTGAACAGCTTGACCAGGTCGATCTGGCAGCAGGTGGTGGTCAGCGCGTAGAAATCAAAATCATGAATATGGATATCGCCTTCGCGATAGGCGCGGGCCTGGTCGGGCGTCAGCAGATAGGCGGCATTGTACGCCTTGGCGCCGGCCGTACCGATCTGCAGCATGGAGCCCATGGCCGTGTTTCCGTCGATGTTGGCATTGTCGCGCTTCATGTCGCTGATGCGGGCATCCACATTGGTGATCTCGTCAATGGATTTCATCAGGCTGGTTTTGGCCTCGCGGATGCGGGTGCGCTCGGCGCGGTACAGAATGTACTGCTTGGCAGCCTCTTCCATTCCGGCGTGCATCAATTCCTGCTCAACGGCATCCTGGATCTGTTCAATCTGCGGGGGTTCGTTTCCACACTCTTTTTCCAGCGCCTCTTCCACTGCGTTGGCCACGTTCGCGGCAACGGTGGCGTCTCCCTGTCCTGCCGCCTGCAGGCAGCGCAGAACCGCAGATGCAATTTTGCTTGCGTCGTACAGCACCACGCGGCCGTCGCGCTTCACAATGCTTTTAATCATGGTTTTTTATCTCCTTATCTCGCGCCGGAATCCCCCGGGGTGACGCCCCAGACCGTTCGCTAAATCTTGAATCCGCGTTCTATTATCACACTAGATATTGTGGATGTCAAGCAAAAGGAACGTAAAAAAAATCTCGTTTTTTTGTCCAATTTGCCAAAGGTGACGAACATTGATATAATAAACTCACGTGAATTTGGGAAGTGTGCCAATATGCGATCACAACAGCGCCGCACCCCTGGCGGCGTGGACTATGAACTGACCCGAAAGCGGGTAAAAAACCTGAATCTGCGCATCCGCGCGGACGGAAACACCGCTGTTTCGGCCCCCTCTTTTGTTCCTGTTGCTGAAATCGACGCCTTTGTGGACAGCCGGGCGGAATGGATCAGCCATGCCAAGAGGAAAATTCTGGAGCGAAAAACACAAGATCTTGTGCCCTGCACGGTTTCACCCCAAGAGGCTCTGGAACTGTTTGAAGCTGTCAGCCGTGAGATTTTTCCCTTGTTCGCGGACGTTCTGCAAAATCAGCCTCCTCTTTTGAAGGTGCGGGATATGAAAAGCCGCTGGGGCGTCTGCTGCCCGGCCAAGCGGCGCATCACACTGGCGCTTCGCCTGGCGGAAAAACCCCGGCGGGCCGTGGAGTACGTGGTTCTGCACGAGTATGCACATTTCCTGCAGCTGAACCACAGCCCGGCATTTTGGGCCGTGGTCGAGCGCTTCATGCCGGACTACCGGGAGCGCCGGGCCCTTTTAAAAAGTTGATTGCGTCAAAAATTCATTGCAATCGCCGGTGAAAACGGGTATATTACTTATTTAAGATGTTTCGGCCCTTCCCGGGCAATCAAACCAAGGAGGTTCCTGTTTGGATAAGTATAAGCGGCTTGTTTCCAACACCATCCTGTTTGCGATCAGCACCTTTTCATCCAAAATTTTAAACTTTTTTCTGACCACCTATCACACTCACATGATGGGCACCGGTGCATACGGCAGTATGGACGCGATCATTGCCATCGGCAACGTGTTCATCCCCATTGTGAGTCTGGGTATCTCCAACGCCATCATCCGCTTCGGCCTGGAAAAGGGCGTCAACAAACGCAGCCTGTACACCAACGGTCTTTTGTCCCTGCTGTTGGGATTTATGATCCTGCTGATTCTGACCCCGCTTCTGGATCTTGTGTCGTTCATTGGCGGCACCATCGGCGACTACTGGCCGCTGCTGCTGATTTTTGTGTTCACCAGCTGTCTGCGCACGCTGAACTGCCAGTTTGTTCGCGCCCGGGAAATGGTGCGGCTGTATGCCATTGACGGCATTTTGTGCACCATTGCCAACCTGTTTTTCAATGTTCTGTTCCTGTCCGGATTCCATCTGGGCGCCACGGGACTGATTCTCGCGCTGATCTGCTCCGATGCTTCCAGCGCACTGTTTCTGTTCTTTGTCTCCCGCATCTGGAAATACATCCGGTTCCGGCGCATCGACACCCGGCTGTTCCAGACGATGCTTCGCTACTCGGTTCCTTTGATCTCCGCCAGCATTTTCTGGTGGGTGACAAACACCAGTGACAAACTGTTCATCACCAGCATGTTGGGCAGCGAGGTGAACGGCCTGTTTGCCACCAGCTATCGCCTGCCCACGCTTTTGACCATCGTGGCCACCCTGTTTACCGAGGCATGGCAGATCAGCGCGTTTACCGACGGCACGCGCGCCGGACGTGAGGAGTTTTTCAGCCGTGTGTGGAACGCCTATCAAAGCGTGATGTTCCTGGCGGGCGCCGGCATTATTCTGCTGTGCCAGCCCCTTATGAAAGTGTATGTATCCGATGCGTTTTATGCCGGTTGGGTCTACATTCCTCTGCTCACCTTTGCCACGGTTTTTTCCAGCTTCGACAACTTCTTGAACAGCATTTACATGGCGGAAAAACGCTCGGGCCTGAGCCTGATCACCATGGCGGTGGGCGCCGTGCTGAACCTGATTCTGAACGGTCTTTTGATTCCGCGGTGGGGCGTGCAGGGCGCGGCCTTCGCCACGTTTGCCAGCTATTTTGTGGTTTTCCTTCTGCGGGCCGTCAACACCCGCGGCTTGATCCGGGTGGATTTTGCCCCCTTTGTGCTGTTCCTGAATCTTGCCCTGATGGGATTTGAAAGCTACTGGATGCTGACCGACACCCCGCTGTGGCCTTTGTGGTGCAGCCTGTGCGTGCTGCTGATGGCCATTCTCAACTTCAGCAGTCTGTGGGACACAGCCAAGCATATCCTGGCCATGGGCAAGCGCCGGAAAGCCCGGCATTGAGCATCTGTTTTCAAGCGGAGCCGAACGGCTCCGCTTTTTTCATGCCGGCATTGACTTTTCCCTTGGCCGGGCGTATGATGCAGATATATTATTTAGATGTTCATCAAAGTAAAGTGAGGAGATTTTCATGACACAAACACCTGTCCCCATGCTCACCATTGTGTGCATCGCCGTCAGCGCCTGTCTTTCCATTCTGGTGCCTGTGGCGCTCCTGATCGGATGCCGTGTGCGATTCGGCCGTGGGCTGAAAGCTGCCGCTGTGGGTGCACTTTGCTTTTTCGTGAGCGTCATGGTTTTGGAAACTCTGCTGCACCAGGTGGTGTTTTCTCTTTTCCCGGCCCTTCCTTTTCTGCCGGCCGCCTATGTGCTGTACGGCTGTCTGGCATCCGGCCTGTTTGAAGAGACCGCCCGCCTGTTGGGCCTGAAATGGCTGTGCCGCAAAGACCCCGATTTTGTCACCGGCCTGGGATACGGCATCGGACACGGCGGCTTTGAAGCCGTTGTGATGGTGGGAATCAATCTGGTTGCCAGCTTGGTTCTGGTACTGGCCCTGAACAGCGGCGCCGATCTGGCTTCCGGGCTGACGCAGGCGCAGATAGATGTTTTTTCCTCCACTCCCTCCACTGCTTTCCTGTGGAGCGGCGCGGAACGGCTGATCTCCATCTGCCTGCACATCGCTCTGTCTGTTCTGATTTGGATGGTGGTGACCAAACGTATTTCCCACTGGTTTTACTGGGTGTCCGTAGGGCTGCACGCTTTGAGTAATGCGGGCGCCGCATTGTATCAGTGTGGCGTTTGG
Source organism: uncultured Ruthenibacterium sp. (assembly GCA_944388395.1). Lineage (GTDB taxonomy): Bacteria > Bacillota > Clostridia > Oscillospirales > Ruminococcaceae > Ruthenibacterium > Ruthenibacterium komagatae. The sequence goes on from CALXIP010000051.1 coordinate 31,550, forward strand.
ACCAGTCTTCCTCTCACCGAGCTCTGGACGCTGTGCACTACAGTCCTGACTGTGGCACTGGTCGTTTTTCTGTTGAAAAGGCAACCCCATAAAGAGTTTTCGGCTTGATCGAAGCGTCGCATCCGGTTGGATGCGGCGCTTTTTCACGAGAAAAAATATTTTTGTTATTGACATTTAATATCAATAAGGATATAATATTATCAACAGGAAATTCTTCCAGTGCAAAACCAGCCGGAAGGACTTCGGCGCATGTGGGTGCCTGATCCCATAAATTTAAACGATGAAGGAGATAAAACCATGAGAAGCATCACAACACTTGATCTGCAGTACGCCCACCGTTTTTACGGCTTCAAAGGCGAAGCCCAGTATCTTCACGGACACACCGGAGTTCTCACCATCGAAGTAGAAGGCTCGGTCAATCCTGGCGTCAACATGGTATTCCCCTGCAACGAGATCCAGAAGACCGCCTGGGAAGTTTTGAAAAATTTCGACCACGCCCTGATCCTGCGGGAGGATGATCCCCTGCTGCCGGCGGTACTTGCCGTCTACGAAAAGCAGGGCATCAAAGACGGAGCCCCGAACAATGTGATGAAAGGGCCTGCGTTCCAGACAGAACTGGCCACTGCTTACCCCGAATGCCGCCTGGTCGTCACCAAAGAAACCATGACGGTAGAGGGCATGATCAAAATCGTTTACGAGCTTTTGAAAGATAAGCTGAACATTGTGAAGCTCACCTTCTCCAGTGGTGTGAACATGGCTTCGCAGGAATACGAACCGCATCTGGAAGTAGAGCGCTGCCCGTTGTGCGGCATTGCGCTGAATGAAAACGGCGTCTGCCCCAAATGCGGTTACAAGAAGG
>CALXIP010000052.1 GCA_944388395.1 uncultured Ruthenibacterium sp.
GTAGCCTTTCTGCTCCAGTGTTTTTACAGACACCGTTGCAGTACCCGCCGTCACGCCCAGGGAAGAGGCAATCACGGCCATGCCGGCGCCGTTTTCGCCTGCACAGGCGGCTACGGCCTCCAGTACGTGCAGTTCGGTTACAGAAAGATTGGGACAATGCTTGCGAAGGCTGGCCTCTTCCAGACGGAGAATGTCGCCAAACACGTCCACCAAAAAACGGTTTAGCATTTCCTGCTGCGATGTCATGCTCTGCCTCCTTTTAGTTTGAATTTCAAACAATCGCATTATACGCGAAGAATTTCCAATTGTCAACGGGGAAATAGCTCAAAATTTGTATAATTTTGTAAGAATAATACTATTTGTTTATTATCTTGCGTTTTTCGAGTTTTTCTGATATGCTGATAGCAGCAAAGTAAAGCATTGCTGCAGGAGGAATGTAGTATGAAAAAAAGCTGGAAACTGTTTGCGGTCGTACTGGCATTGGTTTGTCTGAGCGCCTGCGTGGGAGTCAATCCTCTGGCGGAAAAGAAACTGGATGGCGTGGTGGGGGACACCCTGTCCAACATGTTCTTTGACTGGACGGTCAACAGCGCGGAGAGTGTTGGCGAGTACGAAGGCTACACGGCGGCCGATGGGTATCAGCTGTTGGTGTGCAATGTGACCGTGGACAATACGTTTGGGGAAGCATTGCCGATGTATGATTCGGATTTTCAGGTGCAGTGGGGCGATGGAGAGGAAGATTTTGCCTGGTCTCTGGATGCCTACAGCGACAAAATGATGCCGCTGGAATGGGAGCTGGCAGCGGATGAGAGTGCCACCTATGATTTGGTGTTTGAGGTGCCTGCGGATTTGAGTTCTTTCGCAATCGTCTATCTGGAGCAGTATACCGATGAAGACGGAAACAGCGGGGAAGGCGATCTTTTTACAGTTCAGTTCGAAGTTTAAATAAAAAAGCGGCGTCCCGGATTCGGGACGCCGCTTTTTTATCTGACAAGGGATTTCCCTTTTCAGTGCGTCATTGCAGGGCGGTCAGGCCGCGGACGAGAATGCTCTCCATCATCCCGGCCATTTCCAACGGGGACAGGGGCATGTCGTTTTCCAGCCAGTACTGAAGCATTCCCATGCAGCCGGAAACAATGAAGGCAAACACATATTCTTTGTCTGCGTAGCCGGCGCGCTCGAACTGGGTGCTCCATTTGTTCATAATGCGCGCTTCGACGATTCCCTTGACCTTTTCCACAAAGGCCATGTCGCCGTTGTTGCACAAGAGCACTTTGCACATGTCCGCATTGTCTGCCAGAAACTCAAACAGGCGGCACATGGCAGGACTGGGGGACTGCTGGCCCACGATCTCTTCCGGCACCAGCTTCCCAAGAACATTTTCAAAGTCGGTGAGCATTTCTTCTTCGATGCGCGACAGCAGATCGTACACATCCGTATAATGCAAATAGAACGTTCCCCGGTTGATGTCACAGGCTTCGCACAGCTGCGTCACCGTAATTTCCTGAATGCTTTTTTCATTCATCAGACGCACCAGCGCCTGGCGCAGAAGGCTGCGTGTTTTGCGCACACGGCGGTCATTTTTTTGCGGCATGAAAGGTCGCCTCCCTGTACAAAAAAACTTCACAAACTCTTCACAGAGAAAATCGACAAAAGAGCATACTACTGTCTATTTTTCCACAAAAACCTTGTCTTTGACGATTGCTCCATTTCACTGATACCATTATAATAGAATTGCGGTTGATTAATCAACAGTACGTTTATTAATTAACGTACTGTTTTTTTAAGGAGAGAGAAATATGTCAGGCCATTTTGTGGAGTTTGATGGCGTTTGCAAGTATTACCAGATGGGCGAAACGCGGATCGCAGCGGCGGACCATATCAGTTTCACCATTGAGAAAGGGGAATTCTGCGTGATTCTGGGACCGTCCGGCGCAGGCAAAACGACGGTTCTGAACATGCTGGGCGGCATGGATACCTGCGACGAGGGCCGCATTTATCTGGACGGCCAGGAAATCAGCGCATACAGCAGCAAACAGCTGACCACCTACCGGCGGTACGACGTGGGATTTGTGTTCCAGTTTTACAACCTGGTGCAGAATCTGACGGCGCTGGAGAATGTGGAGCTGGCCAGCGAGATCTGCAAAGACCCGCTTCCCGCGGACGAAACACTGCGGCTGGTGGGCCTGGAACACCGCATGGACAACTTTCCGGCACAGCTTTCGGGCGGCGAGCAGCAGCGTGTTTCCATCGCAAGGGCACTGGCCAAAAACCCGAAAATTCTTTTGTGCGATGAACCCACCGGCGCGCTGGACTACAACACCGGCAAGCAGGTGCTGAAACTGCTTCAGGCCACTTGCCGCCAAATGGGCAGAACGGTGATCGTCATCACGCACAACTCGGCTCTGGCCGCCATGGCCGACCGGGTCATCCGGATCAAAAGCGGCATGGTGCAGTCCGTAGAGATGAACGCCGAGCCGATTCCCGTGGAAAGGATCGAGTGGTAAATGCGCAGAACATATCGCAAGGTCGTGCTGCGCACTGTGCGGCAGACCATGAGCCGGTTTCTGGCCATATTTGCTATTGTGGCGCTGGGCGTGGGCTTTTTGGCCGGTCTGTTGGCAACCACACCGGATATGCGCTATTCCGGCGACAAATATTTTGATGAGACGAAGCTGTTCGACATTCGCCTGATGAGTGATTTAGGTCTGTCGGATGACGATATTGAAACGCTTCGCAACACAGAAGGCGTGGAAGAGGTCATGGCGGCCTGGTCTACGGACGTGATGGTGGACACTCCGAACGGAGACAGTCTGGTCACACGGATCCACAGCCTTCCGCTGGATCAGCTGGATCAGGAAGAACCGGAAAATTACCTGAACCGGCTGGAGGTGGTGGAGGGCCGCCTGCCCGAAGCGGCAAACGAGTGCGTGGTGGAGCAGGGAACGCTCACTTCTGAATCGGTTTCCGTAGGGTCGGTTCTGACGGTTTCGGCGGACAACGAAGATGTGGACGATACGCTGGCCCGCCGGGAATTTGAAGTGGTGGGCGTGGTGCGTTCCAGCTATTATTTCTCTCTGGAGCGGGAACCTGCCTCGGTGGGAAACGGAACGCTGTCGCTCATCATGTATGTGGGCAGTGAGAACTTTGTTCAGGATGCCTACTCAGTAGCGTATCTGACCGTGGAAGGTGCGGCTGAAAAAGATTCTCTGCTGGATGAATACGACGATGTGGTGGACGTGGTGGTGGACCGGCTGGAAGACATCAGCGGGGAACGCTGCCAGATCCGGTACGATGAGATTCACGGTGAGGCGCAGCAGGAACTGGATGACGCCTGGGCAGAATACGAAGAGAAAAAAGCGGATGCGGAACAGCAGCTGGCCGATGCACAGCAGGAGCTGGACGACGGGCGCGCAGAACTGGAAGACGGTGAAAAAGAACTGGCCGATGCCAAAAGCGAGCTTGAAAGCGGAGAGCAGGAACTGGCAGAAAACCAGGCAAATCTTCCGGGCACACTGAGTGCGGCGCAGGCCAAGCTGGATCAGGCAAAGGCCAGCCTGGCGGACGCTGTCAGCCAGTATGAGGCCGGCGTGGCAGAGCTGGACGCCAAGGAACAGGAACTGGAAGACGGCAAGGTGCTTCTGGAAGAGAGCAAGGCCCAGCTTGCGGAGAAAGAAGAACAGCTGGAACAGGCCGAACAGATGCTGCCTTTGCTGGAAAAACAGAGCCAGATGCTGGAAAGTGCCGCGCAGGCTGCGGAACAAGCTGCGCAGGACGCGCATGACACCAGCCCCATTGAGGATTTGAAGACGGCTGAAAGCGATGCTTTGGCTGCCTACCAAGAGGCGCAGAACGTTCGCGCCGGACTGGAAGAGCAGCTGGCGGGCATGGACCCCAGCGACCCGGACTACAGCACGGTGCAGCAGCAGCTGGAGCAGGCGCAAAACGAAGAGTCTGAGAAAAAGTCCGCCTGGGAAACGGCTTCGCAGCAGCTGTCCGATGAGCAGGCGCGGCTGGACGGTTTGGACGAGGCTGCTGCCACAGCAAGAGCAAAAGCGGACAGCGCCCAAAAGCTGTATGAAGAGACGTCCGAAAAAGTAACCACGGGGCGTCCGCAGCTGGAGGCAGCCCGTGAACTGCTGGAGCAGGAAGAACAGAAGCTGACGGACGGTGAAGCGCAGCTGGAGGCAGGTAAGGCGCAGCTTGCGCAGGCGAAAGCCCAGATCGACAGCGCGCAGGCACAAATCGCGGTCGGCGAAGCTGATTTGCAGGCTGCTCCGGGTCTGGCCCAGAAGGAATTTGATGAGGCACGCCGGCAGCTGGATGAGGCCTGGGAAGAATATCGAACAGGAGTTGCCGAGCTGGAAGACGCCCGGCAGGAACTGGAAGAGGGTGAGGCCGAGTACGCGGAAAAGAAGCAGGATGCGGAAGAGGAACTGGCCGATGCCGAGCAGGAACTGAACGATGCCCAGGCGGAGATTGACGAAATCGAAATGCCGGAGTGGTATGTGCTCACGCGCAATGAAAACGTCAGCTTTGCTTCCTTTGAGTCCAACGTGCAGAAGGTGGACGCCATCGCCAAAGTGTTCCCGGTATTCTTCTTCCTGGTGGCCGCACTGGTGGCACTGACCACCATGACCCGTATGGTGGAGGAAGAGCGGCTGGAGATCGGCACGATGAAAGCCTTGGGATATACCAAGCGCGCCATCATGCTCAAATACGTTCTGTATGCGATGACTGCATCGATCGTGGGCTGCATTGTGGGCCTGACGGTGGGCTTCCGGCTGTTCCCCACGGTGATCTGGAACGCTTATTCCATGATGTATAACCTGCCGGATTTGTATTGTCAATTCAATGTGAAATACGCCGTCATCTCGTCTGTGGCAGCCATTGCCTGTACGCTGCTGGCCACGTTGAACGCCGGATGGGCCACCCTGAAGGAAACACCGGCACAGCTGATGCTGCCCAAGGCACCCAAAGCGGGAAAACGCATTCTTTTAGAGCGTGTGACCTTCGTGTGGAAACGAATGAAATTCACTTACAAAGTGACGGCGCGCAATCTGTTCCGCTACAAAAAGCGATTTTTCATGACCGTGGTGGGCATTGCGGGTTGCACGGCTCTTCTGGTGACGGGCTTCGGCCTGCATGATTCCATCAGCGACATCGTCTATAAACAGTTCGGCGAGGTGTTCACCTACGATGTGTCCATTTCGCTGAAAAACGAAAGTTCGCTGAACGAAGCAGAGATGCAGGACATTCTGAACGATTCGGAACTGGTGGAAGATTACCTGCCCATTCATCAGGAGCAAAGCACCAATTCCATGGGGTCCGACAGCTTTACAACGTATCTGCTGGTGCCCCAGACCATGGAAGATTTGCCGAACTTTGTCGATCTGCACACCCGCAAGAGCGGTGAACCCGTGGATGTGCCTGCCGACGGCGAGGTGGTTATCACCGAGAAGATGTCCCAGCGGATGAACGTGGATGTGGGCGACACGGTGGAACTGGAAAACAGCGACGGACAAAAGGGCAGCTTTACCGTCAGCGGCGTAGTGGAAAACTACGTGGAGAACTACGTGTATATGACCGCCAACACCTATCGGGACGGCTTTGGCCAGGAACCGGAATTCAACACGGTTTATGCGCGTTCGGCCGATGCCAGCCAGGAAGGCCGGGACGCGCTGAGCGAGGCTCTTTTGAGCGTGGATGGTGTTTCTTCCGTCAGCTTCACCGAAGACTTGAAGGAGACGTTCTCCAATATGCTGGAAAAGATCGATACCATTGTAGTGGTACTGATCGTGTCGGCGGGCGTGCTTGCCTTTGTGGTTTTGTACAACCTGACCAACATCAACATTACGGAACGCGTCAAGGAGATCGCCACCATCAAGGTGCTGGGCTTCTACGACAAAGAGGTTTCGGCCTATATTTACCGCGAGTCCATCGCGCTGAGCATCATCGGCACTCTGGTGGGGCTTGTGCTGGGCATTTTCCTGCACATGTTCGTCATCCGAACCGCTGAGGTGGACGCGGTCATGTTCGGCCGCACCATCAAGACCATGAGCTACGTTTACAGTGCGCTGCTGACCATGGTATTCAGCTGTTTGGTAAACCTGGTGATGCACCGCAAATTGCGGTCCATCAGCATGGTGGAAAGTATGAAAGCTCCCGAATAAGCATGGTTCGGCGCGCCGGACGGGTTGAAAGCCCGCCCGGCGCGCCCTTTTTCATAACCCGGCCGGACAGCGGCATATCTATTTTCCGAGGAGGGAATGGAAATGCTGTTTGCTTTGCTGATCAGCGGTCTGGCGGGCCTGTCCACAGGAATCGGCGGTCTGGCTGTTTTATTCTTTCGCCGTCCGGGCGAAAGAATGATGTCTTTTTCCATGGGGTTTGCCGCGGGTGTGATGATGACGGTCTCTCTGTCGGATATGCTGCCTCATACGGTGGAAACGTATTGTCAGACCATGCCGGTCACCACTGCGGCGCTGTGCTCGACCAGTCTGTGCCTGATGGGAATGGTGGCGGCGATGCTGCTGGAACGCTGCATTCCGTCGGAGAGTGAGATGGCAACCGGGAGGGACGGTGTGCCGGCCGGCGCTTTGCGCAGTGCCATGGTGACGACGGCGGCGATCGTCATGCACAATCTTCCGGAGGGCATTCTCACGCTGTTCACCAGTTATGCGGACCCTTCGCTGGGGCTCACATTGGCTGCGGCCGTTGCATTGCACAATATCCCGGAGGGATTTGCCATCTCGGTTCCCGTTTACTATGCAACCGGCAGCAGAGCGCGGGGCGTGTGGTATGCGCTGGCGTCCGGGCTGGCGGAACCGGCGGGGGCGGTGCTGGCCTTCTCCCTTCTGCGGGGCTTTTTGTCGCCCTTGTTTCTGAATGGTCTGATTGCACTGATCGCCGGTGTGATGCTGTACGTCTCCGTCAGCGAATTGATCCCGCAGGGGTTTTCCGCCTCGCGGCATGGCGGCGCGGCAGCCGGTCTGTGCGTGGGGATTTTGGTCATGAGCATTGGCATTCATCTTGTTTAAAAACACGGTGTGTGGTATACTAATTGTAATTATTTTTTCATAATTCCATACTCAGAAAAGGAGGGGCCGCGATGGCTGTTTGGAAGCGGCTGGCCGCTCTGGTGTCGGCGATGGCGCTTCTGACCGGGTGCGGGGGCTTCCCGCCCGGAGACGACGTGGAAGAAATGCTGCGCGCGCCTCAGGCCACGCAGCAGCAAAGCGCCGTACAGAAGGCGCTCACCGCCACCATGGGCGACACCCTTCAGCTGAAATATCCCCGCGGCGGCGACGAAATGGCGCCTCTGCTTTTGGATGATTTCGATGGCGACGGTGAAACCGAGGCACTGGTGTTTTATACGCTGAAAAATAAAAGCCAGAATGTGGATTTTGCCCTGCTGGAACAGCAGGATGGCGAGTGGGTGGTCACCCAGCAGGTCAGCGGCCTGTCCAGTGAAGTGGCAAGCGTGGAGCGTGTCTCTTTTCTGGAAACAGGCGTGCAGTTCGCAGTGGGATATGCCAACTCCAATCTGGCGGACAAGTACCTGGCTGTTTACTCCTACGACGGCCAGACGGTAAGCACCATGTATACCCAGGCGTATGACTCTTATGTCATTGCGGATTTTACAGGCAGCGGTGTTCCGGAACTGGTTTTGGTCCCCACTGTGGCCGAATCCGGAGCTCTGGGAGTTCAACTGATTGGCGTCAGCAGCGGCCAGCTGGAAACATGGCATACGGCGCAGATGGACGAGCGGTTCACCGCCTGCACCGGGCTGATGCTTTCCATTTACGGAAAAGTGCGCGGCCTGGTGGTGGATGGAACGTTTTCTTCCGGTGCACATGCCAGCCAGGTCTGGCGTGTGATGGGCAAGGGGCTGGTGGAATGCGCCAGCGATACAACCGATGATATACCGCGCCAGTCCGTTCGGTATATGGCGTCTTTGAACTCGACGGACCTGGGCAACAACGGCTTGGTTCTGGTGCCGCAGGTGCTGGGCAGCGCTGCCACGGAACAGCTGGTCAGTCAGCTGTATTACGTGCAGTGGAACAACTATCTGGCCATGGAGCCGGCGCTTCAGTATGGCGTTTACGATTCAGAATACAGCTATTTTGTGCGCCTGCCGGACACCTGGAAAGATACGGTGGATGTTTCCATCAGCAATGCCACGGATGATGCGTGGAACGTGATCAGCAAAGAGACGCAGCAGCTGCTGGTGAGCGTGCGGGTGGTGGAGAGTCCCAGCGCTCTGACCGATGCCTATGTCCAGGGGGCGCGGGTCGGTGATCAGTACGTGATGCTTTATTTCGGCGATGATTGTTCTGCGCAGGACGCCCGCACGATTCAGCGGGGCGTGTGTGTGATTGAATGAAGAGGAAGGCGAAACGGTATGAGAAAAATACTGGTAGTGGAAGACGAAGAAGCAATCCGCGAGGTCGTCGGCCTGAATCTGCGGATGGCGGGATATGAGGTGTACGAAGCGGCCAGCGCGGAAGAAGCGCTGACGGTGTTCAAGGAGTGCAAACCCTTTGATGTGGCGGTGCTGGACATTATGCTGCCGGGCATGAACGGTTTTTCTCTGTGCGAAAACATTCGCCGGGATTCCGCCACGGTGGGAATCATCATGCTCAGTGCAAAAAGCCAGGAAACCGATAAGATCCGCGGCCTTTCCATCGGCGCGGACGATTATATGACAAAGCCTTTCAGCATCAGCGAGTTTTTGGCCCGAGTGGACGCTCTGGTGCGCCGGGTGACGCACAACGCGCCTGAAGAGCAGGCCGAAGACGACGGCCGCATGGTATCCGGCGTATTCGTACTGGACCAGAAAAGCCGTGTTTTGTACAAGAACGGGCAGCCCATTGATTTGACACAGGTGGAATTTCAAATCATGGAATTGTTCTTCGCCAATCCTGGTGTGGCGCTGGTCCGGGAGAAAATCCTGGAAGGCGTGTGGGGCGAAAATTATTTTGGCGATGTGAAGATCGTGGACGTGAACATCCGGCGTTTGCGCATGAAAATCGAGGACGAGCCGTCGGCTCCCAAGCACATCATGACGGTGTGGGGGTACGGTTACCGCTGGAACAGCTGAAGCAAAGAACAAAGAAGGAGGCAGCCCGGAGTTGAACAGCATCACAAAGCGCTGGGTGCGCGGCAGCCTTCTCATCACCATTGTGGTACTTTTGATGGCAGAGGCTGTGTTTCTCTATTTTTCCATCACCAATTATTACGAAGGCGCGCGCCGCGCGCTTTCTTCGCGCAGCAGCACAATTTTAACGCAGCTGTCCGCTTCGGGCAGCCAGACGGGCGAAAGCCGCGAAAATGTGCTTCGCCGCATGGTGGAGCAGTTCTCCGAAAAAGATAAATTTGAACTGATGCTGGTGGACAGCAGCGGCCGCGTTGCCGTTTCCACCACAGGCTTTTCCAGAGAAACGGTTGCAGGCAACGATCTGGTGAAAGCGCTGGCCAGTGAAGACGGCACGGGGTATTCGGTTTATCAAAGCGAAATGGGCGAAAAAGTGATGGCCATGACAGCTTTGCTGCCGTACCCGTCCGGAGATCTGCTGGCGATCCGGCTGGTCACCAGTCTGGCGCTGGTGGACCGCAGCATTGAAACAATGGTGGTGATCAGTCTGGCACTGGTCACGGCCATCATTCTGTTCAGTGTGTGGTCCGGCATGTTCTTCATTCGAAGCATCGTGCGCCCGCTGAATGAAATCGAGGCCACTGCTGCAAAAATTGCTTTGGGCGATCTGTCCATTCGCCTGGAGCAGAAATCCGATGACGAAATCGGCAAATTGTCCGCGGCCATCAACCATATGGCAGGTGAGCTGGACAAGACCGAGCGCATGAAAAACGATTTCATTTCTTCGGTCTCGCATGAACTTCGCACGCCGCTGACGTCCATCAAAGGATGGGTGGAGACCATTGCCGCGGTGGAGGATCCCAAAGATCCGGTTTACAAGCGCGGTGTGCAGGTCATCGCGGAGGAGACAGACCGGCTGTACGCCATGGTGGAAGAGTTGCTGGACTTTTCCCGTATGCAGAACGGCCTGACGTTGAAGCCGCAGCTGCTGGATCTGGCGGCGGAACTCACCGATGCGGCCATCATGGTGGAGCGGCGGGTCGAGCTGGAAGGGCTGCGCCTTGTCTGGGAAGAACCGGCCCAGCCGGTGCCGGTATCAGGTGACCCGGCGCGGCTTCGCCAGGTGTTCGTCAACGTATTGGACAATGCCATCAAGTATTCTCCCAAGGGCGGTGTCATCACCATCGAGCTGCTGACCGACGCCAGCAACGCCTATGTGAGCATCACGGACCGGGGCCCGGGTATCTCGCCGGAAGATCTGGAAAATGTGCGCATCAAGTTTTACAAGGGCAAGGGGGCTGTGCGCGGTTCCGGCATCGGTCTGGCAGTGGTGGATGAGATCATGCAGGCCCATGGCGGCGCGCTGGACATTCAGAGCGAAGTGGGCCACGGTACGACCGTAACACTTCGCCTGCCAATCTATCACAGGGAAAAAGAAACAGAGGAAGGGAAAGGAACTTCAATTTGAAACAACAAACACCCAAAGAAAAATTTAAAACCAGTGTGGGCGGTCAGGCGCTCATTGAGGGAGTCATGATGCGCGGCCCGAAGAAAATGGCCATGGCGGTGCGTCAGCC
>CALXIP010000053.1 GCA_944388395.1 uncultured Ruthenibacterium sp.
ATCGGGTAGTGGATTATACCGATCTGTATCAGCAGACCATCAATTATGAAACGTATCAGTACGAAACAAGTTTTGACGGCGAGGGCCAGATTACCTCGGCGATTGCCTATGTGAGCAGCGAAGATCTGCCGAAGCTTTACATTGTGCAGGGACATGGCGAGAGCGGGATTTCCAGCACGCTCAGTTCCGGCCTGACGCGGCAGAATATGGAAACAGACACGCTGAATCTTTTGACCGTGGACGCGGTTCCGGAAGATGCGGATGTGCTGCTCATTCATGCGCCGACCAAAGACCTTTCAGACGATGAGGCAGCCAAAGTGACCAGCTATCTGGAAAACGGCGGCACACTGATGCTGGTCACCAATTACGGGGAATACAGCGCGGCGGAAATGCCCAATTTGACGGCGATTGCAGCGGCGTACGGATTGTCTGCACAGGAAGGCATTGTCATTGAAGGAGACAGCAGTGCGCACCTGAATCAATATCCCTATTATATTTTACCCACGGTTTTGAGCCACGACATCACAGAGCCTCTGTTGGAAGAAGGCAGCAACGTACTGGTGCCCCTGGCGCATGGAATTGCCATTGCAGAGACATTGCCGGAAAATGTGACGGCGCAGGCGCTTCTGACCAGTTCTTCGCAGGCATACTGCAAAACCGATGCCTATGAAAGCAATTCACTGGAAAAAGAAGATGGCGATCTGGACGGTCCTTTTGATTTGGCTGCGGTGGCGGAAAACAGTGAGACAGGCGCGCGGTTCATTTGGCTGCCCACCAGTTACCTGCTGGACGCAGATACAGACAGCCTGGTGTCCGGCGCCAATTCGGATTTGGTGCTGAACTGTTTCGCATGGCTGGCAGATTCCAAGCAGAGCATCAGCATTCATGCGAAAGATTTGAGCATGAGCACCATTACAGTACCATCCGATGTGGCGAATTTGCTCGGCCTCGGAATTACCATTCTGCTTCCTGCCGTCTTGATCGGCATAGGCGTGGGAGTTTGGCTCAAACGGAGGAAACGCTGAAATGAAAAGAAATAAATGGTTGCCGATGGTGTTGGCAGTAGCGGCTATTGCCGTGCTTGGTGGAGGGTATCTGACGCTGGAACGTCTGAATCAAGTAGAGGAAGAGGTGCAGACGGTAGAAGTTGCCACCGTGTCCGGTGAGGTGGATTCCATTGAGTACACCACCGATACAGGAAAAGTTACTTTGGTGAAAAGCGGCGATGTGTGGCAATGGTCCGAAGATGCGGAATTCCCCTTGATGCAGGAATATCCGCAGTCCATGGCCAGTCAGAGCCATCCCATCGATGCGGTGGCTCTGGTCCGAAGTGACGGGGACGGCCTCGCGGATTACGGGCTGGACAGTCCGTCGAAAACCATTGTTTTAAAAAGCGGAGACGAATCCGTTACCTGTTTGATCGGCGATTTGAACAACTATACAGGCGAATACTACATGATGCTGGATGGCAGCAAGGAGATTTATACCGTTTCCTCGTCCTTTTGGGATACCTTCAGCTATGGCCTTTACGACATGATCGAAAAGGAAATGTGGCCAGTGACCAGTGTGAGCAATGTAACGTCAGTAGAACGCGAGAACGCTGACGGGACAGTTCTTTCCGTGACGGCATCGGAAAACGAGGATGGCACGCTGTCCTATCAGGTGAACGGGCAGACCGCTGACCACACCGCGGCGGAGGATTATGTGAGAACCATCACGTATCTTACCGTTTCCGAGTGCGTGAATTATAAAGCGGGAGAAGAAGAGCGTTCTACGTATGGGCTGGACGCACCTGCGGCAGTGCTGCGAATTGGCTATACTGAGGGTGAAGGGGAAGAGGCCGAAGATTTGGAGATCACACTTACCATTGGAGCCTCCAACGGTGAGGACGGATACTATGTCTGCATTGATGATTCCCAGGCGGTGAATATCATGCCCTCTGACCTGATAGAGGAGATTCTGGCGGCTGCCGAAGAGGATTTTGCCCCAAAGGAAGAGGCTGAATCGTCCTCGTTTGAATCACAGACGGCTGAATCGCAAAGCACATCTTCTGAGGAATAAAAACGAAAAGAGCCTTGAGAATCTCTCAAGGCTCTTTTTGATTTACCGCTGGTTTCGATAGGCTTCCGGGCCGTCCCGATACAAATCATTTCCCAAAGAATCCAGAACGACGGTCAAAGGCATATCCTCCACAACCAGGCGGCGGATCGCCTCGCTTCCCAGATCTTCGTAGCAGACCAATTCGGCCTCTTTTACACAAGCGGCGGCAAGGGCGCCTGCTCCGCCGATGGCTGCGAAATAGACCGCACCAGTTTCCTGCATTGCCTGAGCAACCGCCTGGTTCCGGGCACCTTTGCCGATCATGCCCCGCAACCCCAGCCGCAGCAGGGTGGGCGCATAGGCGTCCATCCGGCCGCTGGTCGTAGGCCCGCAGGAGCCGATGACCTGCCCGGGACGGGCAGGTGTGGGACCGGCGTAATAAATGACGGCGTCCCGCACATCAATGGGAAGCGGCTCTCCCCGTTCAAGACACTCGCAAAGCCGTTTGTGCGCGGCATCCCGGGCGGTATAGATCACGCCGGAAAGCAGAACCCGGTCACCGGCCCGGAGCGCGGCGGCTTTTTCCTGCGTGAAGGGCGTTGAAATTCGATGTTCTGTCACAGTACCGCCTCCTTATGCCTCGTCACATGGCAACTGATATTGACGGCCACAGGCATTCCCGCGATATGAGTGGGGAAGGTTTCGATCTGAAGGCCCAAAGCGGTGGTGCGTCCGCCGAAGCCCTGGGGGCCAATGCCCATGGCATTGATTTTCTGCAGCAATTCCTGCTCCATAGAGGCGTAATACGGGTCGGGATGATGGCTGCCCACCGGGCGCAGCAGAGCCTGCTTGGCCAGCAGAGCTGCCCGTTCAAAAGTGCCGCCGATGCCCACCCCCACCACAATGGGAGGACAGGGATTGGGCCCGGCCTGACGAACGGTGTCCAAAACGAACTGCTTTACGCCTTCTTCTCCGTCGGAAGGTTTCAGCATGGCCAGACGGCTCATATTTTCAGAGCCGAATCCTTTGGGCGCAACGGTGATTTTTACGCGATCGCCGGGTACCAGGCGCACATGAAGAACCGCCGGCGTATTATCGCCGGTATTGCCGCGGCGAATGGGATCCCTGACGACGCTTTTGCGCAGAAATCCCTCGGTATACCCTTTGGCCACGCCGGCGTTGACAGCAGCTTCAAAGTTGCCGTCAATGTGCACATCCTGCCCGATTTCGCAGAATACGCAGGCCATACCGGTGTCCTGACAGATGGGGAGGCCGGTCTCGCGGGCTGCGTCCAGATTTTCGCACAGTGTATTCAGCGTGCTTTGCGCCAGCGCCCAAGGTTCACTCTCCGCAGACTGGCGCAAAGCGTTTTCCAGGTCCGGAGAAAGCGTCTGGTTTGCTTCCATACACAGCCGGGCGACGGTATCCCGAATCAGAGTGGCGGCGATGGTTCTCACAGCCGTGCCACCCCCGTTTCACGGGCGGCGCGGGCCACGGCCTGTGCCACTGCATCGGCAACACGGGGATCAAATGCGCCGGGGATGATGTACTCTTCGCTGCGCTCGTCATCACGGACCAGATCTGCGATGGCATGAGCGGCGGCCACCTTCATGGCAGTGTTGATATCCCGGGAGCGGACTTGCAGCGCGCCTTTGAATACGCCGGGGAACGCCAGCACATTGTTGATCTGATTGGGATAGTCACTGCGGCCGGTTCCCATGACGCGCACGCCTGCGGCTTTCGCCTCTTCGGGCGTGATTTCCGGAACGGGGTTGGCCATGGCGAATACAATGGGATCTTTGGCCATGGTGCGCACCATCTCCGGTTTCAGTGCGCCGCCCACCGAAACGCCGATGAACACATCGGCACCGACAATGGCATCTGCCAGTGTGCCGCGCATCCCACCCAAATTGGTGATGTCACACAGCATGGCCTTGTGGTCTGCGATGCCCACGCCGCGCTCTTTGTACAGAATGCCGTTTTCGTCACAGGCAATCACATCTTTGACGCCGGCCGCCAGCAGCATTTTGATGATGGCGGTGCCCGCTGCACCCGGGCCGTTCAGAACGACCCGAATCGAACCGATGTCCTTGTTTACCACACGCAGAGCGTTCAGCAAAGCGGCCGTCACCACAATGGCGGTACCGTGCTGGTCATCGTGGAACACCGGAATGTCCAGCTCCCGTTCCAGTGTTTCCTCAATGGTGAAGCAGGCGGGCGAGGCGATATCTTCCAGGTTGATGCCGCCGAATACCGGTGCGATCATGCGAACGGCTTCCACCACTTTTTCGGGGTCCTGGGTGTCCAGGCAGATGGGGAAAGCATCTACGCCGCCAAACTCCTTGAACAAAATGGCTTTCCCTTCCATCACCGGCTGAGACGCAGCCGCGCCGATGTTGCCCAGTCCCAACACGGCCGTTCCGTTGGATACTACGGCAACCAGATTCCCTTTGGAGGTGTAGGTGTATGCGTCGGCCGGATTCTGCGCAATGGCGCGGCAGGGCTGTGCCACACCGGGCGTATAGGCCGTGGAGAGATCGTCCCGTGTTTTGACGGGTACTTTGCTCACCACTTCGATTTTTCCGTGATGCTGTGCATGCATTTCCAGTGCTTTCTCATAATAATCCATGGTTGTATTACCGCCCCTTTTGCAAGTTTCTGCTACCAGTATACCAAGGGGCAGCGGCGGAGAAAAGGCCGATTGCGTTTTTTCTCTCATAAATTTTACAAAATCGCTATCTTTTCGGGTGGAGAATATGATATGATAACAAAAGCGTTCCTAAATGAAAATGCAGGGGAACGCGATCAGGAGGCAATAAATGAAAAAGTTGTTAAGTTTGTCAATCGTTCTGGCGCTGTGCGCGAGCCTGATGGCCGGGTGCAGCGGCGCGGCTTCTTCTTCGTCATCGTCCAGCGCTTCATCTACCGCTTCTTCGGACAGCACGTCGTCTGATCTTCCCGAAGTGGACTTCAGCGCCGGGCTCACAGCAGATGGCTTGCTGGAAGGCGTGACAGCGCTGGATTATGTAACGCTGCCGGAAGACTATGACCACATTTCTCTTCCCGCAGATGTGACCACCGCCACGGACGAGGATATCCAGGCCAGCATTGATTCTCTCCTGGCTGGATTTGCCAGCTACGAGCAGCTGACGGACGTAGAGGTCAAAGAGGGCGATACAGTCAACATTGATTATGTCGGCAGCGTGGACGGTGTGGAGTTTGACGGCGGAAGCACCCAGGGCAACGGCACCAATGTGGTGGCTGGCTCTACCAATTACATCGATGATTTCCTCACACAGATCATTGGCCACAAACCCGGCGAGACCTTTGATGTGAACGTCACATTCCCCGATCCCTATGAGAACAATCCGGATCTGGCGGGCAAGGATGCTGTGTTCAAAACGACCATCAATTATGTGCAGGGTGAAGAGATCATGCCGGAAGTGACGGATGATTTCGTAAATGAGAATCTCTCTTCCACCTATGGCTGGACCACTGTGGAGGAGATGCGTGCCGGCATCGCGGAAAATCTGGTGGAAAGCCAGCGCGGAAGCTATATCTCTGACTATATTTTTGAAAATTCTCAGGTCAGTGAAGTGCCCGAGAGTGTTGTGACCTTCGTGGAAAACACCTTGTCCAATAACTACATCAGCATGGCAAATCAGTATGGCATGAAACTGGAAGACTTCCTGTCCTATATGGGAGCCGATAGCCTGGAGACGATGCTGGAGCAGAATCATGACGCGATTGTGCAGCAGGCTGAGCAGATGATGATCCTGCAGGCTGTGTCGGAAAAAGCTGCCATTGAAGTGACCAAAGAGGACGTGATGTCTGTGGCCGGCCTGACAGAAGAGACCTACAACCAGGTTTTGGAAGTTTATGGAGAGCCGTACATGTATATGTCCACCCGCACTTCGCTGGCTTCCAGCTATCTGCTGGACAATGCTGTGGAGGCATAAGCAAACCGAATGTTCCGGGTGCGCGTGTAGCGCACCCGGCTTTTTTCTGCCTAAAAAAGGCGAAAACATGTGAATTATTACAAAGAAGAGGTATTTGCTTTGTGAAAACTGCTGCTTTGTACAATGAAATTAAAAAAATTGCAGGAGCCCCTTGACAAATTGGGTGAAAAATAGTTTAATGCTATTAAACCGATGAGGCGGAGATAAAACCGGAAGCGCACGCAAAGAGAGCCCTGTTGCTGGAAAAGGGCCGAGAGCGGGCCGGGTAAATGGACCGCTGAGGGCGGGGTGAAACGGCAATGCCTTAGTAGCCTTCGACGCGTGCTCGCGTTACAGGGCAGAGAATGTGTTGGCATTCTCGCGGAGAGGTCGCTGAATCAGCGGCAAGTAAGGTGGTACCGCAGGCTTTGTTTTTCAAACGCTTGTCCTTGCATCAGGCAGGGATAGGCGTTTTTTTAATGTGATTTCAGAGAGGAGATGGGTGCAGACCATGAAAAAACAAACTACGAGGCGATGGCGATGGCAGCTGAACATCATGTCCGCCCATTTGCTGAAACAATCATTTTGAAAGAGGAGTTTTGCTTTATGAAATCGATGAAAAAGTATTTTGCCATTGCACTATCCGCCCTGATCTCTCTGAGCATGCTGGCCGGTTGTTCCGGCAGCACCGGATCTTCTTCCGCCGCGCAGAGCACGGCCGGAACATCGGCGGAAGGCACTGCCGAGTATAAAGTAGGTCTGATTCAGCTGATGGAGCATCCCTCACTGGATGAAATCCGCACCGCCATTGAAGCGGAACTGGATGCCAAAGCAGCCGAAGAGGGCTTCACTTACACATATGATTATCAGAACGCACAGGGCGATACGGCGACCATCGCCAACATCTGCCAGAAATTTGTGGCGGATGACGTGGATGTGATCGTGGCGATCGCTACGCAGGCAGCACAGGGTGCGGCCACTGCCGTGGAAGGTACGGACATTCCTGTAATCTTCAGCGCCGTCACCGATCCGGTGGCCGCGGGCCTTGTGGAGAACACGGAAGCGCCGGAGGGCAATATCACCGGCACGTCCGACGCCATTCCCGTTTCCAAGATCTTTGACCTGGCTGCGGAGCTGACCCCCGATGTGCAGAGCTTCGGCCTCATCTACAACACCAGCGAGATCAACAGCGTTTCCGTCATTGAGGAGACCAAAGCATATCTGGATGAAAAAGGTATCTCTTATGTAGAGAACGCCGTCACAGCCACTGGCGAAGTGCAGACAGCGGCACAGAATCTGCTGAATCAGTGCGACGCCGTGTTTGCGCCCATTGACAACACGGTGGCATCCGCAATGCCGATTCTGGCCGAAGAGGCCATCAATGCAAAAAAACCGGTGTACGTGGCTGCAGACAGCATGGTGGCCGACGGCGGCCTTGCAACCGTGGGCGTCAACTACACCAACCTGGGGACCCAGACCGGCGACATGGTGGCCAAAGTGCTGACGGGCACCAGCGTGTCGGAGATTCCGGTGGAAGTCCTGAAAGACAATGCCGTAGTAGTGAACGAGGAAACGGCCGAGGCCATCGGTGTGGATGTTTCCGCTTACGTACAATAATTTCAAGTGCTTGCGCCGCCCTTGGCAGGGCGGCGCGCATCTGCATCAAAGGAGTTTGAAAGCATGAGCATTCAGATTTTGCTGACCAATACAGAGCAGGGCCTGATTTACAGCCTGGTGGCGCTGGGCCTGTACATTTCTTATCGCACGCTGGACATTGCGGATCTGACCACGGACGGTTCCTTCACCCTGGGCATTGCGTGCAGCGCCATTCTTACGTCGCTGGGGCATCCGGTGCTGGGGCTTGCAGCGGCTCTGATTGCCGGGGCGCTGGCGGGTGGTGTGACGGCGGTCCTGCAGACAAAGCTGGGCGTGCAGCCCATTTTGGCCGGCATTATCACCATGACCGGGCTGTACTCCATCAACCTGATGATTATGGGAAAATCCAACTTGACACTTCTGCGGGTGGATACGCTGTTCCGTTGGGCGGACGGGCTGATGCCCTACGGCACACTGGTGCTGGCGCTGGTGTTTGCTGTTGTGTGCGCCGTGCTGCTGGTGCTGTTTTTGCGCACACAGCTGGGCTTGTCGCTGCGGGCAACCGGAGACAACCGTGACATGGTGGCCGCGTCGTCCATCAATCCGGCGTTTACCACCACAGTGGGACTTTGCATTGCCAATGCGCTGATTGCGGTTTCCGGCGGCCTGCTGGCGCAGCAGCAGGGCTATGGCGATCTGACGCTGGGCACCGGCATGGTGGTCATCGGTCTGGCCAGTCTGGTGATCGGCGAAGTGCTTGTAGGGCGTGGCGGCATTGTGCGCGGCGTGGTTGGTGCGCTGATCGGCTCCATCATCTATCGCGTACTCACCGGAATCGCGCTTACCTCCAATCTGGGAGCCAGCAATTTGAAGCTGGTTTCCGCCGTCATTGTGGCGGCGGCCATCTCGTGGCCTGCGGTCCGGGATAAAATCCTGTTCTACAAAAAGCGCAAGGAGGCGGACAAAGAATGCTGACCCTTACCAACGTTTCGAAAACCTTCAACCCGGGAACGGTCAATGAAAAAAAGGCGCTGGAGAATTTGTCTTTGCACCTTGAGCCGGGAGATTTTGTGACCATCATCGGCGGAAACGGCGCGGGAAAGTCCACGCTGTTCAATGCCATTGCAGGCAGCTTTTTCGTGGACCGGGGCCGTATCCTGCTGGATGGCGACGACATGACATTTCGCCCCGAGTATAAGCGTTCCCGCTATGTTGGACGCCTGTTTCAGGACCCGCTGAAAGGTACGGCGCCGCATATGACCATTGAGGAAAATATGGCGCTGGCTTATCTGCGGACGGCGAAGGCATCCAGCGCATTTTCCACAATTACGAAGAAAGACCGGGACTACTTTGCCCAGCGCCTGGCCGCGCTGGGGCTGGGCCTGGAGGACCGCTTGAAACAGCCGGTGGGGCTGTTGTCGGGCGGTCAGCGGCAGGCGCTGACATTGCTGATGGCAACTCTGGTCACGCCGAAGCTGCTGCTGTTGGACGAACATACCGCCGCACTGGACCCCGGCACAGCGGAGAAAGTGCTGGAGCTGACCCGGAAGATCGTTTCGGAAAACAAAATCACCTGCCTGATGATCACGCACAATATTTCTTCGGCGCTGGAACTGGGAAACCGGACCATCATGATGGATGGCGGAAAAATCGTGCTGGATATCTCCGGCGAGGAACGTGCCCACACCACTGTGGACGGCTTGCTGGAAAAATTCCGTACAAAAACAAACAAGGTGCTGGACAACGACCGCATCCTGCTCAGTGAATAAAAAAGAACGAGCGCGGGACTCAGCCCGCGCTCGTTTTCTTGGTTTTTCGATAAAGATAAATACTGCTGACCACATCGGTACAGAACACAAATTGAAGCAGGCTGTGTATCAGGCAGTCCGAACGGAGAAGAACTCCACTTTGATAGCTTTTTCGAATGCTGAAAACACCCGGAATGCCGGTCATCAGAATGGCGATTCCATCAAAGAAAGCCAGTGCAATGGTGAAACCGATGGTAAAAATAGTCAGGGAAAACAGGGCTGCCAGCACAAAAATGATACAGTAGGCGGGGATCTGTGCCAGCTTAAGAATCATGGCGAAGCGTGCAAAACGGAGACAGTCCAGCGTTCGTGCGCCCCGAATACCCACTAAGAAGGCACAGGCAAATCCGATCAGCGCCCAGGCAAGCAGAGCCAGAATGCAAAGGAATCCGTTGTTTTGAAAGACAGATTCCATCAGTGTGCCGGAGAACAGACAATACAACATTCCCAGAACAGAATAGGGAAACAGAATGACCGGGATGCAAAGCCATTTCATAAAAATTCACCCCAAAACAAAAAGCCGGCGAAAATTTCGCCGGCTTTTGAAACGCTTACTTTTTGCGGGCAACCAGACGCAGAATGTACAGGAACATGTTGATGAAGTCCAGATACAGCTGCAGCGCACACAGAATGGCGCCTTTGTGGGCCATATCCGGGTCGGTCAGCGTAGCTGCATGGTAACGTTTGATCATCTGCGTGTCATAAGCGGTATACCCCATAAAGACGGCCAGGCCGATGAAGCAGACCACTTTGTCATACATGGCCATGGGAAGGAAGATGGAAACCACCCAGTACAGCGCCAGGAAGAGAAGACCCGCGAACAGGAAGGAACGCAGACCGGTCAGATCCCGTTTGGTAAAGTAGCCGTAAGCGGCCAGCACGCCGAAATACAGCGCAGTCAAACCGAATACGTATACCATGGTGGCAACATCGTATACCAGGAACAAAGTGGAGAAGGTCAGGCCATTGAGAATGGCGTATACGAAGAACAGAGCGGTTGCGCCGCCGGCGCTCAGCTTGTGCAGCCGTGCACCCAGCACAATGACGGTAATGACTTCAGCAATGGCCAGGATGAAGGGCAAATAAGGCATGCTGACACACAAAAGCCAGGTGATGCCGGTCAGATATCCCGCATAAGCCGTGACAAAGGTAGCCAGAAGACCCAAGCCCATCCAGCCAAAGGTCTTGGTGGTGTAGGAACTCAGCGATTCTGCTGCACCGCCGTTCATCCACTCCATACCGGGCTCGTTGAACATGGAATTGTTTCCGTCCATCAAAAAACCTCTTTTCTGCATTAATTTTAAAAGGGGATAGAAATTTAACTACAGTATAGCATCGTTATCGGTTGTTTTCAAGGAAAATCGCGCACAGGTCGGCCAGAATGTCCGAGGGGAGCATTCCCTGCATGGAAAGACGCCGGGCGCACCGGTCTGCAGCAAGCCCGTGCAGATAAACGCCGCACACAGCCGCCTGCCAGGGCTCCAGCCCCTGCGCGGCCAGCCCGGCAATGATGCCCGCCAGAATATCGCCGCTTCCGCCGCGCGCCAGCCCGGCGTTGCCGGTGCCGTTTTCATACAATTCTCCCCAGGGAGTCGCCACCAGTGTCCGGTGCCCTTTCAGAACGGTGACGGCGCCGCTCTCCCGCGCAAAACTCAGCGCAGTGGCGCCCCGGTCTGCCTCGATTTCGCGGACGGAACGTCCCGTGAGCCGGGCCATTTCACCGGGGTGCGGGGTAACGATCAGCCGGCCGGACAGGCCCATCAAAAACAGTTTGTCATCTGCCAGACTGCACAAGCCGCCTGCATCCAGCACCACGGTTCCCGATGATGCGCCCAGCGCAGTTTTCATTTCCTGTGCAGTGGCGGGGGTGGCTTCCTTCCCGCAGCCCGCCACGCACACCGTGGATTTGGAGGCAGCAAGCGACAGGCCGTCCTCATCGGGGAGCGGCAAATAAACAGGTTCCATCACGCGCTGCGCCACAGCGGAAATCACAGACTCTTCGGCGGCCAGTGTTACCAGACCGGCTCCGGCGCGCAGCGCGCCGCACACGCACAAAGCGGCTGCGCCGCGGTATTTTGAACAGCCGCACAAAGCCAGCACTTTTCCATAGCTGCCCTTGTGACTTTCCGGCGCACGCCGCGGCAGATTGCGAAATACCAAGTCATTTGTAATTTTTGTGGCCATTGTGGTACGCTCCTTTACAGGATTTATGATATACTGGTTTCAGTATATCACGAAAGGAGCAGTTCGCCAATGGACAGCGCATTGAAAAAATGGGTGAACGACAGCGACAATCTGGTGTTTTTTGGCGGTGCGGGCGTATCCTGCGAGAGCGGCATCCCCGATTTTCGCAGTACGGACGGGCTTTACAATCAAACCTGGCGCTGGCCGCCGGAGGAGATTCTGTCGCATCATTTCTTTTGGGAGAATACCGAGGAGTTTTATCGGTTTTACCGGGCTAAGATGCTCTATCCGGACGCGCAGCCCAATGCGGCGCACAAAGCACTGGCCAGTTTGGAAGCGCGGGGCAAACTGCGCGCGGTGATCACACAGAATATCGATGGTCTGCATCAGGCGGCAGGAAGCCGGAATGTGCTGGAATTGCACGGCAGCGTGCACCGCAATCATTGTACAGAATGCGGCAAGCCGTTTGGTCTGGACGCAATCCTGTCCTGCGACGGCGTGCCGCGCTGCAGCTGCGGCGGTGTGATCAAACCGGATGTGGTCCTGTATGAAGAAGCGCTGGATCAGCAGGTGCTTTCCAGGTCCATGCGGGCCATTGCACAGGCGGATGTGCTGATCGTGGGCGGAACCTCCCTGAATGTATATCCGGCAGCCGGACTTTTGCGGTATTTTGGCGGTCGGGCGCTGATCGTCATCAACAAAACACCCACGCCCGCAGATAAAGGTGCCACTCTGGTGTTGCAGGGGGAGATCGGGAAAATTTTGGGCGGGGCCTAAACATTTTAATTGTGGCCTTAAAACAAAAAAACCGGAAGGCTTCTGCCTTCCGGTTTTTTGTTTTGAAATGCGAATTTTATTGACCGCAGGCGGATTTGAACTCGGTCCAGACCTGCATATGCGCCTCTTCCGCCTCCGCAGAAACGGGCTGGATCATCTCGATGTCGTTGCTGCTCAAAAAGTCTTCGGGCAGCACCAGCAGCTCCTTGGTGGCGTCGTCGAACAATTCCTCGGCCGCCTGGTTGGTGCAGTAGTAACCCATATATTCAAAGCACTGTTTGCTCACTTCCGGGTCCAGCAGATAGTTGATGAACTGGTAGGCTGCGTCCTTGTTGGGGGCGTTCACCGGCACAAACTGAGCCATCAGACCAAAGCCGAGTCCCTCGGAAGGATAAGCAATCTCCAGATCGCTGCGGTTGATTTTGGCCAGATACGTCTGGCTGGTGTACATAACCGCGGCGGCCACCTCGCCCGAGATCAGAAGATCCTGCGTGTTGGCATCCTGGATGGCGCGGATATTGGGTGCCAGTTCCAGAAGCTTTTCGCCGGCGGATTGAATCACAGCGGGGTCCTCTACGTTGTAGCTTTCGCCCATCAGCTTCAGCGCCATGCCGTCAATGACGCGATAGTTGCCGATGATGGCCAGGTTGTCAGCCAGAGATGCGTCCCACAGATCCTCATAGCTGGTGATCTCTTTCCCGACCAGTGCGGGATCATACACAATGGTCATCACGCCTGCGCCATGGGGAACGGTGTATTTGTCCTCAGGGTCAAAGAACTGCCCCTGGTAGACGGGGTTCACGTTGCCCAGGTTGGGGATCTGGTCTTTGTCCAGCTCGCTGACAAGACCCTCGTCAATGGCGGTCTTGATAATGTAGTCATCCGCGATAACCACATCGTAGTCGCCGCCTTTGGAAGTCTCCAGTCGAGAGAGCATAGTCTCGTCCGTGTCGAAGGTGGAGTAGTTCACCTTGATCCCGGTTTCCTGTGTGAAGCCGTCCAGCACTTCCTGGGGGAACATCTCGCCAAAAGCGAACAGGTTCAGCTCGCCAGCTGCTGCGGTGGCGGAGCCGGACCCGGATGCGGCGCTGCTGCAGCCGGCCAGCAGAGAAAGGCACAGGGCGCCGGTCAAAGCCAATGCAAAAACTTTTTTCATAACAAACCTCCAAAAAACAAATTTATCGATGTCTGGAACGGCGCGGCCGTCCCAGCACCGCTGAAAGAGCGACCAGGAGAATCGTGGCGGCCAGCATCAGAGTGCACAGCGCGTTGATCTCCGGGGTCACGCCCACTTTCAACTGAGAATAAATCAGAATGGGCAGCGTGTTCACGTTGACGCCCGTCACAAAAATGCTGATGATTACATCGTCAAAGCTCATGGCGAAACTCAGCAACATGCCGGATGCAATGGCTGGCGCCAGCAGGGGAAGGGTCACGTCAAAAAAAGCACGCACATCGCTGGCACCCAGATCGCGGGCAGCTTCCACCAAGCCCGGGTCCATCCCGACCAGACGGGCTTTCACCAGCATGTAAACATATGGAATGCAGAAAACAGTATGGGACAGAATCAATGTGGTCATGCCGAAGGGCAGGCCCAGCAGGGAGAAAAAGGCCATGAACACCATGCCCAGAATGATTTCGGGAATCATAATGGGCAGCATGGACAGATATTCCACCGGACCCTTGCTGCGGGAGCGGATGCGGGTAAAGCCCACTGCGCCCAAAGTGCCGATGACCGCTGCATTCACGCTGGCGCAGATGCCCAAAAAGATGCTGTTGCCCAGTGCCTCAAAAATCGCTTTGTCCTGAAAAAGCATCTGGTACCATTTCAGGGAAAAGCCGCTCCAAACGCTGGTGAGTTTGTTTTCGTTGAACGAATAGAGAACGACCAGCACGATGGGCAGATAAAAGATGACAGTGACAATGCCAAGGAACAGGTTCGGCAGAAACGTACGATTTTTCACAGCAGTCCCTCCAGTTCCTCAGAATGGGTCACCCGTTTGTACAGTGCAATCATCAGGGTGGTCATGATCATCAGCGCCACGCTTAAAGCAGCGGCGAAGGGCCAGTTGTGCGCTTTCATCAGCTGGTCCTGGATCAGACTGCCCACCAGCACCACTTTGTTGCCGCCCAGAATGTCTGCGATAAAGAACAGACCCATGGAGGGGATGAAGGTAAGGATCACGCCGGACAAAAGGCCGGGCAGGGTCAGCTTCAGCGTTACTGTGCGGAAAGCCTGCCAGGGAGAGGCGCCCAGATCGCGGGCGGCTTCCACCAAACTCCAGTCCAACTTTTCTGCGCTGGAATACACGGCAAAGATCATAAACTGCAGCAGGGCATACACCATGCCCACCACAACAGCCGGATAGGTGTACAGCAGTTTCAGCGGGCTTTGTGTCAGCCCCAGTCCCATCAGCAGTTTATCCAGTGTGCCGTTGGCGCGGAAAATGATGATCCAGCCATACATGCGGATCAGCGAAGAAGTCCAGAAAGGGATCATCAACAGGAGCATCATGCGCTTTTTCCACACGGGCGACAGTTTGGCCATGAAATAGCCGAAGGGATACCCAATGGCCACAATGAACAGCGTGCTGGTGATGGCCAGTTTGAAGGACTCGGCAAAGGTCTGCAGATAGACCGGATGAAAAATGTTTTTGTAGTTGTCCAGCGTGAACTCGTTCACGACGCCCCACACTTCTGCGCGTGTCTGAAAGCTGAGCACCACCATATAGATCATGGGCCCAAGCACAAAGAGCAGGGTGAACACATACAGAGGCACCACCGTCAGCCATAATTTTGAGCGCTTCTTCATACGGCTGCCTCCACGTCTACCGGTACCGCGTGGGCGGGGTCCCAGGTCACACGCACCTGATCGCCGGGTTCCACCGCAATGTCAATGCCATGGCGGCTGGCCACCAGTTCCGTGCCGTCCTGAAGCGCCAGCGCGATGCGCAGCATGCCACCGGCGAAACTCTTTTCCCGCACGGTTGCGGGCAGGCCGCAGGCGCCGGGGTCTGTTGTGAACTCCACCTGTTCGCTGCGCACTGCCAGCGAAAGCGGCTGTCCCGGGCGGAATGTGTGCCCGGCGTCCGCTGCGCCCGCACAGCCGCCGGCGCAGGTCATTCGCACCACGCCGTCCTTCTGCTCGGCCACGCAGCCGGTCAGCACATTGGCTGTACCCACAAAGCGGGCCACATAGCTGGTGCGGGGATGGTCGTAGACCTCGGCCGGTGTGCCGATCTGTTCAAACCGGCCGTCCCGCATCACGGCGATGCGGTCGGACATATTCAGCGCTTCCTCCTGGTCGTGGGTGATGTAAATAAAGGTCAGACCCAGCTGCTTTTGCAGCGCCTTCAGTTCCAGCTGCATCTGGCGGCGCAGCTGCAGGTCCAGTGCACCCAGCGGTTCATCCAGTAAAAGTACGCTGGGTTTGTTGACCAGCGCCCGGGCGATAGCCACACGCTGGCGCTGGCCGCCGGAAAGTTCAGACGGCAGGCGCTTTTCGTACCCTGTCAGCTGCACCAGTTCCAAGGCCTGTGATACTTCGCGGCGAATGACTTCTTTGTCCGCCCGTTTCAGTTTTAAGCTGTATCCGATGTTGGCCGCCACTGTCATGTGAGGGAACAGGGCGTAATTTTGAAATACGGTGTTTACATCCCGCTTGTTGGGTTCCGCGCCTGTGACGTCGGCCCCGGCGAGAAGCACTTTGCCGCTGTCGGGTGTTTCCAGCCCTGCAATGATGCGCAGTGTGGTGGTTTTACCGCACCCGGAAGAACCCAGAAGCGTTACAAATTCGCCCTTCTGTACTTCCAGGTCAATGCCCCGCAGCACCTGTGTGTTGCCGAAATGTTTGGTGATGTTCCGCAATGCAAGAATCGTTTCGCTCATAGATATCCTCTCTGTGCCCGATGGGTGGATCTGTTCCGAATATTCTTTATAAGTATAGCAAAAATTTAAAAGAAGAGCACGCCCTTTCCTGCTGAAAAATGGGGGCGCTGAGGCTTGCTTTTTGTGTAACAATACAAATACAGTGAAGTTTGCGCCTAATCGTGCAAAGACTCTGGGTGAAAAAGACTGTTTTTTGAGGGGTATTTGTGATAAGATAAAAGAACAACAAGCGCAAATCAAAACGGGCGAGCACTCGCCGAGAGGAGAATGCTGTGTGGAGAATCTGTTGATTTTGGGCGCGGGCGGTTACGGCCGCACCGTTGCGGAGACGGCGTCTTTTTCCTTTGACCACATTGCTTTTCTGGACGACAGTCAGACCGGAGAGGATATTCTGGGCATCTGCGGACAGTACGAGTCGTTTCTGAGCAGATTTCCTTACGCATATCCCGCGTTCGGAAACAACGAATTGCGTGCATCCTGGCTGAAGCGGCTGACGTTGGCAGGCTTTTTTGTGCCGGCCATGGTCCATCCGCGGGCGTATGTCAGCCCGTCTGCCGTTCTGGAACCGGGTGCGGTGGTGCTTCCCATGGGATGTGTGGGGACGCGCACAGTGGTGCGGACCGGCGCAATCATCAACATGGGCGCTGTGGCGGATCACGATTGTGATATCGGTGCTTACTGTCATCTGGCGCCGGGCGCGGTGGTCAAGGCGGGCAATGTTCTGCCGCCCCGCACAAAAGTGGACTCCGGCTGTGTGATTGGGCGCGCAGCGGAGCCAAAACAAGGAGGACCTGTTCATGTCTAAGCTTTTGATTCTCGGCGCGGGTGGCCTGGGCCGCATGGTTGGCGAAGTAGCTGCCGCGCAGGGATGTTGGGATCAGATCGCTTTTTTGGATGATGCGGTGCACAGTTCTGCGGTGGTCGGGCGCTGTACGGACTATCTTTCGCTGACGGGCGAATATTCGCAGGCAGTGGCGGCGTTCGGCGACAACCGTCTGCGCCTTTCCTGGACGGAAAAGCTGCTGGAAGCCGGATACAGAGTGCCCTGCGTGATCCATCCTTCTGCCATTGTCAGCCCCTCGGCTGTTCTGGGAGAGGGCTGTCTGGTCCTGCACGGGGCCATTGTCAATACCAATGCGGTGCTGGGCAAGGCGTGCCTTGTGAACAGCGGCGCCTTGGTAGATCACGACAACCGGCTGGAGGACGGCGTGCATATCAACCTTCATTCCACCATCAAGGCCTGGTGCCACATGGAGACGTGCAGCCGTACAGAAGCCGGCGAGACCGTCTATTCTACCCGGCGCAGCATCTTGGGTGTGGAAGACCGCAACCTGGAGGACGCCCTGTTTGCCTTTAAGCTGGGCGAGGTGGCAAGTTACGTGAAGCCGTTCGGGTCCGGACACATCAACGATACGTATGCGGTGTATCTGGGAGACGGAGCGGGCACGCTGAGTTATGTGATTCAGCGCATCAACACAGAGGTGTTCAAAAAACCGCAGGAAGTGATGGAGAATATTTTCGGCGTCACCGAATATCTGCGCGCCCGCATTCTGGCCCGCGGCGGCGACGCGGACCGGGAGACCCTCAACTATATCAAGACGAAAACAGGCGCGCCTTATTTTGAGGATGCGGACGGCGGCCCGTGGCGCTGCTATAACTACATTCCGGACTCCGTATGCATCGAGAGTGTGCGCACACCCAAGGATTTTTACAACTCCGGAAAGAGCTTTGGGGCATTTTTGCGGGAGCTGGAGAATTATCCGGCCGAGACACTGCACGAAACCATTGAAAAGTTCCACGATACGCGCAAGCGCCTGCGGGATTTTGAAACCGCGCTGGAGCGGGATGTGTGGGACCGGGCGCGCACCTGCAAACCGGAGACGGCCTTTGTGCAGGCCCATGCCCGGGACTGCGCGGTCTTGATGGACCTGCTGGAGCAGGGGCGCCTTCCCCTGCGGGTGACGCACAACGATACAAAATTGAATAACATTCTGTTTGATAAGGACACCGGAGAAGGACTTTGCGTCATCGATCTGGATACCATCATGCCGGGTCTTGCGCTGAATGATTACGGAGATTCCATCCGCTTCGGCGCCTCCACCGCGCGGGAGGATGAACCGGACCTGGAAAAAGTCCATTTTGATTTGGAACTGTTCGAGGCGTATACCAAAGGATATCTGGAGACGGCCGGCAGTGCGCTGACCGACATGGAAAAGGAATATCTGCCCTGGGGCGCGAAGATGATGACGCTGGAGTGCGGCATTCGTTTCCTGACCGATTATCTTCAGGGTGACACTTATTTCAAGGTCACGCATTCCACACACAATCTGGAGCGGGCCCGCACGCAGTTCAAACTTGTTTCTGAAATGGAAGCTCATTGGGAAGAGATGGGCGCCATTGTGAAAAAATACAGCATGACAGAGGGGAAAGAAAACCATGCACATTGAAACGCAATGCCTGCACGAGGGCTATAAACCGGGCAACGGCGATCCGAAAGCGCTGCCCATCTATCAAAGCACCACATACACCTATGATTCCACCGATCATATCGGACAGCTGTTCGATTTGACGGCGGACGGCCACATGTATTCCCGCATTTCCAACCCCACTGTGGCCGCGGTAGAGGAAAAAATTGCCGCCATGGAGGGCGGCGTAGGTGCGCTGTGCACCACGTCCGGTCAGGCGGCCAATCTGCTGGCTGTGCTGAATATCTGCACAGCGGGTGACCACTTTGTAACCACGTCTACCATTTACGGCGGCACAGTGAATCTGTTTGCGGTCACGCTGAAAAAATTTGGCATTGACTGCACGTTCGTGGACGCGGACGCCCCGGTGGAGGAGCTTCAGAAAGCGTTCCGCCCGAACACCAAGCTGGTATTCGGCGAGACCATTGCCAACCCGGCCATCAGTGTGTTTGATATTGAAAAGTTTGCCAAGCTGGCTCACGCCAATGGTGTGCCTTTGATTGTGGACAACACCTTTGCTACGCCGGTTCTGTGCCGCCCCTTTGAATGGGGTGCGGACATTGTGATCCACTCCACTACCAAATACATGGACGGCCATGCCGTGCAGGTGGGCGGAGTCATTGTGGACTCCGGCCGGTTTGACTGGGAGAACGGAAAGTTTGAGGAATTGTGCCAGCCGGACGAAAGCTATCATGGCATCACCTATACCAAACAGTTTGGCAAAGCGGCCTATATCACCAAGGCGCGTGTGCAGTTGATGCGCGACTTTGGAATGTATCCTTCCGCACAGGCGGCATTCCTGACCAATCTGGGCCTGGAGACGCTGGCGGTTCGGATGGAACGCCATTGCCGCAACGCGGAAAAGGTGGCGCAGTTCCTGGCAGAGCAGCCGCAGGTGGAGTTTGTCAATTATCCCATCCTGGAAGGCGACAAATACCATGCGGCGGCGCAGAAATATCTGCCGAATGGCTGCTCGGGCGTGATTTCTTTCTCACTGAAAGGCGGCCGGGAAGTGGCGGTGAAGTGGATGGACAGCCTGCAGCTGGCCAACAACGTGGTGCATGTGGCAGACATCTGCACCTGCGTTCTGCATCCGGCATCCGCAACGCACCGTCAGCTGACGGACAGCCAGCTGGTGGCGGCGGGCATCACTCCGGGCCTGATTCGTCTGTCCGTGGGATGCGAGCATGTGGATGACATTCTTGATGATCTGAAAAAAGGATTTGCGGCCATCGAGGGCCTTTAAAAAGTAAAAAACGGGCGGGCGGCTTTCAAAGCCGCCCGCCCGTTTTCTTTGGCAGGGGAATCATCCGTGCAGGCCGCCGGTCTGCCGCTCCATGTTTTCGACCACAATATCGTGGATCTCGCCCAGACCGGCACAGTACTCCAGCACTTTCCAGGGGACGTTGGTGTGAAAATGGATTTTGATCAAATCCTCGTCCCCCACGGCCAGCAGGCAGTCACCGGGAATGTTTTGCAGGATGTAGTCATGAATGTCGTCTTCCGATAGATTTTCACCTTCAATCAGAAGCTGTGTGTCAAATTTGTATTCCAGCATACGATTTCATCCCTCATTTCAGAAACAGATGCAGCATTTTTTCCTTTTTGGAAGTGTAGGGCTGATAGCGCAGGGACAGGTCCGGCCACGCCGCCTTTTTCAGAATGCTCTTTTGATGGGAAAAACAGTCAAAACTCTGTTTTCCGTGGTATGCACCCATCCCGCTGTCACCCACGCCGCCGAACCCGAGGTGGCTGGAGGCCAGGTGGAGAATGGTGTCGTTTACACATCCGCCGCCGTAGCTGCACTGGCCAAGCACCGCTTTTTCATGCTCTTTGCTGCGGGTGAACAGATACAGCGCCAGCGGTTTGGGGCGCCTCTGAATGAATTCCATGGCATCTCTTAAATTGCGATAAGTGAGAACAGGCAGAATCGGCCCGAAAATTTCTTCCTGCATCACGCCCATCCGCTCGGTGACGCCATCCAGAATCGTGGGGGCGATGCGCAGGGTTTCCGGGTCGGTCTGGCCGCCGCAGACGCACAGACCGTCGTTCAGCAGGCCGCACAGCCGTTCAAAATGCTTTTGGTTGATGATGCGGCCATAATCCGGCCAGGACAGAGGGTCGTCTCCGAAGAAAGCGTGAATTGACTTTTCCAGTTCCTCCAGCAGAGCGTTTTTCACGCTTTCCTGGCAAAGAATATAATCCGGGGCCACACAGGTTTGACCGGCGTTGAGAAACTTGCCGAATGCGATGCGCTTCGCGCTGAGGGCAATGTCTGCAGTTTCATCCACGATGCAGGGGCTTTTGCCGCCCAGTTCCAGGGTGACCGGCGTCAGGAAACGGGATGCTTTCTCCATGACCAGCTTCCCGACGGCCACGCTTCCCGTGAAGAAGATCTTGTCAAAATGCTGTTCCAAAAGCGCGGCGTTTTCCTGGCGGCCGCCTTCCACGACCGCCACGTGTTCCGCGGGAAAACAGCTTTCCAGCATTTCCCGCAGGGCGGTGCTGGTGGCGGGGGCGTAGGCACTGGGCTTGACAATGGCGCAGCACCCGGCGGCGATCGCGCCCACCAAGGGCTCCAGAGACAGAAGAACCGGATAGTTCCAGGGGCTCATGATCAGGCTGGTGCCCAAAGGTTCACTGATCACAAACCCGCGCGCAGGCATTTGGCTGGCGGAAACCGGCGCACGGCGCGGCCGCATCCAACGGGCGAGATGGCGCTTGGCAAAACGAATCTCTTCCAGCACCAGACTGATCTCGCACATATAGCTTTCGTAATGAGATTTGCCAAGATCCTGCTCCAGAGCGCGGCAGAGCTCGTTTTCGTTTTGACGCACCGCCTGCTCAAGCGAAGAGAGCGCGTTTATTCGGAATGCCCGGGAACGTGTGTTCCCCAGCTGAAAATAGGCGCGTTGTGCGGCCAAAAGTGTCTCGATGTGATTCATAAACGGTACCTCCCGTGGCCTTAGTATAGCATACAATGGCATACAGTCCAACTGTAGCATGCAAAACGGAAGAAAAAGGAAAGATTCGCAGGATAAACAGCAAAATGACAGTTGCGGACGCTGGAAACAGGCCATCTTGCCGGGCAAAGGGGCGATGTTGGGGGAATTTGCGCGGCAGAGAACGGCGGAACGGCTTGCCGACGGCGTTTTTTTATGGTAAAATGAATCGCTAAGGTGGTGCATATCCTATGAGCGAAACATTTACACCGCTTGCGCAATCCCGCGCGAGCTATTATTGCAAAGGAAGTCCGGTCCATTTTGTGCAGGTAGAGTTGTTCCGGATGGACTCGACCGGAAGCACAGTGGTCACGCTGACATTCAAAAACTTTTATTCCCGCCCGATCCAGAGCTTTGTGGCGCATTACCGCTGCAAAAACCGTCAGGGTGAAGTGATTGGGGAAGAGGATTTTTCCTACGAGAACGTGGATGCATGCAACGGCGAAATCTTCGGGTACGATGATGCGGTCTTTGTGTGCGACGAGCCGCTGGGCAGTGTGGAAGTGAAGCTGGTGGCTGTTACATACGACGACGGCATTCTGCACAGCTTGAAGCGGTGCACGCCGGTTGCCCTGCCGAAGCTGCGTCCGCTGCCTGCCAATGAGCGGGCGAGTGTACGTGCGGCGCTTGGCAATCCGGAAATCAGCTATTATACCGAAGAGGCGGAAGATGGCTGGCGCTGCGGATGCGGCGGTTTCAACTACAACGTCGGGCAGGGAAAACGCATCTGCTCGGAGTGCGGGGCGGACAAGGGAATTCTGATCGCGGCCATCCACGATGCGCAGCGTGCTTCGGCTCCTCAGCGGCCCATGTATGACGCGGGGATGCAGTTTCTGCCCGTGCAGGATGACGACGTGATGTCGGCGTCCGGCCGGCCGGGTCCGCGCTATTGATTGATTCATGAACGTTACGCCGCGCGTGGCTCTGCAAGGGGCTTGCGCGGCGCCTTTGTGTGTTTTTAGGAGGTACATTGATGGCGAAGAAAAACGCCGCTTATACCAATGAGAGCATTGTCAGCCTGAAAGGCGCCGACCGTGTGCGAAAACGGCCCGGCGTCATTTTTGGGTCTGACGGAGTGGACGGATGTGCGCACTCCATTTTCGAAATCCTGTCAAACTCCATCGACGAGGCCCGCGAAGGCTACGGCGACCGCATCCTCATCACCAAATTTAAGGATCACTCCGTGGAAGTGGAGGATTTCGGCCGGGGAATGCCCGTGGATTACAACAAGGCCGAAAACCGGTATAACTGGGAGCTGCTTTTCTGTGAGATGTATGCCGGCGGCAAGTATACCGCGGGGGCGGAAAACTATGAGTATTCGCTGGGTCTCAACGGCCTGGGCCTGTGCGCCACGCAGTATTCTTCCGAGTGGATGACGGCGGATGTGTACCGCGATGGATTCCATTACCATCTGGATTTTCAGAAAGGTGAAAACGTAGGCGGCCTGCAAAAGGAACCCAGCACCCGCCGCAAAACCGGCTCCCGGATTCGCTGGAAACCGGACCGCGAGGTGTTTACGGACATCGATGTTCCCTCGTCGGCTTACCTGGATGTGATCAAGCGGCAGGCGATCGTCAACGCGGGCGTGACATTTGTATTCACCGACGAAAGCGGCCCCGAGAGAACGGTCACGGAGTTCTGCTACCAGAAGGGCATTGAGGATTACGTGGAAGAAGTGGCCAATCTGGAGAGCCTGACGCCTGTGCAGTTCTGCCAGTCTACGGCAGAGGGGCGCGACCGGGAGGACCGGCCGGACTACAAAGTGAAAATGAGTGCGGCGTTCTGTTTTTCCAACAAGACGCAGCTGCTGGAATATTATCACAACTCTTCCTGGCTGGAGCATGGCGGCAGCCCTGACAAGGCGGTCAAAACGGCTTTTGTGGCACAAATTGACGCCTATCTCCGCAGCAAGGGCCTGTACAAAAAGAACGAGAGCAAAATCAAGTTCGAAGATGTGCAGGACTGCCTGATTTTTGTGTCCAGCTCTTTTTCCACCCAGACCAGCTACGAGAACCAGACCAAAAAGGCCATCAACAACCGGTTCATCCAGCAGGCCATGACGGACTTTTTGAAACACAACCTGGAAGTGTACTTCCTGGAAAAGCCCGATGAGGCGCAGAAAATTGCCCAACAGGTTCTGGTGAACAAACAGAGCCGCGAGCATGCGGACAAAGTGCGTCAGGGCGCGAAAAAGGCACTGACCGAAAAAATCGATATCGCCAACCGGGTTCAGAAATTTGTGGACTGCCGTTCCAAGGACCTCTCCCGCCGGGAACTGTATATCGTGGAGGGTGACTCGGCCATGGGCGCCGTCAAGACCAGCCGCGATTCCGAGTATCAGGCAATCATGCCCGTGCGAGGGAAGATTCTGAACTGCCTGAAGGCGGACTACGACCGGATTTTCAAAAGCGACATTATTACCGACCTCATTAAAGATTTGGGGTGCGGTGTGGAGCTGCGGGGCAAATCCAAAAAGGATCTGTCCAGCTTTGACGTGAACAACCTGCGCTGGAACAAAATCGTCATCTGCACGGACGCGGAAGTGGACGGCTACCAGATTCGGACGCTGATCCTGACTATGCTGTACCGTTTGGTGCCGACTTTGATCGAAGACGGCTACGTTTATATTGCGGAGTCACCCTTGTACGAAATCGAGAGCAAGGGCCACACGTATTTTGCTTACACCGAATCGGAAAAGACGGAGTTCCTGGAGCGGATCGGCGATGCCAAATATACGATTCAGCGCTCCAAAGGTCTGGGCGAAAACGACCCGGAGATGATGTGGCTGACCACGATGAATCCGGCCAGCCGCCGCCTGATCAAGGTGACGCCCACAGACGCCAAGCGGACCGCAGAGGTGTTTGATCTGCTTTTGGGAGACAACCTGGCCGGCCGCAAGGAGCACATTGCCCAGCACGGCTGCGAATATCTGGACGAGCTGGACGTTTCTTAATAAAACGCAAGAGGGAGCAATATGGCGAAAAAATCAAGCAAAAAGACAGGCCCCGTTCGCCCGCAGCTGGGCGACAATGTGGAGATCCTCTCCGCGGGCAGCGTTTTGGAGCAGCCGATCACTGAAACGCTGGAGACCAACTACATGCCCTATGCCATGAGCGTGATCGTCTCCCGTGCGCTGCCTGAGATCGACGGCTTCAAGCCTGCGCACCGCAAGGTGCTGTACACCATGTACGACATGGGCCTGCTGAAAGGCGCGCGCACAAAAAGCGCCAACGTAGTGGGCAACACCATGCATTTGAACCCGCACGGCGATCAGGCGATTTATGATACCATGGTGCGTTTGGCGCGGGGCAACGAGAGCCTTCTGGTGCCGTATGTGTCCGGCAAGGGAAACTTCGGCAAGGCTTACAGCCGGGACATGGCTTACGCGGCTTCGCGTTACACTGAGGCCAAACTGGAGGACGTGTGTGCTGAACTGTTTGGCGACATTGATAAGGATACGGTCGACTTTGTGCCCAACTATGACGCGTCCACCACGGAACCCACGCTGCTGCCGGTTACGTTTCCCACCATTCTGGCCAACAACACGCTGGGAATCGCTGTGGGCATGGCCTCCAGCATCTGTTCCTTTAACCTGCGCGAGTTGTGCGAGACGACCATTGCCCTGATCAAAGATCCGGACCATGATCTGTTCTCCACGCTGCCTGCGCCGGACTTTGTGGGCGGCGGTTACATCCTGTACAATGAGAAGGCACTGAAAAATATTTACGAGACCGGGCGCGGCAGTGTGCGGGTGCGCGCCCGCTACCGGTACGAAAAAGACGGCAATATGCTGGAAATCACGCAGATTCCGCCCACCACGACGGTGGAGGCCATCATGGACAAAATCGCCGAACTGGTCAAGGCGGGCCGTGTGAAAGAAGTCAGCGATATGCGCGATGAGACGGATTTGAACGGCTTGAAACTGACCATCGATCTCAAGCGCGGGCAGGACCCGGACAAGGTCATGCAAAAGCTGTTCCGTCTGACGCCGCTGGAGGACAGCTTCTCCTGCAACTTCAACATTCTGATTGCGGGCATCCCCCGGGTGATGGGCGTGCGGGAGATTTTGAACGAGTGGACTGCTTTCCGTACGGAATGTG
Source organism: uncultured Ruthenibacterium sp. (assembly GCA_944388395.1). Taxonomy (GTDB): domain Bacteria; phylum Bacillota; class Clostridia; order Oscillospirales; family Ruminococcaceae; genus Ruthenibacterium; species Ruthenibacterium komagatae. Next base: position 25,799 of record CALXIP010000053.1, read on the forward strand.
TGCGCCGGCGCACCTATTTCGATTTGACCGGTAAGGAAAAGCGGCTGCACCTGCTCAAGGGTTTGGCGGCCATTCTTCTGGATATTGACAAAGCGGTCCGCATTGTGCGCGAGACAGCGGAAGAGGCCGAAGTGGTACCCAACCTGATGATCGGGTTCGGTATCGACAAGACGCAGGCGGAATATGTGGCCGAAATCAAGTTGCGCCATCTCAACCGGGAATACATCCTCAAGCGCACGCAGGAAATCGAAGAGCTGGAGGCGGAAATCGCCCGGCTGAAAGAAATTCTGGAAAGCCCGGCCAAGATCCGCCGCATCATCATCGACGAGCTGTCGGGCGTTGCCAAAAAATACGGCGAGGCGCGCCGCAGCGAGATCCTCTACGAAGCGGAGAGCGAGGAAGAGGATGAAGAAGAGGATTCCATGCCGGATTACCCGGTGACGGTGTTCTTTACCAGCGAAGGATACTTTAAGAAAATTACGCCGCAGAGCCTGCGCATGTCCGGCGACCAGAAACTCAAGGACGGAGATTCGGTCATTTTGCAGCAGGAAACGAAAAACAACGCAGAACTGCTGTTCTTTACCAACCGCTGTCAGGTGTACAAATGCCGTGCAGGCGATTTTGCCGATGGAAAGGCCAGCCTGATGGGCGACTACATCCCGGCGCGTCTGGGAATGGAAGAAGGCGAAACGCCGGTCTGCATGGCTGTGACGGAGGATTACAAAGGCCACATGTTCTTCCTGTTTGAGAACGGCAAGGCCGCCAAGGTCCCCATGTCCAGCTATGCCACCAAGCAGAACCGCCGCAAGCTGGTCAATGCGTTCAGCGACAAGGCTGCACTGTTCTGGGCCGCGTATTTGCACGATGAGTGCGAGCTGGCCATCCAGACCAGCGCGGGCCGTATGCTGCTGGTCCACTCCGCTCAGGTGCCGGAAAAGCAGACCAAGAATACGGCGGGTGTGAATGTGATCACGCTCAAGCGCAATCACCGCATCACGTCAGTGCGCCCGGCTGAGGGGATGGAATTGGCGGATCCCCATCGCTACCGGGTGCGCACACTGCCCGCCATGGGCGCGGTGCTGAAGGCAGAGGACACGGCGGAACAAACCAGCCTTGTGTAAAATTCCGTTTTCTGGCTTGCTTTTTTCTTTGTTTCATGCTATGATAAATCCGTTAATGTGACTGGAGGTTTAACGATGGGTGTTTTAGAGATCGTCAGCGGTGTTCTGCTGATTTTTTGCAGCCTGGCCATTTTGGTGATGGTTCTTTTGCAGGATTCCAAGGGCAGAGGATTGTCCGGCGTGATCGGCGGCGGTGAAATGATGGCGGCCGAAGGTCGCAGCAGCATGCCGAAAACCCTGCTGGCCAAATATACGAAGGTGGCTGCGATCATCTTCTTTGTGCTGACCATTCTGGTAAGTGTATTCAGCATTTATACAAAATAAGACAAAATTCAAGGCCCGCCGGCATGGCGGGCCTTGTTGCAGATGGACGGGAGGAGACCGCTATGAGTCTGAAAGGGAAAATCCTGAAAGAGCTGGAGAAAAAGCCTCGCCGCCTGAAAGAGCTGAAGGCGCGCCTGGGCAATGATAAAAAAGTGACCCGCCTGATGGACGAACTGGTGAAAAAGAAGCAGGTGTTCGTTCGTGACGGAATGTATTGCGTTGCAGCCCGGGATATGGAAAAGGCGCTCAAATGCCGTCTGGTCAAACTGGCGCGGACGTTTGGATTTGCCCAGCCGGTGGAAGGCGGGGCCGACGTGTTCATCCCCGGAAAATATCTGTTGGGCGCCATGCCCGGCGATCTGGTGCTGGTGACACTGGATGAACATCCCCGGCGTGCCGGTACGCTGGAGGGAAAAGTGATCGCCATCGCTGAGGAGAATAAGCGTTTTTGCGGAGAGGTGACCAAGCTGGACGGCCGCCTGGCACTTCTGCCGGACGCCTGCCCCCATGTTCCGCTGCTCATCAAGAAGGGGGCGGACGGCGGCGCTCGCATTGGGGAAAAGGCTGCGGTGGAGATTTTGGAACGCGGTGAAAACCATGCGGATCACCGGGCCGGAGTGTCCATGCGCTTTGGCGCGGCAGATGTGGCTTCTCACTGTGCCAAAGCGCTTTTGTACAGTGTGGGCATTTCCCGCCATTTCCCCGCGTCGGTGAAGGAAGAAGCAAAAGTTTATGAAAATGCCCGGCTGCGTGAGAAGGACTGCAAAGGCCGCCGAGACCTGCGTGACTGGGCTGTCTTCACCATCGATTCGGCTTCGACCAAAGACATTGACGACGCCATTTCTCTGACCCGTACGGAAAACGGCTATGCCCTGGGGGTCCACATTGCGGATGTGAGCCATTATGTGCGGCCCGGGTCCGCGCTGGACAAAGAGGCTTTCAGCCGCGGAACTTCCGTGTATTATGCGGACAGTGTAGTGCCCATGCTTCCCCGTCAGCTGTCCAATGGAATCTGCAGCTTGAATGAAGGGGAGGATCGGCTGGCATTTTCCTGCCTGATGCAGCTGGACAGACAGGGTGGTGTGATCGATTACGAATTCTGCAAGACGGTTATTCGGTCCCGGGTAAAAGGCGTGTACAGCGAGGTAAACGCCATTCTGGACGGCTCTGCCGACAACGCGGTAAAAGTGCGGTATGCACAGGTGGCGGAACAATTGCCCCTGATGCAGAAAGTGTACGAAAAACTGGCAGCTCGCCGCCTGCAGCGGGGGGCGATGAACATCGAGAGCGATGAAGCCAAGATTCTGGTGGACGAAAGCGGGCGCTGCACAGGAGTGGAAAAGCGTGTGCGGGGCGTTTCCGAATGCATGATCGAGGAATTTATGCTGCTGGCCAATATGTGCGCGGCGCGGCTGGCAAAGGAAAAAGACATTCCGTTTGTGTATCGTGTCCATGACCAGCCCGAGGCCGAGCGGGTGGAAGCGCTGAAAAAAGCTTTGCTGGCCATGAAAGTGGATACCGGATTTGCAGGAGAGACCCCCACCGTGAAAGAGCTGGCAGCTTTGCTGGATGCCACAAGAGATACGCCGCTGGAACGGGCGGTGCACACCAATGTGCTGCGCAGTATGGCGAAAGCCAAGTACGAGCCGCAGCCCAAGGGGCATTTTGGTTTGGCGCTTGCAGACTATGCTCACTTTACCTCGCCGATCCGCCGTTATCCGGACCTGGCGATTCATCGCATTTTGGGCCGGCTGTGCGCGGGCGCATCTGCGGATGAGATCCGCCAGCAATTCACGGGCTTTGCAGCCGAGGCATCGGTTCAGTCTTCTGAGTGTGAAGTGCGTGCCATGAAAGCGGAACGGGATATTGATGACTGTTATAAGGCGGAGTATATGCAGCAGTTTATCGGTGAGGAGTTCGACGCGGTGGTGGCATCGGTCACCAGTTTCGGTCTGTATGTGGAACTTCCCAATACGGTGGAGGGCCTTGTGCGGGCGGATGCGCTTTCCACGCGGGAACTTCAGCTGATTGACGGCGTAGCGCTGGTGGAACCGCTGGGCGGACGCCGCTGGGCAGTGGGCGATAGGATGCGCGTGACGCTTGCCGGTGTAGATGTGGCTGCAGGAAACGTGGATTTCGAGCCTGCCCGAGGCGAATAACTGTTCCCCTTGTCCGCATAGAATGCGGTGAGGTGAACACGATGACATTCGTTCAGACAGTTGCGCTTTTTTGGGCGCTGGTATGTACCGCCGGGGTGGCGGCAGTTTTGTGTGGAACAAAGCACCCTTTGCTCAACGCGTTGAAAAGCGCGGGGTGCGGCGCGGCCGCTTTGGGGGCAGTCAATTTGCTGGCCGGATTTACCGGGGTGACCATTGCGCTGAATTATGCCACATCGTTTGTGGCAGTGGTGTTGGGAGCACCGGGTGTGGTGCTTTTGCTGCTGGCACGCGTGTGGGTGCTGTTTTGATTTGGGAGATTGTTTATGGAATACCAGTGGTTTGCTTTTTCGGACGAACGCATGAAGCAGGCGTTCGATCTGCGAAAGGAAGTCTTTGTGGAAGAACAGGGGTTTGCCCTGGAAGATGAAATGGATGCGCAGGATCAAACCAGCCTGCATGTGCTGGGTATCACAGAACAGGGGACTGTGTGCTGTGCCCGAATCTTCTGGCAGGAGCCGGGGGTGCTTCATGTGGGACGTGTGTGTGTTCGGCGCAGCTGCCGGGGACAAGGGGTAGGCCGCGGCCTGATGGAAGAGATTTTGCGCAAAGCCGGAGAATTGGGCGCACGGCGGGCAGAGTTGGGGTCTCAGTGCGGCAAGGAAGGCTTTTATGAAACGCTGGGCTTCCGTCCCTTTGGCAATCGCTTTCTGGATGCGGGCGCCTGGCATATTGCCATGGGGCGCGACCTGAGAGAACCTTTAAGAGGCCGGAACGGTTGATTGAGGGACAAGCCGATTGCAAAAAACTGCCTTCCCCAAAAGGGGTGCAGGGGGCGCTTGAATGAGCAGGATTTTGAGAATTGCGGGAATTTTGATTTTGCTTTGGGGGTTTGTGGGCACAGTAGTGGCGGGTGTCAACTGGGCCGGTGTGCTGAGCGAGCCCTCCTGTGCGGCAGAAACCGCCCGAATGGTACTGGATGCCAGCCGGCCCCATTTTGTGCAGGGGTGCGTCAGACTGGCAGTGGGCGCGGCCCTGATTGGACTGTCCGTCTTTGTGCGAAAGAAAAATCACTGAACTGAGATGCGCAGAAGCCGTGGCTTCTGCGCATTTTTTACAAGGATATACACGCACAAAACAAATTGCTTGCGCAAGCAATTTTGTTTTGATATAATAAAGACCGTTCGCCCGGACAAGCCCGGGCGTATCCTTTTTAGGCGGTGGAAAACGATGAAGATGGAATGGGTCAGATGGCTGTCCGTAGCGGACCGCTATGCCAAAATGGATCTGGACCGGCATTTGGCGCCGTTAGGGCTGAACAGCAGTCAGCACATGTACATTGTGCGCGTGTGCCGCAGCCCGGGAGTGCAGCAGGATCAGCTGGCAGAAATCTTTCACATCCATCCGAGCAACGTTACACGAAGCGTAGCTTATTTGGAAAAAGAGGGCTTTTTGCGCCGGGAGCAGAATCCGCGGGATAAGCGGACCAGCCGGTTGTATCCGACCGACAGGGCACAGCAGGCCTGCGGAAGGATCGAGGAGATCTGCGAAAACTGGCAGCATGCCGTGACGGCGGATTTTACCGAGGAAGAGACAGCACTTCTGAACCGGCTTCTGCTGCGGGTGGCAGGCAGCGCCGTAGCGCGCATTGAAAGCCAAAATGCAGGGGAGGAAGAGAAATAATGACCAAAGACAATCCATTGGGGTATGAACCGCTGCCCCAGTTGCTGAAAAAATTTGCGGTACCCAGCATCATTGCAATGCTGGTCAGTTCTCTGTACAATATTGTGGACCAGATTTTCATCGGGCAGGGCGTGGGCTATCTCGGAAACGCCGCTACCAATGTGGCATATCCGCTGACGACGATTTGTATGGCCATTGCGCTTCTGATCGGCATCGGAAGTGCATCGCGCTTTTCGCTTTATCTGGGTGCCGGCGAAAAAGAGAAGGCAGCCAGGGTCGTGGGCAATGCCTTTTTGATGATGCTCGTTGGCGGAATTGCATACACCGTTTTGGTAGAGCTGTTTTTGCGCATCCTGCTGACGGCTTTTGGCGCGACGCCGGATGTCATGCCTTACGCAGAGAGCTACACCCGTATCACTGCACTGGGAATGCCGCTTCTGATCGTCACAAACGGCATGAGCAATCTGGCACGTGCGGACGGCAGTCCCAAATATTCCATGGTCTGCATGCTTTTGGGGGCGGTGATCAACACCATTCTGGACCCCGTTTTCATCTTTGTCTTCGGCTGGGGTGTAGCGGGTGCGGCCTGGGCCACCGTCATTGGTCAGTTCTTTTCTTTTCTGGCGGCGGTGCAGTACCTGGGGCGCTTCCAGCATGTGCAGCTGCGGCGGGAAATGTTCCGCCTGAACCCGCAGGAAAGCATCCGCATTGCGTCTCTGGGCATGAGCAGCAGCCTGAACCAGCTGGCGATCACACTGGTGCAGATCGTGCTGAACAATTCTCTCACCTACTACGGGGCTGCTTCGGAATACGGCACCGATATCCCTCTGGCGGCCAGCGGCATCGTCATGAAGACAAACGCCATTCTGCTGGCGGTGATCATCGGTATTTCCCAGGGATCGCAGCCCATTGTCGGCTTCAACTACGGGGCGCGGCAGTACGATCGGGTGCGGGGAATTTACAAGCTGGCGGTCAGTTGCTGCGTAGCGGTGGGCAGCGTGGGGTTTGTTCTGTTTGAATTTTTCCCCACACAGATCATTTCCATTTTCGGAACCGGTGATGCGCTGTATTTTGAATTTGCCGTGAAGTTCATGCGCATCTTTCTGATGATGATTTTCATCAATGGCGTGCAGATGATTTCTTCCAACTTTTTTGCTGCCATCGGAAAGCCGGTAAAGGGCATGGTGCTGTCCCTTACGCGGCAGGTGCTGTTCCTGATCCCGCTTTTGCTGATCCTGCCATTGCGGTGGGGAATGGACGGCATTCTGTTCTCCGGTCCGGTGGCGGATTTTGCAGCGTTTGTTACGACCGTGCTTCTGATTCGGCATGAAATGAAGCATATTCGCGCACTGGAAGAAGCGCAGAAAGCATAAGGAAAGCGAGGCGTTGTTTTGATCAAAGACCTGACCAAGGGGAGCCCGGCCTCTGTGCTGTGGCGTTTTTCCATCCCTATGTTTATCAGTGTGATTTTTCAGCAGATGTACAACATTGCCGACAGCGTGATTGCCGGCAAGTTCGCGGGGGAGGACGCGCTGGCAGCTGTGGGCGCGTCCTATCCCATCACCATGATTTTTATGGCCATTGCCGTAGGCAGCAACATCGGCTGTTCCGTAGTCATCTCCAATTTGTTCGGTGCAAGAGAATATACGCGCATGAAGACCGCGGTCAGCACAACGCTGCTGGCGTCTCTGGCGCTTTCGGTGGTGCTGACAGGTGCCGGACTGGTGGGGACCAGGGCGCTGATGCGTATGGTCAATACGCCGGACAATATTTTTGAGGACGGCGCTTTGTATCTGGCCATTTACGTGGGCGGATTTACCTTCCTGTTTCTGTACAATGTTGCCACGGGCATTTTTACTGCTCTGGGCGATTCCCGCACGCCGCTGTATTTCCTGATCGGCTCTTCATTGGGGAATATTGCGCTGGATTACATCTTTGTGCGTTATTTTGAATGGGGTGTGGCCGGTGTGGCCTGGGCGACCTTCATTGCGCAGGGCATCGCCTGTATTCTGGCGGTGTGGACGGTGGTTCTGCGCTTGCGGGATGTGCCCACCGAGGGACAGGCTCCGCTGTTTTCCATGCCGATGCTGTGCCGCATCGCGCTGATTGCCGTGCCCAGCATTTTGCAGCAGAGCTTTATTTCCGTGGGTAATATTTTCATTCAGGGGTTGGTCAACAGCTACGGTTCCTCTGTCATTGCCGGCTATTCCGCCGCGGTGAAACTGAATACCTTTGCGCTGACCAGCTTTACGACTCTGGGCAACGGAATTTCCAACTTTACGGCTCAGAATCTGGGTGCGGGCAAACCGGATCGGGTGCGTCAGGGGTTCCGGGCGGGCGTGATTATGACGCTGCTGGTGACGGTTCCCTTTTTCGTTGCCTACTTTGTGTTCGGCCGGCAGATGATCTTTTTGTTCATGACCAGTGAGAGCGGAAAAGCGCTGGAGACCGGTGTGGAATTTTTGCATATCATTTCGCCCTTCTATTTTGCCATTTGCATCAAGCTGATGGCAGACGGTGTTCTGCGCGGCGGCGGCGCCATGAAGGCGTTTATGGTTGCGACCTTTTCCGACTTGATTCTGCGTGTGATTTTGGCATTTCTGTTCTCCGGCATTTGGCAGGAACGGGGAATCTGGCTCTCCTGGCCGCTTGGTTGGGTAGTGGCGACGCTCATGTCGCTGGCGTTTTACAAAAAAGGCGTCTGGAAACAGATGCTCAAGTCTTGAATCCATCAAAAAACCTCCTGTCCGGGAAGTCCCGGGCAGGAGGTTTTTGATTACAGCGAATACCAGTATTTGCGGTCCAGATTGCGGTACTGCACGGCCTCACTGACATGCCAGACCTCCAGGGTTTCGCTGCCGTCCAGATCTGCAATGGTGCGGCTGACTTTCAATACCCGGTCATATGCGCGGGCGGAAAGCCCTAAACTCTGAAAAGCGGATTCCAGAATTTTTTCCGCGTCCCGGGTCATGGGGCAGGCTTGGCGCAGCATGGCGCTGGGAAGCTGGGCGTTGCAGGAAATGCCGGTCCCTTCGTAGCGCTTTGTCTGGCGGTCCCGGGCAGCGCACACCCGCCTGAGAATATCTGCGCTGCATTCGCCGCCGCTTTCCCGGCGAAGTTCTTCGTAGTTGACCGGGGCGACCTCCACGTGAAGATCAATGCGGTCCAGAAGGGGACCGGAAATTTTTTGCAGATAGCGGTTGATGGCTCCGGGCGAGCAGGTGCATGCCCGGGTGGGATGGCCGAAATATCCGCAGGGGCAGGGGTTCATGGCTGCCACCAGCATGAAGCGGG